>NZ_JBITJV010000010.1:0-94821 GCF_044460385.1 Streptomyces sp. NPDC050121 | reverse complement strand
AACCGGGCGCCGTCCTCAACAAGCACACCGCCGCTGTCAACGCGGTCGCCTTCAGCCCCGACGGCCACACCATCGCCACCGCAAGCGCCGACACGACGATCCGGCTCTGGAACGCCGACACCGGCAAACCGGGCGCCGTCCTCAACAAGCACACCGCCGCTGTCAACGCGGTCGCCTTCAGCCCCGACGGCCACACCATCGCCACCGCAAGCGCCGACACGACGGCGATTCTGTGGAACGCGGAGACCCACAAGCCACGCAAGGTGCTCAGAAAACACACCGCGCGGGTGGTCGCGGTGGCCTTCAGCCCCAACGGCGGCACTCTCGCCACCGTCGGATTCGACTCCGTCACTCAACTCTGGGACGCGACCGGCAAACCCCGCATCGCTCTCAGCGGATATGCCGAACAGGTCGTCGGGGTTGCCTTCAGCCCGGACAACCGCACCCTGGCCACCGTCGGCCTCGAACGCCCGGTACGGCTGTGGGACGTGGCCACCGGGACGCCCCGGAACGCCCTCAACGGCGCCACCGACAGCGTCTTCGCGGTGGCCTTCAGCCCCAATGGCCGCATCCTCGCCACAGCCGGCCGTGACGCGGTCGTACGCCTTTGGGACACGAACGTCGCCCGGCCCGGGCCCATCCTCTCCGGGCACACCGGCGCGGTGAAGGGGGTGGCCTTCAGCCCCGACGGCCACACCATCGCCACCGCAAGCGCCGACAAGACCGCTCGCCTGTGGAACGCGAGCACCGGCAAGTATCGCCGCACCCTCAAAGGACACACCGCCGCAGTGAACGCGGTCGCCTTCAGCCCCGACGGCCACACCATCGCCACCGCAAGCGCCGACAAGACCGCTCGCCTGTGGAACGCGAGCACCGGCAAGTATCGCCGCACCCTCAAAGGACACACCGCCGCAGTGAACGCGGTCGCCTTCAGCCCCGACGGCCACACCGTCGCCACCGCAAGCGACGACGAGACCGTGCGACTGTGGAACGCGGACACAGGTGCCTACCGCCGTGCTCTCCACGGGCACACCGACATCGTGTACGGAGTCGCCTTCAGCCCCGACGGCCGCACCATCGCCACCGCGAGCGCCGACAAGACCGCTCGCCTGTGGAACGCGAAGACCGGCAAGCCACGTGCCGTCCTCAAGGGACACATCGACGAGGTGAACGCGGTCGCCTTCAGCCCCGACAGCGACACCGTCGCCACCGCAAGCGACGACAAGACGGCGTGGTTGTGGGACGTGGACACCGGAACACCACGCGCCACCCTCGAAGGGCACACCGCCGAAGTCTTCGGAGTCGCCTTCAGCGGCGACGGCCGCCTCATCGCCACCGCCGGCTGGGATTTCACCGCCAGGGTGTGGGACGCGCACAACGGCAAGACCCGCACCCCGCTCATCGGCCACGCCGACTGGGTGAACGCGGTGGCGTTCAGCCCGGACAGCCACACCGTCGCCACCGCAAGCGACGACAAGACGGCGCGTCTGTGGGACGCGGACACCGCCGCCGAACCCTCCGAGGCCGTCCAGAGGATCTGCCGAGTCGTCCACCGCGATCTCACTCCGCAGGAGCGCGCCGCCTACCTCCCCAACGAGTCAGTGGGTCCGGTCTGCCCCACTCACTGAGGTCACGGCCGCAGCGCGGGCTCCCGCTCCACGTCGCGGACGTCCAGCTTCGCGTCGAACTTCGCGAGGGGCTTGGCCTGGGACACGGCCGACGGTGCGACGCCTGCCCAGTCCAGGATGCGGGACGTCGCCAGGGACTTCTGGTCCGCGGCCAGGCCGGCCACGTTCGCGCCGTGGTTCAGGCCGGGGGCCGTGAAGACGTAGGAGTCCTTCGCGCCCTTGCCCAGACGGAAGCGTTCCGCGCCCCAGGGGTCGTTCTGGCCGTAGACGAAGAGCATGTGATGGGCGTTGTGCCTGACCCAGGTGTCGACGTCACGCATCGCCCACGGCTGGAACTTCATCGGGATCGAACGCGGCACGAAGTTCCGCGGGGGCTGATAGCCGTAGCGGATGTACTGCTTCTCGATGTGCGGGAAGTGGATGGTGGGGGCGCCCAGTTGGGTGCCCGCCTGGTAGTAGTACGGGGTGTAGGTCTCCAGGCCCTGGTCGGTGTAGGCGGAGAAGCCGGAGATCGTGTCGACCGACGTCCAGATCTCGTCGTCCGTCGCCGTCGCCGCGTTCGCGGGGATCGTGTCGCAGTCGGACAGCAGGCTGTACTGCCAGAAGCCCCAGACGTAGTCCAGGACGACGGCCTCGTAGGCACGGTCCAGGGTGCCGATGGTGGTGAACGTGTAGCCGTTCTCCGCCGCGTACGCCGCGTACTTCTTCTCCAGCGGCTCCCGGCGCACCAGCGCCTCGCGCTGCACGCCGTTCAGACGGTCGCGGCACTCCTTGGTGCCGACGCCGGCGAAGAAACGGTCGTACGCCGAGTCCTCGTCGTTGACGACGTCGTTGGGGGCCACATAGGCCACCACGCCGTCCATGTCCCTGGGGTAGAAGCGCTCGTAGTACGTCGCCGTCATGCCGCCCTTGGAGCCGCCGGTGGAGATCCAGTTCTTGCTGTAGATCTTCTTCAGCGCCTGGAAGATGCGGTGCTGGTCGCTCGCCGCCTGCCAGATGTCCAGCTTGGACCAGTCGGCGGGGTCGGGGCGGGAGGGGCTGAAGAAGCGGTACTCCATGGAGACCTGGTTGCCGTCCACGATCTGGGTGGGCTCGCGGCGGCCGGGTGTGGTGGAGACGTTGTAGCCGCCGGTGTAGAAGACGGTGGGGCGGCTGACGTCCTTGTGCAGCACCGTGATCCGCTGCTGGAAGGCGCCCTTGGACGGGTGCCGGTGGTCGACCGGCTGGGTGTAGTTCAGGACGAAGTAGCGGTAGCCGGGATACGGCTTCTCCTGGATCAGGCTCATGCCGGGGATCGTCAGAAGCCGGTCCTTGATGTCGGCCGGCTCCGGCTCCGCGGCGGTGGCCGCGCCCGCCGTGCTCAACGTGCCTATGAGCACGGTGAGCGCCAGCAGCCATCTGAGCGCCTTGCGCATGCGCGTGCACCCTCCCTGTGAGACAGATGTGCGTCGCCGGAAACTATCGTCGACAACACCCGTCACACCAGAGGGACTTGGCGAGTCGGGGTCAGCAGAGGATCCAGCCCGAGCTGTATCTGCCGGCCCCCACCGCTCCCGTCACCCGCACGCACCGGTGTCCCGCGTAGACGGTCACGGAGGGGGAGGTACGGGTGTGCTTCCAGGACTTGGGGACGGCGACATGGCCGCGCGCCTGCACGCTCACCGACATCAGCCGCACCGCGCCGGGGTGCTTCTGGACGGTGACGGCGCAGACCAGGTTGTTGTTCTTGTAGACCAGCACCGAGCCGGTGGAGAACGGCAGGGTGCGCACCCGGTGTCCCGCGCAGGTCGTGGACGGCGCCGCCTGGGCGCTGCCCGGCGCCACGACGGCCAGCAGCGCGGCCGCGATCAGCACGGCCAGTCCCATCCCCAGCCGCCGCACTGCCGCACTCCTCGCACCTATGCCCACGGTCCCCGTCCCCTCCCAGGTTCGCCGTACGCGACGGCCGCGTCCCCCCGGCCTCACTCGCGATTGCCGTACACATGTACGGACGCACGACGTGTGTCGGATGGTTGCACGGTCGTCACCGGGACGCGCCCACCGGCTCCTCGGGCTCGACCTCGCCGACGAAGGTCCGCCACAGGCGGGCGTAGCGCCCGTCCAGGGCGAGCAGCTCGTCGTGGGTGCCGTCCTCCACGACCTGGCCGTGGTCCATGACCACGACACGGTCCGCGCGGGCCGCGGTGGTCAGGCGGTGGGCCACCACCAGGGTCGTACGGCGGCCTGCGAGGCGGTCCGTGGCCTGGTTGACCTGGGCTTCCGTCGCCAGGTCCAGGGCGGCCGTGGCCTCGTCGAGGAGCAGGACGTCCGGGTCGACGAGTTCCGCGCGGGCCAGGGCGATCAGCTGACGCTGACCGGCGGAGAGGTTGCGGCCGCGCTCGGCGACCTCGTGCAGATAGCCGCCGTCGAGCGTCGCGATCATCTCGTGCGCGCCGACCGCCCGCGCCGCCGCCTCCACCTCGGCGTCGGTGGCCTCGGGCCGGCCGTAGGCGATGGCGTCACGGACGGTGCCGGGGAAGAGATACGCCTCCTGCGGTACGACGCCCAGACGGTGGCGGTACGACGTGAGGTCGAGTGAGCGCAGGTCCGTGCCGTCGACCGTGACCCGGCCGCCGGTGGGGTCGTAGAAGCGGGCCACCAGCTTGACGAGGGTCGACTTGCCGGCGCCGGTCTCGCCGACGAACGCGACCGTCTGGCCCGCGGGGATGCTCAACTCGATCCCGGTCAGGGCCTCTTCGGGTTCGTCGGTGGAGCCGTACTTGAAGTGCACGTCCTCGAAGGCGATCTCGCCGCGCAGCGAGAGGACGTCGAGCGGTTCGTCGGCGGACTTCGTGGACGTCGGCTCCTGGAGCAGCTCCTGGATGCGGCCCAGGGAGACGGTCGCCTGCTGGTAGCCGTCGAAGACCTGGGAGAGCTGCTGGACGGGCGCGAAGAACAGGTCGATGTACAGCAGATACGCCACCAGGGCGCCCGTCGTCAGCGTCGCCGCCTCGATCCGGCCCGCGCCCGCGATCAGCACCGCCGCCGCCGCGACCGACGACAGCAGTTGCACGAACGGGAAGTAGACCGAGATCAGCCACTGGCCCCGGATACGGGCCCGGCGGTAGCTGTCGCTGCGCTCCGCGAACCGCGCCCCGCCGTCCCGCTCGCGCCGGAAGGCCTGCACGATCCTGAGCCCGGACACCGACTCCTGGAGGTCGGCGTTGACCGTCGACACCCGCTCGCGGGCGAGCTCGTACGCCTTCACACTCGCCCGGCGGAAGAAGAAGGTGGCGATGATCAGCGGCGGGAGCGTCGCGAAGACGACGAGGGCGAGCTGTACGTCGATCACCAGCAGGGCGACCATGATGCCGAAGAAGGTGACGACCGAGACGAACGCGGTGACCAGCCCCGTCTGCAGGAACGTGGACAGGGCGTCGACGTCGGTCGTCATCCGGGTCATGATCCGGCCGGTCAGCTCCCGCTCGTAGTAGTCGAGTCCGAGCCGCTGGAGCTGGGCGAAGATCTTCAGACGGAGGGTGTAGAGGACGCGTTCGCCGGTGCGGCCGGTCATCCGGATCTCGCCGGTCTGCGCGAACCACTGCACCAGCACGGCGAGCAGCGCCAGCAGCGAGGCGGCCCAGACGGCGCCCAGCGCCATCCTCGTCACCCCCTGGTCGATGCCGTGCCGGATCATCACCGGCAGCAGCAGGCTCGTCCCGGCATCGACGGCGACCAGCCCGAGGCTGACCAGCAGCGGCGCGCCGAAGCCGCGCAGCAGCCTGCGCAGGCCGTACGACTCCTCCGGCTGGACGGCCCGCCCCTCGTCGATGCCGGGGGTGTCGGCGGCCGGGGGCAGCGCCTCCACCTGGGCGAGGAGTTCGGGAGTGGCGGGCATCCCGGACAGGGCGGTGTCCTTCGGCTCGCGGTCGCCGGTCCACAGGCGGGGCGTCACACCGCGCTCGGCGTCGAACTCGGCGTCCAGTTCGTCGCGGACGGAGGTGTCCTCGCCGGGCGCGACCGGCTGGGCGTGCCCTGGCGACACGCCGCCGAGGCCGTCGGGGTCGGTGAGCAGGCGGCGGTAGAGCGCGGAGCGTTCCTGGAGCTCCTCGTGGGTGCCGAGGTCGGCGAGGCGTCCCGCGTCGAGGACGGCGATGCGGTCGGCGAGGTTGAGGGTGGAGCGGCGGTGGGCGATGAGGAGGGTCGTGCGGCCCTGCATGACCTGCTTGAGCGCCTCGTGGATCTCGTGCTCGACGGCAGCGTCCACGGCGGAGGTGGCGTCGTCGAGGACCAGCAGGCGCGGGTCGGTGAGGATCGCGCGGGCGAGGGCGACGCGCTGGCGCTGGCCGCCGGAGAGGGTGAGGCCGTGCTCGCCGACCGTCGTGTCGTAGCCGTCGGGCAGCTCGGCGATGAACCGGTCCGCCTGGGCGGCGCGCGCGGCGGCCTCGATCTCGTCCTGGGCAGCGTCGGGATGGCCGTAGGCGATGTTGGCGCGGACCGTGTCGGAGAACAGGAAGGAGTCCTCCGGGACCAGGCCGATCGCGGCCCGCAGGGAGTCCTGGGTGAGCTCGCGGACATCGTGGCCGCCGACGAGGACGGCGCCCCGGGTGACGTCGTAGAAGCGGGGCAGCAGCAACGAGACCGTCGACTTGCCGGAGCCCGAGGAGCCGACGACGGCGAGGGTCTCGCCCGGGCGGATCTCGAAGCTCAGGCCGTCGAGGACGGGGTGGTCGGGGTCGTAGCCGAAGGAGACGTCGTCGAACTCGACGGTCGCGGGGGCGTCGGCGGGGAGTTCCCTGGTGCCGTCCGTCATCGACGGCTCGGTGTCGATGAGCTCCAGGACGCGTTCGGTGCCCGCGCGGGCCTGCTGGCCGACGGTGAGGACCATGGCGAGCATCCGCACCGGGCCGACGAGCTGGGCCAGGTAGGTGGAGAACGCGACGAACGTGCCGAGGGTGATGTGCCCGCGCACGGCCAGCCAGCCGCCCAGCGCCAGCATCGCCACCTGGCCGAGCGCGGGGACCGCCTGCAGGGCCGGGGTGTACGCGCTGTTCAGCCGGATGGTGCGCAGCCGGCCCGCGAAGAGCCGGCGGCCGACCTCGCGCAGTTTGCCCGTCTCCTGGTCCTCCTGCCCGAAGCCCTTCACCACGCGCACGCCGCTGACGGCGCCGTCGACCACGCCAGCGACCGCCGCCGCCTGCGCCTGCGCGTACCAGGTCGCCGGGTGCAGCTTGGTGCGGCTGCGCTTGGCGATGTACGCCAGCGCGGGCGCCACGGCGAGGGCGACCAGGGTCAGCGGCAGCGACAGCCACGCCATGATCACCAGGGAGATCAGGAAGAGGAGCAGGTTCCCGATCGTCATCGGGAGCATGAACAGCAGGCCCTGGATCAGCTGGAGGTCGCTGGTGGCGCGGCCCACGACCTGCCCGGTGGACAGCTCGTCCTGACGGCGGCCGTCGAGCCGGGTGATCGTCTCGAACATCTCGGTCCGCAGGTCGTGCTGGACGTCGAGGGCGAGCCGGCCGCCGTAGTAGCGGCGGACGTAGGTGAGGACGTAGACGAGGAGCGCGGCGCCGAGGAGGGCTCCCGCCCAGGGGGCCATGGCACGGCTGTGATCGCCGATGACGCCGTCGATGATCACCTTGGTGACCAGCGGGACCAGGGCCATGACGGCCATGCCGGCCAGGGAGGAGCCGAGCGCGAGAACGACGTCCGTCGGGTGACGCCATGCGTAGCCTGCCAGGCGGCGTGCCCAGCCTCGCGATGTCTCCCCCTGCTGCGCTGCCACGCGGATGCCTTCCTTCGGACTTCGAACAGACCTGATCTTCCGGAAGGCACCAACGTCGAACGAGGCGGATTTCATCCCGCCGCAACAGAACGGGGGCGACGGTCAGACACGTACCCGCAGGTCGTAGAACCGTGTGGTCTGTGCGGCGTTCTGGTTGTCGTCGCTGACCAGGAGCACCTTGAGGCGGTTCTTGGCGTGGCCCGTGATCACCATGCCCTCGATGTTGTCCAGCAGCGGGTTCGGCTGGGGCTGCTTGGCGGTCGCTCCCAGTGACGGGCAGGTCGCCAGGTCCGTCAGCAGGGTCTTCCTGATCAGGCGAATGCCGTCCTGGCCGGTGAGGTTCCCGACGCCGCTCGTGTCCGTCGCGTGGCGCGGGTCGGCCAGGTAGAGGCGGACCGTGTTGCCGACGCCGGCGGTGAAGCCGCGCTCCAGGACCAGGAGGCGCCCGTCGGGGGTGGCCTGGACCTCGGGGACGCCGAGGCCGGAGTCCGTGCGGTACGCGTACTGCGCGCCGAGCGCGAAGCGGCCGCCCTTGGTCCGGTTCCAGGTCTGGAAGCGGACGATGCCCGCGCTGTCCCCGGCAATCGCGTACTCCATGGAGGCGAGGAGCGTGCGGCCGCCGGGCAGGAGGGTCAGCCCCTCGAAGGTCTGGTTCGACGTGGCGCGGCCGGCGGGCGCGACGAGCAGCGACGACGGCACCGGGAGACGGTCCAGGATCCGGCCGTCGCGGCTGTAGCGGCGGATCGACGGCTCCGTCTCGGAGGTGATCAGAGGGGTGCCGTCGCCGTCGATGACGAGACCCTCGGAGTCGAGGGCGGCGCCGTTCTCGTCGGCGAGCGGGACGACCGACTCCGGGGCGAGGGTTCTCGCGTCCAGGCCGAAGAGGGCGGAGCGGTCGGAGAGGGCGGCGAGGGAGCCGCCGTCGCGGTCTACGGCGAGCGCGGAGAAGTTGCCGACGAACGTGCCGTCGTAGGTCGTCTTGTCGAGGGCGTCGGAGAAACGGTCGAGGGAGACGGACGGCGAACAGGCGTTGCCCGTGGCCGGGTTGACGGCCGGGTTGATCGCCGGGTTGGCGGCCGTGTTCGTGGCGGGGGCGGCGTCGGCGGGCCCGGCGGCGGTGAGAGCGGTGGCCGCCGCCAGGCCGGCGGTGAGGGTGGCGAGTACGGTTCGCAGGCGCATGGCCGTCACCGTAGGACGGACCGGTGACGCCCGGGAGGCCGAAACGTGAAGCGTCAGCTCGCGGCGAGGTCCCTGTGGATGACCTTGGCGACGCCCTGGATGGTCGTGATGCCGTAGTTCATCGTGCTGTTGCCGTGAGTGAGGACGGTCATGCTGTAGTCGTGGCCGCCGCCCTTGAAAGTGCCGACGCTGTGCACCCGCCAGCCGTTCGTGGCGCGCGACAGCCAGCCGTTCTTGACGTGCCAGGTGACGCCGGCGGGCCTGCCGTAGGGCGTGCCCCAGCGCTGGGAGGAGATGACCTGGCCCATCAGCTGGTTGACGTAGGCGCGCGAGGCGTCGGTGAGGACCGCGTTCTTGGCGGTGAGCAGGTTCAGCAGCTTCTGCTCGTCGGTGACGGTGATCTGGGTCAGGCCCCAGTAGCCGTTCGCGCCCGGCTTGGTCTGGGTCATCTTGGCGGCCGTCAGGAAGTTCCTGATCCTCGTCGGGCCGAGCTGCTTCCACAGGGTGGAGGTGGAGGCGTTGTCCGACTTGGTGATCATCGCCGTGGCGAGGGACTTCTCGCGGCTGGTGAGCGCCCGGTGCGTCTTCTGCGCGTCCCACAGCAGCGCGGAGAGGACGGTGACCTTGACGACGCTCGCCGAGTCGTAGGCGGTGGAGGCGCGCAGGGTGCACGTGGTGTTGGTGGTGCGGTCGTACAGGCCGACGGCGATCGTGCCCTTACGGTTCACCAGGGCGGCCGTGATGTCCTTCTTCAGCTTGGCGGCCAGCGCCGCCTTGCTCGACGTACAGCTGACGGTCGGGGCGGCGGCCGAGGCAGGTGTGGCGGCGGCCACGCCGGTTATGAGGAGACCGGTGCCGAGGGTGGCGACGACCAGTCCTCTCCTGCGTCTTGAAGTCCGGTGAGTCATGCCACGTTGACTCATACGCACGTGCGAAAGTTGTATGCGTGTTCGCGCGGGGGCACTCGCCGGACGAATGGCCGACGGTCTCTCAGTTACGCGGCCCTACAACGCTGTTGGCACCAGGTGCCGCGGCGTCAGGCGCCGTGGTTTCGGATGTCCGGGCGACGCCTCCGCCTGGTCTTGCGCCGGGCTCTTACCGCCGTCTCACCCAGCCACAGGCTGTCCCCAGGTGGAGCACAGCCCTCGCTCATGGGACGTACGCATCGTGCAGTGGTGACCTCTGCGACCGATCCACTCCACCACCCGACCGCTCCCCCGACCGCGCCCCCGGCCCCGGCCGTCTCCCCCGACTGGCCGCCGCCGACGGCCTCCGAGGCGGTCCCGGCGGGGCCCCCGCCGGACAGGGCGCCGCGCTGGTCGCTCCCCGCGCTGATCGCGATCATGCTCCTGGCCGGCGTGCTCTACTCCTGGAACCTGTCCGGTTCGAGCCTCAACAGCTTCTACAGCGCCGCCGTCTACAGCGGCACGAAGAGCTGGGAGGCGTGGTTCTTCGGCTCGCTCGACGCCGGGAACTTCATCACCGTCGACAAGCCGCCGTTCGCTCTCATGATCATGGGCCTGTCCTGCCGGATCCTCGGTTTCGGCACCTGGCAGATGATGGTCCCGGAGGTCGCGGCGGCGCTGGGCACGATCTGGATCCTGCACGCGTCCGTGAAGCGGGTGTTCGGGCATGCGGCGGCCGCCGTCGCGGCACTCGTGCTCGCCCTGACGCCGATCACCGTCGCCATCAACCGCGACAACAACCCGGACACCGTCCTGGTGCTGCTGATGGTCGCGGGCGCGGCCCTCGCGCTGCGCGCCACGCGCGACGAGAGGCTGCTGCCGCTCATCGGCTCCGCCGTGTGCTTCGGGCTCGCCTTCAACACCAAGATGCTCCAGGGCTACATCGCCCTGCCCGCCGTCTTCGCCGTCTACGTGTACGCGTCTCGGCTGGGGTGGCGGAAGAAGGCCGTCAACCTGCTGCTCGCGGCCCTGGCGCTGGCCGTCTCCAGCTTCTGGTGGGCGACGGCCGTGTCCCTGGTGCCCGCCGACGACCGCCCCTACATCGGCGGCTCGACCGACGGCAGCGCCTGGGACCTGATCATGGGCTACAACGGCCTGGGCCGCGTCCTCGGCGGCGAGGGCAACGGCGGGGGCGGGGGCGGCGGGGGCGGCACCTTCGCCGGGACCGCGGGCATCGGCCGGATGTTCAACGACATCCTCGGCGGCCAGATCTCCTGGCTGATCCCCTTCGCGGGCATCGCGCTCGTCGCCGGCCTGGTCCTGTGCGGGCGCGCCCCGCGCACCGACGTCACCCGCGCCGCGCTGGTCCTGTGGGGCGGCTGGCTGGTGCTGCACTACCTGACCTTCGCCATGGCCGAGGGCACGATGCACCCGTACTACACGACCGCGCTCGCCCCGGGCATCGCGGCGCTCGCCGGTGGCGGCGGCGTCATGCTGTGGCGCGCCTTCCGTAGCGGCGACGCCCGCTGGTCGTGGGTGCTGCCCGCGGGACTGGCCGTCACGGGCGTCTGGGCGATCGTGCTGCTGCGCCGGGCCACCGGCTGGAACACCTGGCTGTGGCCGGCCGTCAGCGTGGTCATGGCCGGCGCGATCGTGGGGCTGTTCGTCCTGCGGTCCGCGAGCTCGGGCACCAGGGTCCGGCTGCTCGGCGTGTCCGTCGCCGCGTCGATCGTGGCGGCCCTCGCGGGTCCGACGGCGTACGCCGCCTCGCCGGCCTTCGGCTCCTCCGGGGGCATGATGGGCGGCACCAACCCCACCGCCGGCCCCTCCACCGGGGGCATGGGCGGTCCCGGCGGAGGCGGCCGGGGCGCCATGGGGGGCGACGGCAACGGCGGTCCCGGCGGCCGGCTGCCCGGCGGTACGCAGCAGGGCGGTACGCAGCAGGGCGGCCAGGCGAACGGCGAGTTCCCCGGCGGGGGCGGCAACGGACAGCTGCCCCCGGGCGGCGGCAACGGCGAACTCCCGCAGGGCGACGGCCAGGGCGACGGCCAGAACGGTCAACAGGGCGGCGCGACCGGCGAGTTCCCCGCCGGAGGCGGAGGCGGTATGGGCGGTGGCGGCGGTATGGGCGGCGCCGACAGCGGGCTCGTCTCGTACCTGGAGAAGCACCAGGACGGCGCCAAGTGGCTGATCGCGGTGTCCAACTCGCAGAGCGCGGGCCAGCTGATCCTCAGCACCGGCAAGCCCGTCATCTCGATGTTCGGCTTCACCGGCTCCGACAACGCGATGACGCCGGCCAAGCTCAAGGAACTGGTGAAGAAGGGCGAGCTGCACTACATCCAGCTCGGCAGCGGCGGCGGCCCCGGCGGCGGCAACAACAGCCTCCTCTCCGAGATCACCACCTGGGTGCAGAAGAACGGGACTGCGGTGAAGGAGAGCGAGTACAGCTCGACTTCGACCTCCGAGGCCGGTTCCGAGGCCGGTTCCGAAGCCGACACCTCCAACACCTCCAACACGTCCAACACGTCCAACACCTCCACCGTCTACCGGCTGGACGCCTCCGACGTGAGCTGACACGCATCGCCCCAACGGCCCCCGACTCTTCTGTCGGGGGCCGTTTCCGCACGTCAACTCGCGTAGACAAAGGGCAGTTTGCCGGTTCTCGTCATCTGATCGACATGTCAGATTCATTGCCATGACCGCATGTGCATGTCACTCTCCCGATTGCCGCCTCCAATCAACCCGCGTAGATCGGACACCCCACATGCTGGCGACACGCATACGCCGATGGAAGTCGGTGGCGCTTGCCACCACTGCCGTCCTGGTCGGCCTCTCCGCGCCCGCGCTCACGGCGACCCCCGCCGCCGCGACCACGACGGCGTACGACTCGACGTACTACAAGAACGCGGTCGGCAAGACGGGTACGAGCCTGAAGTCGTCCCTGCACACGATCATCAGCGCCAACGTCTCGAAGATCTCGTACTCCGCCGTCTGGAACGCGCTGAAGGTCACCGACCAGGACCCGAACAACAGCAGCAACGTGATCCTGCTGTACAGCGGCGTCTCGCGCAGCAAGTCCCTCAACGGCGGCGACGTCGGCGACTGGAACCGCGAGCACGTGTGGGCCAAGTCCCACGGCGACTTCGGCGAGGTGACCGGTCCCGGCACCGACCTGCACCACCTGCGTCCCGCGGACGTGACGGTCAACAGCATCCGCGGCAACAAGGACTTCGACAACGGCGGCAGCACGGTCTCGGGCGGCGGCGGCAGCCTCACCGACTCCGACTCCTTCGAGCCGCGTGACGCCGACAAGGGCGACGTGGCCCGCATGATCCTCTACATGGCGGTCCGCTACGACGGCGGCGACGGCTTCGCCGACCTGGAGCCCAACGAGAAGGTCAACAACGGCAGCAACCCGTACATCGGCAAGCTGTCCGTCCTCAAGCAGTGGAACGACGAGGACCCGCCGAGCGCCTTCGAGGAGAAGCGCAACCAGGTCATCTACGACACCTACCAGCACAACCGCAACCCGTTCATCGACCACCCGGAGTGGGTCGAGGCGATCTGGTAGCACGCGGCACAGCCGTCACCACAAGCACAAGCACAGGGCCCTCCCGGAACTCCCGGAAGGGCCCTGCGTCGTTCGGTCCGCGTTCGGTCCGCGTTCGGTCCGCGTTCGGTCCGCGTTCGGTCCGCGTTCGGTCCGCGTTCGGTCCGTGCCCCGCTCAGCGCCGGGCGAGGCCCAGCCGGGCCACGTCGTCGTAGCGGCGGCACATCTCAAACGCGCCCCTACCGGCAGACCCGGTGGCCCTGCCGGGGACGCCCGTGCCCCGGCGGTCGGCAGCGCGTACGCGCGACCGCCGGCGCCTGCGTCACCGGTCCGTCAACCTCGACGGCCGAGAACACGCACCGCACAGTGCGTCGTGCCGGTGTTCCTGACAGCCGTCTGCCCCTACCGTGCCCTCAGAGCCTCGCCTGGGAGCCGTTCAGTTCGACGAACCCGCCACACCAGTAGGCGAGTCCAGCAAGGCTCGTCACCAAGTGCCCCATGACCCAGATGCCGATCTGTGGATTCTGCCGGTTGTCGTGAGCGAACTGGCTGATCTGCCCCCACTGGTTCTCCAGCGCAGCGAGATTCAAGTTTCCGCGCTGCGCGTCGAAGTGGTTCAGCGGTGTCTCCCGTCCCTCGCGGATATTTTCTCGGACGGTGTCGAAAACGGCTGCGAACCTAGACGCCTCGGAGAAGATCTGAATGGCGATCAGCATGCTCCGGCCGACCGGGTCACTGTACGCCGGAACATCGTTCAGTGTGTACATGGCGTCCCAGATACGCGCCGAAGTGATGGCCAGTTGCGCCCGTTCTTCCGGCTGGCCTCCGGGCAGCTGGGTGTAGCTCCCGTTCGACGGCATGGTATGCAGCGACGCTAAAGGCACATGCAGGGCCTGGGCGAAATCATTCCTCCGGTCGTCGAATGCCCAGTGTCTACCCGGATGGCCGTTGCGACCGGGCGACCAGAATCCGGCTACGTACAGGTTGTCCGCCCACAGGTAGATCGAGGCGAGCTGGGCGTTGCCTTCGCCGTTCACCCTGACCTGGATCAACTGTTCTCGGTTCAACTGGGTCTGGCGGACGGAGTCCATCGGGGTCGAATTTCCATAGGATTCCCGGTGAATAGAATCGATGACGTTGTAGTAGCTGCGTTCGTTTCCGGCGCCACCGCTGTGGATGCCGGATATGTTCCAGTCGATCACTCTCTTGATTTCCCAAGCGGACGCGCTGCCGCTCATAACCGTGACCAGTCCCGCCGCCATCGCCAGCGTCAGAACCGCCGACCACAGTCTGCGCACTTCCGTTTCCTCTCTGCCTGCCACATGGCCACATCCGGAATACCGGCCGTGCGCCTGGAAACCTCACGCGCCACAGACCGGCGATGTGCCGACATCAGTATTGCGACTGCGGAGTTCGCCGACCTTCCCGAGAAACACTTCGTGCGTGCTCGGACCAGGGGCGATGCGTTCTCAGGCCAGGGGCGATGCGTTCGCAGGCTGTGAGTCGGAGCATGGCGGTCGCGTGCTGGGGGCATGACCGGTAGTGATCGGCTGCGGCAGCGAGGCTGGTCCAGCCTGCTCGGCTCATGAGTCCGATCGCGAGGTTGCGCAGGGGGCCATGACGCGGGGTGCGGTGCCGGTGAGTGCGCGCGAAGCGTCCTCGCCGAACGTGACGTCTCTGACGTGGTGCAGGGCATCAACTGACCAGTGATCCTGGACGAGTTCGGCGAGTTGCGCCGGGCCGGCCCGTTCGGGCGGAAGGCTGGTGGCCACGTAGACGGTCTCCGTCTCGACCTTGCCGGTCTTGCGGTGGGTGCGGCGGCGCTTGACCTCCATGACCTGGACGGCGTGCGGGAAGAGCAGACCGGGGCGGACGGTGCAGACCTTCGGACGGCAGACCTCGCGGCGGCCGTGCCCGGCCCCGGTGGTGCGGGCACGGCAGCGGGATCTGGTGCCCGGGTAGGCGCCGCAGCCGCTTGCGCAGTTTCTTCTGGTTCCCGTTGACCACCGGGAGGTAGTGGCCGGCGGCGGCGATGACATGCTCGGCGTGGGCGCGCTGGGTGTGCATCGCATCGGCGGTGACGACGCCGCCGCGCAGGTCGATCCAGAGAAGTACGGATCTCATCTCGCCCCCCACGGGCCGGGCCTGCGTCCACCGCGTCGTCACCGACCTGGGCGTCATCGACGTCACCGACAACGGCCTGGTCCTTGTCGAAACCGCCCCCGGCGTCACCCACCACGACATCACCGCGGCCACCGCCGCGAAACTGCACACCGCCGCTTGAGGCAGGTCAACGACGACCAAGGCTGAGGAACCCACCATGACGAAACTTCCCGCCAAACGCGGCCGCGTCGCCGTGATCGGTGCCGGACCCGGTGGCATGGCTGCCGCACTGTCCGTCCATCAGGCCGGCCACGGCGTCGTACTGTTCGAGCGCTACCCGCAGGCCAGACCCGCCGGCAACATCCTCAACCTGTGGCCGCCCCCCATCAAGGCACTCGGGCTGCTCGGAGTGAACACCGAGGACCTGGGTGTGCGCCCTGTACGTCCGAGTTCCGCAACGCCCGCGGCCGCCGCCGGGTCCGCACGACCCTTCCGGAGCAGGTTGTCCGCGACTACGGCGGCGGCTTCGTCGGCCTGCTGCGCCCCGAGTTGTACGAGCGGCTGCTCGACGCGCTGCCCAAGGGAGTCCTGCCGGTCAACCACACGGTGGAGCGCGTCGCAGTGGCTCCAGGAGGCCGGGGGCCCTGGTGAAACTACTCCGTCAACGTGTCCATCGCACGGTCGAGAAGTACGGCCAGGGGAACGGCGCCCTCGCAGGCCACCCAGCCCGTCGCGGCCGCATCCAGACAGGCGAGCGCGGCCCCGGAAAGCGAGTTCGGCCCGACCTCCTCCGGCTGGTCGGCGCTGACGCCCAGCCGCCGGGCGATCTCCGGCTCCAGCATCGCCTGCCAGCTCAGCTGCTTCTCGAAGTGCCGGGCGCGCAGTGACGGAGTCTCCTGGAGCATGCGCAGGTAGGCGAGTGTCTGCTCGGGCGCCTGCTCGTTCGCCTGCGTGAGGACGTCGAACGCCCTGCGCAGCGCCTCCCAGGGACGCTCGGTGTCGGGGCGGGCGGCGAACGCCTCCGCGATCTGAAGGCCGGTCTCCTCCAAACCTTGCAGGACCATGTCTTCTTTGGTGCCGAAGTACCGGAACAGACTGGCACGCGACAGCCCGACCTCACCGGCGATCTGGTCGACGGTCGTCCCGTCGAATCCCTGCTCGATGAAGAGCCGGAGCGCGACCTCGACGACTTCCTTCCGGACCGTCGCACGCATACGCTCCCGCAGGCCGGGCGGTTTGGTCGCGGACTGGGCGGAGGTGCGGGCGGAGTCGGTCATGAACAAAGAGTACAACAGCGGCTCAATCTGATACTGAGCATCAGAAGCATGGGATCCCGGCGGCTGCACTGTGCGCAGGAGACGTCAGCTTCAGGGTGGCCATGGCCTGTTCGCCGACGGCGCGGATGCGCGCGTGGACGACATTGACGGCCTGCTGACCGACGGAGAGGTCGCGGTGTTTGCCGCGGAAGGGCGCTCGCACGGTGCCGCCGGCGCCCTGGTAGCCCTCGTCGCCGTAGCAAGCCATGTCGATCTCGGCCGAGGCGTCGATGATGCCGTGGGTGCGGGCCGCCTAGGGCGTGTTTCGAAAGTCCCGTCTGCCCGGCGACGCCTGGCACGCACGCTCGCCGCGTTGTCGGGATCGCCCCGATACAGCCAGTATCGGGGAGACCCTCCGCCTTGCGATCGCACGCTCCCCCACTCTCGGCTTCGCTCGAGCGGGGGGACCCCCATGACGCCGCCGGGCCTGCCCTTCGGGCAGACGACGCTACTTTCGAAACGCGCCCTGGAGGCCGCGCACGCCGCCGGGCAGGGCGGCGGAGGCCCACGGCATCGCGGATGTAGCGGTAGACCGTGGCCACACTTATGCCGAAGGAGGCCGCGGGCCGGGTGCAGGCATCACCGCAACGCAAGTGTGAGCTGGACAGGTCGATCGCGGACGGGTAGGCAAGCACGACGATGCTCCTGGTCAAGCGGGTGATCTCCGGCGCCGGCTGCGGTGTGATGGGCTGCACCCGGATGAGGCAGGTATCGATCAATCGTCGTTGGGCCGCCACAGCCAGCGCAGCGCGTCCGGCAGCAGGACGCCGCCGTGGTTGGGGCTGTGTCCGCCGTCTCCCAGGACAAGGCGGAAGTCGTAGCCCGCTTCGGCGAGAGCGGCTGCCACGCGCAGGTTTTCGGCGAGCCAGTTCCCCTGTGGCTCATTCCAGTGCAGGTCGCGATGGCCGCCTTGCATGAAGATGCGCAGCGGCTTGCGGGGGACGCGGGAGATGAGGTCCGGGTAGGGGTTGCCGTCCGGCATCTGCGCGAAGCTGGACAGGCATCCGATGACGCGGCGGAAATTGTCCGGCCGCAGCCACGCGGCGGTGAAGGCGCAGTTGCCGCCGCTGCTCCCACCGCAGATGCCCCACCTTTCGGGCGACTGGGCGATGGCATAGCGCTCCGCAACCTGCGGGATGATCTCGGTGAGGAGGAAGGTGACGTACCGGTCGTCGAAGGCGTCGTACTCGTTGTTACGGTTCTTCGGGTTCTCCGCATCGGGGAAGACGCCGGGATCGACGAACACGCCGATGGTGACGGGGATGTCGCCGCGGTGAACGAGGTTGTCCAGGACGATCGCGCCGCGTACCTCCCCCGCGGGGTCCAGATACCACCATCCGTCCTGGAACACCATCAAGGATGCCGGTTCCGCCGGGTCGTACTGTGCAGGCACGTGTACCCAGAACTTCCGGAAGGTTCCTGGGTAGACCTCGCTGCCCCTCCACTCGAACTCGACCGTCTCGCCGGCGGGCACACCCGGCTGGAGAGCGGAATCGGGCCCGTGGATGTAGCGCACGTCGGACTGGTCGATCGGAAGTGGCTGGTAGGGCATCTCCATGGTCACGGAGAGCAACCGTAGAGCGATCACCTCCCTTGGTCGCAAGGGTTTTCCGTTCAGACGCTCCACCTCGCAACTTCAGTGCGAGGTTGGAAAAGGCTCAGTGTCCACGCCGGGCGCTCAAGTCACTCCCACGGGGCGCGTCAGCGAGGTGAGGCGAGGTGAGGCGAGGTGAGGTGAGGTGAGGTGAGGTGAGGTGAGGTGAGGGTCTACTTGCCCCGGAGGACCTGCTCGGCCGCACCCAGTCCGTCCTCGCGGACGGCAGCGCTTACGAAGAGGTCGACGGCGACGCGGGCACCTGCCCCGAAAGGTTGACCCGCCTCGTACGCACGCACCGTCTGAGGCGCTGGTTCGCTCCTGCATGCTCCGCAGGCAAGAAGCATGCGCCCGTGAAGTCGTGACCGACGTCCTCGATGAACAGGCCACTCCCGACGACCTTCAGCTACGGCATCCACAGCTGCCTCGGCGCACCACTGGCCGGTTGGAGTCCCGCCTCGTCCAGGAACAGCTTCTGGGGCGCTTCCCCGAACTGCGGCTCGCTCCCGGCTATCACTGTGCGCCCGCTCCGGCCCGGGTCATGGTCCGCCGCCCGGCTCGGCTCGACGTCGTGCTCTGATCTGAGCGGGGCTTCTCCCGAGGACGGCGCCGTGCTCATCGGCTACGGCGCGCCCGGGAGGCCGGAAGACCGTCGCCGGCCACCAGGGCGTCGGCCGGGTCGCGGAGCAGCTCAGGGCCGGACAGCCGACGCTCACCGCGCGATCAGCCCGAACGGTCATCGAGGGGGTGTGCTTGCCCGCAGAACGACGTTCGTGGCGACCGGTACGATCCGCGGGGCGTCATTGTCGGAGAGCGCGAGCTCCATCGCACGGAGCCCGACCTGCTGCAGAGGAACGTTCACGGACGTCAGCTCCGGGACGACGTCCACCGCCGGGCCGATGTCGTCGAAGCCGGCGACGGCGATGTCCCGGCCAGGGACAAGCCCGGCGTCGCGGAATGCGGTCATCACACCGATCGCCATGACGTCGCTGACCGCGAAGACGAGTTCCGTGCCGTCCAGTCCCCGCCGGACGAGCTCCCGGGCCGCCGCACACCCTCCTCGCCGACTGAACTCGGCTTCGACCACCAGCCGCTCGTCGACGTCGATGCCGAACTCGCGCAGGCCGTCCACGAATCCGCTGCACCGGTCACGGGACGTCCTGAGGCCGGTCTCCGCCCGGACCACCGCAAGCCGCCGGTAGCCGAGCCCTACCAGCGCGCGGGCAAGCTGCCGCGCTCCACCGTAGTTGTCGATGCTGACGGTGTGGAACGGCAGGTCGTGCTGGCTGATCAGGACTACGCTGCCGCCCGCTTCCCGGTACGCCTGGAGCTCCTCGACGAGTGCGTCGCGGGCATCGGCGCCGTCGACGCGGCTGCCGGTCATGATGATGACGCGGGGACGCATGCCGCGCAGCGTCCCGACGATCTGGAGTTCCCGCTCCGGGGAGCGGTCCGCGACCGCCATGGTCACGATGAGTCCGGCGGCCTCGGCTGCCTGCGTCACACCTGCCGCGATGGAGGAGAAGTACGGGTCGTCGACACCGCTGACGACCAGCGCGGCGATGTTCGTCGAACCCCGCGCGATCGCCTGGGCGGACAGGTGCGGTGCGTAGTCCAGTTCCGCGGCCGCGGTGAGCACACGGTCGACGTTCTCCTGCCGGACGTTGCGGACGCTGCCGTTGAGGACCCGCGACGCCGTCGCCTGTGAGACGCCCGCTGTCCGCGCCACATCGTGCAGGGTCACCTGGCGCCCCTCGGATACGGCCTCCCCGCGACGCCGTACAGGCGCAGCCGCTCCTTCTTCCATGCCGCACATTGTGCACCGAGCCGCCCAGCGCCTGGAAGTCGCGGAATCACTACCGACGGTCGCTCTCTAGGCCGGTGCGCTTACTGCGCCGCACATGCCCTGCGGAATCCAACCGGGCCGACGCGACCACCTTCCAGCCGGGCGACCGTATCCCGAGTCGGTCCGGGCGACCGTGCCCCCAGTCGGTCCGGCCGACCGTGTCCCGAGTCGGTCACCGGCACTTTCGTCCACACCTCCCCGGCCTGGCCGGGGATATCCTCGGATAACGTCGACGGCGGCTCGTTTTCGTGGTGCGGAAGGGACGGCGCGGTGCCCCATTCAGCCAGGCCGACCGTCACCCTGCGTGACGTGGCGGCGGCCGCCGGTGTGTCGGTTTCGACCGCGTCGCGAGTGCTGGGCGGCAGTTCCCGGACGGTCGCGGAGGAATACCGGCAGCGGGTCGTCTCCGCCGCGGCCGCGTTGCGCTACACCGCGGACGCCGCGGCCCGGGCGATGCGGCGCGCGAACGACTCGATCGCGGTCGTCGGCGACGATCTCACGACCCCGTCGATGGGAATGGTCGCCGCGGCGATGGAACGGCGAGCGCGCGACGCAGGTGCGTTCGTGACCGTCTCGTCGACCCACGGCACCGTCGAGCGGCAGCTCGAAACCGTCCGGTTGCAGCGTGCTCTGCGGCCGCGTGCGCTCATTCTGACCTCAAGCCGCCTCGACACGAACGCCCTCGGCGGGCGCCTGCTCGACGAGTTGCTCGGCTACGAACGCGAGGGCGGCCGAGTAGTGATCGTCGGTGACACCGACATGCCGTTCGACTCCATCAGCTTCGACAATCACGGCCCTGCGAAGGAATTGGCCACCTACGTCGCCCGGGCGGGGCACCGGCACGTGACGATCCTCGCCGGCGCACGCGGGCAGGGGAACGTCTCGGCCCGTACCGCGGGCTTCATCGCCGGTCTCCGCCACGGCGGCATCGAGGAGCGGCACATCCGGATCTCGCACTGCACGGTGAACCGCCAGGGGGGGTTCGACGCGGCGCGGCGGCTGGTCGCCGAGGGGCTGGAGCCGCCCCACGCGGTCCTCGCCGCCAACGACACCATCGCCATCGGCGCGATGTCCGCCTTCCGTACTGCCGGGGTGGCGGTGCCGGACGAGGTCTCGGTGACCGGTTTCGACGACATCGAGCTCGCGATCGACGTGACACCGCGGCTGACGACCGTGTCGTTGCCGCTGGCGCAGGCTGGTGCCGAGGCGGTCCGCCTCGCGCTCGCGGACCGTACGGAGGCGGAAGCAGAGCATCTGATGATGCGCGGGCAGGTCGTGGTGCGCGACAGCACGGCGATCCGCGTCGTCTGAACCGCCCTGAGCCGGTCACACCCGCCGACGCGCACGGCGCCTTCGGGCACCAGAACCTGCCACGTCAAAGCCGCATTTTTTACCCGCTGACCGACGCTTGACGTCTTCGATCACGGACGGACACACTGCGCGGAATACGATTTCCAACGCCGGATTGCAGCTGGGGACGGCCAACGGAAGCGTCAGTCAGCAGTGGCTGATCGTCCCGGCCGGCGGCGGCACCTACACCATCGAGTGCCGTTCCAACGAGTACAAGGCCGATGTATACAAGGCTCAGACCACTGACAACACCCCCATCGACCAGTGGTTCACCAACGGCAGCAGCAACCAGCGGTGGAAGCTGGTCAAGGTGGCATGACCGACTGAGCACCGGACGGAGCCCATGGGCGGGGCGGCCCCAACCCCCGGCCTGCCCCCGCCCATGCACTGGAAGTCAGGGGATCCGCGTGCGCCGCCGGGCTCCTGCCAGGCTGTGGACAGCCCCTTCACCACAGGGACGCGTTCATCCGCTCGAAACCTTGACGCACTCGATCGGCGCTGGGCACACTGCGCGGAATACGTTTTCCCGCTGCGCCCGAGCTCGACCGCCGGCGTCCCGTCCGGGAGGGCACTGTGACACAGGAAGCACGGCTTCTGAAGCCGCAGCCGAGCACGGCCGCCGAGAGGGCATGCGCGGCCGCGGGGCCTTTTCCCATGTCGTCGCGCGCTCTTCGGCGCGCCCACCACACGGTTCCGAACCGCTCGCGCCCCGAGTCGTTATGCGATCTCTCAGCCGGAGGGGTCACGACAGGAGCCAGTACCGCACCACCAAAGACGACAAGAAGAGGACAATGACCGTCAACCGAAGACTTGTGTCACGAGCGACCGCCGCCGCGCTGTGCGCGCTGGCCGTCGTGCTCGCGTCGATCGTGCTCATCCCCGCACAGCTGGCCTTCGCCGCAGGCACCACGTACTACGTGAGCGTGACCGGCAACGACAGCAACGCCGGAACCAGCAGCAGCGCACCTTGGCGCTCGCTGAACAAGGTGAACTCGACGACCTTCCAGCCCGGCGACACCATTCGCTTTGAGTCCGGTGACAGCTGGACCGGGCAACTGTGGCCGAAGGGGTCCGGCATCGACGGCTCCCCGATCTCCATCGACAGCTACGGAACGGGCGCGAAGCCGAAGATCGCCGGCCAGGGTACCGTCGGCGACGCGGTGCGGCTGAACAACCAGCAGTATTGGGAAATCCGCAACCTCGACGTGTCGAACGCCGTACCCACGGGGACGACGGACGGCTCGAAGCTCGGCGACTTCCGCGGCATCGGCGTGCACGGCGACAACGGCCAGACCCTGCACCACTTCGTGATCGACTCGGTCGACGTGCACGACGTCACCGGCGAGGTCAAGTGGGTCGGCGGCAGCACCGCCGACAACAAGCCGGGCATCACCTTCCAGCAGGGCTGGGACCGCTCGAAGGACACCGGCGGAATCGCCTTCATCACCGGCGTCCAGGACATCACCGCGCCCGGCGCCCCCACGGTGCTCGACGACATCACCGTGGAGAACTCCACCGTCAAGAACACCTCGTTCAGCGGCATCGTCGTGAAGCAGTACGCCGGTGACGCGCCCGGTGCCGTCTTCACCGGCTGGGGCAAGCGCGCCACGGCCACCGACCCCGCCTACACCCCGCACACCAACGTCACGTTGCGCGGCAACTACATCACGCAGGCGAACACCCCCTACGGCTGCAACGGCATCTACCTCACCGGCACCCGGGGCGGACTCGTCGAAGGCAACGTGATCGACAGGGTCGGCGTCTCCGGCGTCGAGACCAACATGGCCGACAGCGTCACCGTCCAGCACAACGAGATCATGGGCACCCACCTCTCGTCGGGCGGTGCCGACCAGAACGCCCTGGACCCCGACATCGGCACCACCAACCAGCTGTTCCAGTACAACTACCTGCACGACAACGGCGACGGCATCCTGCTGTGCGGGTGCAACTCCGCGGTCAAGTTCGGCAGCGTGGTGCTCCGCTACAACGTCATCACCGGCAGCACGCGGTGGAACCTCCACATGTCGCAGACGACGGGCACGGTGGCGAACGTCTACAACAACACCTTCGCCAACACCAATTCGCAGTCCATGGTGACCGGCGGTGTCTCCGGCAGGGTGACGCTGACCAACAACCTTTTCGTCTCCGGGCAGTCCGCGCCCCAGTTCATACAACAGTCGAGCATTACCTACAGCAACAACGGCTATTCGGACAACCTGACGACCGTGCCCACGTCCGACGCTACGCGCAAGATCGGCGCTCCGATGTTCGTCAATCCCTCAGTCACGGGGCCCTACGGCGACGAGAACGGCACGAGACTCGGCACGGCGGCGAACTTCGCGCTCCAGTCCGGATCGCCGTTCGTCGACGCCGGCGCCACAGTCACCGGCAACGGCGGCCTCGACTACGTCGGGGCAACTGTGCCGATCGGGAACGGTCCGGAGATCGGTGCCCTCGAACGCGGCGCGCCCGACATCGCGTTCACGGATACGTTCGACGGCCTGCCGACCGGCGCGCTCGCCAACGGGACCAACGGATGGCGGGTCATCTCGACCAACAACGACGTCTCCGTGGTGGAGACGCCGTCCGCCACCGACAAGAGCGTCCGGCTGACCCGCACCGTCGAAGGCGGCGGCACCGACGGGACCAACCTCGCTCGGCTGTTCAGCACCCCGCTGCAGGGCGTGGTGACCATCGACACGCAGGTGATGCGCAACGACACACAGGCCGGATGGTTCGGGCTGCCCTACGTGTACAACGCCAGCGGCGTCCAAGCCGTCAGCGTCGCCTTCGCGCGCGGCGAGATCCACGCGTATCAGGGAACCACGGATTCTGTGATCGGTACGTACACGAATGGCAAGTGGTACCGGGTCACGCTCACCGTGGACACAGTGAACCAGCGCTTCGACCTGGACATCGACGGCCGGCGCGCGCTGAACGACGCGGCGTTCCGCACCTCGATGCCGGGGATCGCGAAGGTCGCGTGGTACTCGAATGGCGGCGAGCGCGGTTCGGTGCATGTGGACGACGTCCACATCTGGCGCGGTCCCGGATTCGGCCAGTGACGGCTAGGGCGTGCCAGGCGTCGCGGGCCAGACGGGACTTTCGAAACACGCCCTAGGTCCGGGTGGTGGCGCGAGCATTTCGGTAAGTTTACCGATCCAGTAAGCGCTTCCTCGTCCGCCATGATGCTCAGCTCAGGCTGACGTCATGAAAATGAAGAATCAGAACTGCCTGGCCGACATCGGCCAGGCAGATCCGATTGCCGACTGATCAACGTGATGAAATCTGCTGCAGCGTGACGCTCACCACCGGCATATAGAATGTGGTGATACCCGCCTCGTTGGGATGCGTTCCCGATCCCTCTGTGCCAGGAAAACCATTGACCAGGTCGTCGAATGTGTATTTCGCACGCTGGATGTCATCGCGCGTGTCGAACGTGGTCTCTCCGAAGACGTCGGCAACGGCGACGTCCCACTTGCGGCAGGCTTTCAGGGTCGCCTCGCGCAGCGCCACCTGAGTGTCCCAGTCCCGCGAACCGAGCTTGTGGGCGGCGACGTACACGATGCGGGCGGTCGGCCACTTCCGCTCCATGGCGTGCAGCGTCTTCTCCAACTCTTCGGCGTAGGTGCCGAGCGTGTACGCGCGGTCCCGGAAAATGGACTGCGCGTCGTTGGTTCCACCGTCGAAGATGACGAAGTCCGGCGCGATGTCGGTCGCTTGCTCGACCTGCGTGAGTATCTGTCCTCCGGAAGCATGCGGGTCGTTGCCTATGGTCGCGCCGTTCCGGGCGAACTTGGTGAGGGCCATGCCCTCGTGCTCTGCAACCACGTCCACGAAACTGTGCGGATACACATGTCCGTACACAATGCTGTCGCCGAAGGCATAGACGCTCTTGCCCACCAACCCATTGTTCACATCGTCCTCCTTGCGGCTTCGCTATTCGGGTCTGATTTTAGGCAGAACATTGACCAGTTGGGCGATCGGCGCCTAAATTAAGAGGATAGAAAGCGCTTACCATCTTGAACTGGAGTGTTGACACACACATGAACACAAAAAACACCGGATTGCCCGGGGGCGTCGCCATCTCGCA
The DNA here is from genome assembly GCF_044460385.1 of Streptomyces sp. NPDC050121. Lineage (NCBI taxonomy): Bacteria > Bacillati > Actinomycetota > Actinomycetes > Kitasatosporales > Streptomycetaceae > Streptomyces > Streptomyces sp. NPDC050121. Next base: position 69,490 of record NZ_JBITJV010000010.1, on the reverse strand, counting down.
TCTGTCGGTGTACGACTGGCCTGCCGCCGACGGGGCGTGCGGCGGCACGCCTCACATGCACCTGGCGTGTTCAGAGGCTTACGTCGTCACCGGCGGACGCGGGGCCGTGCAGACGCTGACCGCGTCCGGGTACGAGGTCACTCCGCTCCAGGCCGGCACGGTCGCCTGGTTCACGCCGGGCACCATCCACCGGCTGGTCAACGAGGGCGATCTGCGGATCACCGTTCTGATGCAGAACAGCGGGCTGCCGGAGGCGGGGGACGCGGTCCTCACGCTGCCCCCGGCGTACCTGACCGATCCGGAGACGTACGCCCGCGCCACCGTCATCCCGGCCGACGCCCCCGAGGAGGAGCAGGAGCGCGTCGCCCGGGCCCGGCGGGACCTCGCCCTGGAGGGCTACCGGGCACTTCGGGAGGCCGAGGGGCCACAGGCCCTGGCCGCGTTCCACCGTGCCGCCGCCGCGCTCGTACGGCCCCGCATCGCCGAGTGGCGCGAGCGGTGGCGACAAGGTGCCGAGGCCTCCGCCGTGGCCACTGCGGCGCAGCTCGACTGGCTGGAGCGGGGGGAGTCCCCCCACCTCGCAGATGCCGCCGTGAGCTCCGAACAGCCTGCTGCCCGCGGGAAGTTCGGCATGTGCGGTCGACTTGACGTCTACGCGAACTGAGGGCGATGCGCACCTGAGGACGCGCGGCGTGCGCGGCCGGTTCGGCCCGCACCCAAGGCCGGGCAGGATGGGCGGTGCAGGCGCAGGGGACGGACACGGTCCGCCTGCTCCGCGCCCGCCCCGGCAGCGGCGCTGGTCACCGCCTGCGGCTGAGACGCCCTGCCGCGGGCGGCTCGGCCGTCGACTCCCGCCAGACGATCCGGAACAGGGAGCCCTCGGTCGTCTCGGGCGCGCTGTCCCTCAGACCCGCGATCAGCTTGGCCATGGCCGTACTGCCCAGTTGTTCGAGCTCCACGTCGACGGTGGTCAGCGACGGGGTCATGAACTGCCCGACCCCGGCGTTGTCCCAACCGGTCACGCTGAGGTCGCCAGGCACGTCCCAGCCGCGCTCCCGGGCGCCCCGGACGACGCCGGCTGCGACGAGGTCATTGGCCGCGATCACCGCGGTCGGACGCGCATGGCTCGGGAGGGACCGTATCGCTTCGATGCCGGACTCTCCCGACCAGTCTCCGTCGAAGACCCCGACGGACTCGACCCCGAGGCGTTCGACGGTCTCCAGATAGCTCTGCTTGCGCGCCCTCGCGGAGGCGAACTGCGCGTCGCCCGCCACATGGAGGAACCGTGAGTGACCGAGCGCCGCCAAGTGCTCCATCATCCGCACCAGGGGCGTGGCGTCGGCCAGTTGCCCGATGCCGCGCATCTCGTCGTCGAAGTCGGCCGAGATCACCACGGCCGTCCTCTGGTGCAGTTTGCTCTCCACGTCAGGAAGCACGGGGGCGAGGGAGAGGATGCCCTCGTACTGTCCCGAATCAGCGAGCTCCAGCAGGCGGTCGCTCCTCGCGCGTACGCCGCCCCCGGCGCTCACGACATCCACGAAAAACCCTGCGGCCTGCGCCGTCGCGCTGGCACCCGCCAGCATGCGTGAGGGGTTGAAGGCCATGGCGGGCATGAGGATCGCCAGTCGGCCGGTCTTCCGCGTGCGCATCGACCGCGCCACCAGGTTGGGACGGTAGTCCAGTTCCCGTATGGCCTTCTCCACGCGTTCCAGGGTCGCCGGCTTCAGCCCGCCGTTGAACCGCAGATACCGCGAGACCGTCTGGGGTGACACACCGGCGAGCCGCGCCACATCGGTGATCGTAGGCCGTCGTCGCGCCGTGTCAGCGCCATCCATCCGCTTCCCCCACCTTTCCGCCAACGTTCGGTGAAGTCAGAGACTACACACTCTTGACGCAAAAAGTGATCGTTCACTATGGTCCTCGCAACCCACAAAGTGAACGATCACTTTTCGGGTGACGCGTGGCCCGGGACGAGCCCGCACCACTGTGTGCCGATGCCGCCGCTCAAGGGAGCAGTGCCGTGAGCTCCATCAACGAACTACGCCGGCTGCGCGGGTCCCAACGGGGCGCGCGACAGCAGAACAAGGCGGCGTTCTTCTTCCTACTGCCATGGTTCGTCGGGCTCCTCGGGATCACTCTCGGCCCGATGCTGGCCTCGCTCTACCTCAGCTTCACCAAATACAACCTGTTGCAGCCGCCGCAGTTCAACGGAGTCGACAACTGGACGCGCATGCTCGATGACGAGCGTCTGCACAAGTCGCTCGAAGTGACGTTCAGCTACGTCCTCGTCTCCGTCCCGTTGCAGCTGGCGATGGCCCTCGGGCTCGCTCTCGTGCTGGACAAGGGAGTACGGGGTCTTGCCTTCTACCGCTCCGTCTTCTATCTGCCGTCACTGATCGGCGGCAGCGTGGCGATCGCCGTACTGTGGCGCGCGATGTTCGGGACCAATGGCCTTGTCAACGAGGCCCTGGCCCTCGTCGGTGTCCAGGGGCAGGGCTGGATCTCGGAGCCGGGAACGGCGCTGTCGACCCTCGTCGTCCTGAACGTCTGGACCTTCGGCTCACCCATGGTGATCTTCCTCGCCGGGCTGCGGCAGATTCCGACCTCCCTCTACGAGGCGGCCTCCGTCGACGGCGCGAAGCGCTGGCGCCAGTTCCGCAGCATCACCATTCCGCTGCTGACACCCATCATCTTCTTCAACCTGGTGCTGCAGATCATCCACGCCTTCCAGACCTTCACCCAGGCCTTCGTGGTCTCCGGCGGTACCGGAGGGCCCGCCGACTCCACCCTCTTCTTCTCGCTGTACCTGTACCAGCGCGGGTTCGGCCACTTCGACATGGGGTACGCGTCCGCGCTCGCGTGGGTCCTGCTCCTCATCGTCGCGGCCTTCACCGCCGTCAACTTCTGGGCCTCAAAGTACTGGGTGTTCTACGATGACTGACCGCACCGCAGCCGTACCCCCCTCGCTGCCCGCCCCCCGCCCGCACGCGATACGCCGGGTCAGGCGCGCGGTGCGCGCCCCTCTCAAGCACTGCCTGTTGGCCCTCTGCGCCCTCACGATGCTGTATCCCGTCCTGTGGATGGTGGTCAGCTCGCTGCGTCCCAACAGTCAGATCTTCCGCAGTGCGGGACTCGCCCTGACGCACCCGCACTTCGAGAACTACAGCAACGGCTGGAACGCCTTCTCCCAACCGTTCAGTCACTACATGATCAACTCGGCGATCGTCGTCACCGGCGCGATCCTCGGGAACCTCCTCGCCTGCTCCCTGGCCGCGTACGCGTTCGCCAGGCTGGAATTCCGGGCGAAGCGCGTGTTGTTCGCCATCATGCTCGTCACCATCATGCTGCCGATCCACGTGATCATCGTGCCCCAGTACGTCCTCTACTCGGAGCTCGGCTGGGTCAACACGTTCCTGCCCCTGATCGTGCCGAAGTTCCTGGCGACCGACGCCTTCTTCATCTTCCTCATGGTGCAGTTCATCCGGGGCATCCCGCGCGAGATCGACGAGGCGGCGCGGATCGACGGCGCCGGGCACGCGCGGATCTTCTTCCACGTCATCCTGCCGCTGATGGTCCCCGCCCTGGCGACCACCGCGATCTTCACCTTCATCTGGACCTGGAACGACTTCTACACCCAGCTCATTTACCTGACCGACCCGGACATGTACACCACACCTCTCGCGCTGCGCACCTTCGTGGACCAGCAGAGCGCGACGGACTGGGGCTCGGTGTTCGCCATGAGCGTCGTGTCGCTCGTTCCCGTCTTCCTCGTCTTCCTCGCCGGACAGCGCTTCCTGCTGCGAGGCATCGCGACCACCGGCGGCAAGTAACCGCGGGGGCTACTGCCGGACACGCGGAGGCGACCGAGTCATGACCGTTCGGGAGCACCGCAGCCACCGATCCGACCCACTTATGCGCCACAGGAGAACCACATGAACCCCAGCCCCTTCAGACGCGTCGCGATCGGGGCGGTCGCCTCACTCTCGCTCGTACTGACCGCTTGCAGCGGCGGCAGCAGCGGGTCCGCTCCCGAGCTCAGCGACAAGCCGGTCACCATCCGTGCCACCTGGTGGGGTGCGGACGCCCGCGCCCAGCTCACCGACGAGGTCATCAAGGCGTTCGAGAAGAAGTACCCCAACATCACGGTCAAGGGCCAGTACAAGGACTGGAACGGCTACTGGGACGCGCTCGCCACGACGACCGCGGCCAAGGACTCCCCCGACGTCGTCCAGATGGACGAGCTGTATCTCGCCTCGTACGCCGACCGCGGAGCGCTGTACGACCTCGGCAAGGCCAAGAAGATCCTCAGCACCTCGCAGTTCGACGACCAGGCCCTGGCCACCGGACAGATCGACGGAACGCAGTACGCGCTTCCCGTCGGCGTCGGCGTCATGTCCATCCTCGTGAACACCGACCTGTTCAAGAAGTACGGCGTGCAGGTTCCCGACGACAAGACGTGGACGTGGGACGACTACGCCAAGATCGGGAAGGAGCTGACGGACAAGAGCGGCGGCAAGATCCACGGTGCGGCCGGCGCGCCCGGCTTCTCCGCCGGCGATGTCAAGTACTGGGCTCGTCAGCACGGTGAAAACCTCTTCGACAAGGACGGCAACGTCTCGCTGAAGCCCGAGACGCTCGCCGGCATGTGGAAGTACGGTCTGGACCTGCTTTCCTCCGGAGCCAGCGTCAATACGTCGACGATGGTCGAGGACCTGACGGCGGGTGTCACCGCCGGCAGCTTCGCCACCGGCAAGGCGGCCATGATGGGGGCCTACAACACCCAGATCACCGCAATCCAGCAGGCCGCGGGCGCCCATGTGCAACTGCTGCAGATGCCTCGTGTCGGCAGCACCAAGGCGAACTTCTTCAAGCCTTCCATGTACTGGGCGGTCTCGAGCCAGAGCGCCCACCCGGCCGAGGCGGCCGCGTTCATCAACTTCATGCTCAACGACCAGAAGGCCGCCGACATCCTCAAGACGGAGCGCGGCATCCCCGCCAACAAGGAGATGCTGAAGCACCTCCAGCCGACTCTGGCCGGGACCGACAAGGTGGCGGCCGACTACATGAACGCCGTGACCCCGGGTGAGTCGCCGGTCGTGACCCCCAACGGCGGCAGCGGCATCGAACCGGAGCTGCAGCGCTACAGCCAGGAGGTCTACTTCAAGAAGACCCCGCCCGAAGCCGCCGCGAAGGCCTTCATCAAGGAGCTCCAGGGCGAGATCGACGCGGCCAAGTGACCTCCTTCCGGGGGCCGTCGCCGCTGCCCACGGCCCCCGGCAGCCCACGAGAAGTGGGTCAGCAACCAAGAGAGAGAAAGCACCCATGCCCAGCCCCCGGCCGCCGTACCGCGTGGCCATCATCGGCACCGGCGGTATCGCTCACGCTCATGCCGAAGCCCTCACCGAACTCTCCGAACGTGCCCGGCTGGTCGCCGTCGCCGACCTCGACCCCACCCGTGCCGCCGAGTTCGCCGACCGATTCTCCGTGCCGCACGTCTCCAACGACCCGCAGGCTCTGCTGGAGAGCGAAGACCTCGATCTCGTACACATCTGTACGCCCCCGCAGACCCACGTACCGCTGGCATCCATGGTGATGCAGGCCGGCGTCACCGCCTTGGTGGAGAAGCCGACGGCACTGAGCCTGCGCGAGATGGACCAACTGGCCACGGTGCAGGAGCAGACCGGCTCCAAGGTTCTGACCGTCTTCCAGCACCGCTACGGCGCGGCGGCGGTACGCCTGCGCCGACTGGCCCGCTCCGGCGCACTGGGCCGGCCACTGGTCGCCACCTGCGAGACCCTCTGGTACCGGCCGGACGCGTACTTCGAGGTCCCTTGGCGGGGACGCTGGGACGTCGAGGGCGGCGGCCCCACGATGGGACACGGCATCCACCAGTTCGACCTCTTGCTGTCGGTCCTCGGCCCCTGGTCCCAGATCACCGCACTCGCCGAGCGCCAGGCCCGGCCCACGGACACCGAGGACGTCTCGATCGCCGCCGTCCGGTTCGACAGCGGAGCCCTCGCCACGGTGGTCAACTCCCTGCTGTCCCCCCGGGAGACCTCGCGCCTGCGCTTCGACTTCGAATACGCCACGGTCGAACTCGAACACCTCTACGGCTACCGCGAGGAACACTGGCGGTTCACCCCGGCCCCCGGCCACGAGGGTCTCTCGGACCTCTGGACCGACGGTGACGAGCCGGACATCACGAGCGGCCACAGGCTCCAGATCGAGGCCGTGTTCGACGCCTGGGAGACCGGACAGGAACCCGGCGTCTGTCTGCAGGACGCGCGCCGCACGCTGGAGTTCGCGGCGGCGACGTACGCCTCCGCCTTCCGCGGTGTCCGCGTCGCCGCGGGCGAACTGACCGACGACGACCCGTTCACGCTCAGCATGGACGGCGGCGCCGTGCCGTGGGCACGGGTCAAGGAGGCCCTCGTATGAACGCTCTTGAGATCCGCCACGACCTGGGTACCTCGGTCACGGTCCGCGACGGCGGCACCGAGCTGTTCCGCTACGTGTACCAGCCGGACACCGTCCAACTGGAATCACCCAAGCCCTACATCCACCCCCTGCGCACCCGGGCCGGCAAGGTGGTCAGCCTGTTCCGGCCCCACGACCACGTGTGGCACAAGGGCATCGCGTGGTCCCTGCCCCACGTGGGCGAGGAGAACTTCTGGGGCGGTCCCACGTACATCCACGGACGCTTCTACGTGCAGCTGCAGAACAACGGAACTCAGGCCCACCGCCGGGTCGTCGACCTGGACAGGGCCGACGGGACGGCGACGTTCGCCCACGACCTGGACTGGACCACCCAGTCCGGCGCGCTGTTCTTCACCGAGCGCAGGACGCTGCGAGCGAGCCTGATCTCCCCGCACGCCTGGGCGCTGACGTTCGAGACGCGGATGACCAACGTCTCCGGAACGGACGTTGCCATGGGATCGCCGACCACCAAGGGACGGGAGAACGCCGGCTACGGCGGCCTGTTCTGGCGTGGCCCTCGGTCGTTCACCGGCGGGCAGTTCGTGACCGAGGAAGGCCTGGGTGGCGACGAGGTCCGTGGGCGGCGCATGGAGTGGATGGGTTTCGCGGGTCTCCACGACGAGACGGACGCGCAGTCGCTCGTGCTCATGGTCGACGACGCGGCCAACCCGAGTCACCCGCCGCAGTGGTTCGCCCGGACCGAGGAGTTCGCCTGCCTCAACCCGGCACCGTTCTTCAGCGAGGAGCTGACCGTCGAGGACGGCGCGACCGTGCGGTTCCGCTACGGCGTCGGGATCGCCGATGCCGACGCGAACGCGGCGCCCGCACTCGCCGACGCGGTACGCCGGTTGCTCACACTGCCGGACACGCAGTCCGCACGTGCCGCAGAATCCACAGAATCCTCTTCAGGACGCTTCGCGACGGAGTGATCCGACCCCGCTCGCTGTGCAACCCCCGGCGTGCACTCCCCGCTCACCAAGGAGTGCACGCCTTCCTCACCACCCCGGCTGCCGCGATCGCCGTATACGCAAGTGCCTGCGAACGGCAGCGAGGACGTACCAGACACGTACGAGCACCATGGCGGCACTGATGATCCGCACGAACGCAGGACGGCCCCCGCCTGCGTCACCTTTCGCCCGTGGATGCCACAGGCACCAGCTCGTCGAGGACTGTCGCCACGTGACCCGCCGGTGCGGGGCCGACTTGCTCGACAGTGGGCACGCGGTGGTGCGGGTTCACACCCGGCTGATGGCCGGCGCACGACGCTCAGCTCGTGGGCGTTCTGCTGGAATGCCTGGGCGGCCGGTGCGGTACCTGGCCGCAGGTGCTGCCCGAGGCGCTGGAAAAAAGATCTCGCCGTGCGGGAGGAGGAGGCGCACGCGTTGATCTCCACGACAGTGCAATCGCCTTCGGTGCCGGCTGTGTCACGTGAGCCCGAAGACGGCCCGGCTCCGGCCTACGCAGGGACCGCCGTCCTGCCGCATGTCGGCGCCGTGCGACGGTGGGTGTCAAGCCGTACCGGCCGAGTGGTCGCCGGGACCACGGCCGCGGCCTTGGTGGCGACGGCAGGCACGTTCGTCGTGCAGCATTTCTCCGGCGATGACGCGTCCGGCGGAACGCCTTCGGCGTCATCCGCTGCCACATCGCTTCCCGCGGCCTGGGCAGGTACATGGGTCGGTACCGGGCCGGGCAATCCCACCGCTGACGGTTTTAGCCAGCCCCGGACCGACCAGTTCACCGTCACTTTGACTCTCCACCCGGCACAACGGGGTGAGCTGGCGGGCAAGCAGGTCAGCAACGTGACCGAAGTGAACACCCGCCTTGAGCTGGGATGCACCGAGACCCTGCAATTGCGGGAGATACGCAAGGCCTCGATGGTCCTCAAGGCTGTCACCAGCCAACCCACCGACCGGTCGGCCGAAGTGGCCTGCCCCAACGGCAATGTCTACGTCGTCACGATGACCAGCCGAGACACCCTGAGCCTGAGCGACGAGGGTGACCAGTCCGCCGGGGCGCCGTCCACCCTCACCCGCCAGGTCATCATCGGGCCAGGATGACGGTTCACTGCCACCCCTCGAAGTACGCCGGTGTTGCTCACCCGGGCACTGTCCGGGCACCTTCACTTCACCGGTGCGCGGAGGTCCCGCCGGGTGGGCCGATCCCGGCGGAGCTCCACCCGACGATTTCCCAACCGTTAAAGTGGTGCCGAACCTGTCCACCGCGTCGGAGCCGACCTTGCCGAACCTGTCCCACCTCGAGGAGATCTTCTCCGACGAGGGTGACGGCGCCGCCGGCCCCATGCGGTCGCCCGGCTGGCAGAGCACCGTCTCGCCACAGGGCCTCGCGGTGACCTTGATCGCCGACTACACGTTCCCCGTCCGGTCCTGGCTGCCGTCGGCGGCGATCGTGGCGCTGCTCGGCGAGTTCCACGTGACCGCCGGCGCCGCCCGTACGACGATCAGCAGGCTGATGCGCCGTGGGGTGCTGGAGGGCAGCCGGCAAGGGCGGTACAGCTCCTACCGGCTGACGTCTCAGGCCGCCGTCGATCTGTGGAGCGGCGCCAGCTCGATCGCCACCTTCACCACTCAGCCCGATTCGTGGGACGGACGGTGGACACTGATCGCCTTCTCCGTTCCGGAACAGGAGAGCACGCGGCGGCGAGCGTTGCGCACCGCGCTGCGTTGGCGCGGGTTCGCGCCGCTGTACGACGCGCTCTGGGTGTCGCCGCACCCCCTGACCCCCAAGGGGCGGATCGAGGTGGCCGACCTGGCGCGGGGAGCGGTGACCGTGTTCCGCGCGCGGCAGGAGGAACTGGACACGGAGGTCGACCGCAACCCGGTCGAGGCGTGGGACCTGACCGGCATCGCCGAGCACTACCACGCGTTCATCAGTCGTTGGAGCGGCTTGCTTCCGCACATCAGCGCCGACGGCGTCACCGGTGCCGACGCGGTGCGCGCCCGGACCGAGGTCATGCACGCCTACCGGCACTTCCCCATCCTGGACCCGTTGCTCCCCATCGGGCTGCTGCCATCCGACTGGCCCCGGTCACGGGCGCGGGAAGTCTGCGTCGCGGTGTACGACGGGCTGCTCCAGCCCGCCCAGGACCATGTCCGCGCCGTGGTGACCCGATTCGCAGAGGGACCGCACCTCGACGTCAGGGCCCATACGATCGCCGGCATGAGTGCGGGTATCGGTCACGGCTGACAAGGGACCGTCGCGAGCGTGACCGGGCGGTGTGCGGAGACGCCACATCGCGCCGCCCGCCCCTCGATCTGTCGAATGCGCGTCGAAGACAACAGAGTTGGGCGCCAATGATTGACAGACCGGTACCCGATCGGGACTCTGACTGTTGCAACCCGATGTGGGAACGCTCCCAGAGGCGCGGCACACGACAAGTGGAAGGAGAGGCCTCCTCTGTCACGCTCCCGCGGGGGGCGGCAGGTGGTCACCGGCTCGCCGTCGCCGTGTCTCTGCCCGCAAGGCAACGCCACATCCATCACCGCCACGGTCGCTGCCACAGGCAGGACCGGGACGTCCTCCACCGTGCGTGATACGCCCACCTGACCACCCCCACGGCTACGACCCCACCACCTCGGTCAGTGCGACCGCCCCGGCATCGCCGATGCCTCTTCCCGGCACCTGACCGAGCAGCGCTCCGCACCCCCCACACCAGGAGTCTTCATGACCATGCAACGGCGTAGTTTCCTGACCCTGAGCGCAGCCGGAGCCGCGGTCGTAGGCCTGTCCCTGCTCGGCACAGGGCAAGCAGGTGCCGGCGCGAGGGCCGGATCTCCGACCCAGAGGTTCGCGGTCGGCGTGCGCCCGTATGCCTGGAGCCGCGGCAGCCGCCGGTGGACCACCTACGTCTACTACCCCGCCACCGGCGCGCCCGGTGGCTCCCCGGTCACCAACGCGCCCGTCGCCCAAGGCGTCTTCCCGGTCTGCGAGTTCATGCACGGCTTCAGCAGCAGCCCGCAGAATTCCCTGGCGATCATCCGCCCCCTGGCCGAGGCCGGCTTCGTCGTCCCCGCCCCCCACTTCGCCAACCTCAGTGGCCAGGACGTCTACAACGGCAACCAGTCCAAGGACGTTTCCGAGGTCATCACCCGGACCCTCGCCCTGAACACGGCCGGAGACCCGCTGGCCGGCCACCTCAACACATCGGTCGGAGTCGGCGTCTCCGGCCACTCGATGGGCGGCATGACCACCCACGGCCTGCTCACGGCCTGGCCGGACGCGCGGATCACCGCCGCGATCCCCATGTCCTGTGTGGACATGGGCAACCCGAGCCCGTCGGTCCGCGCCAAGGTCCTGTTCACGCACGGCGACCGGGACGGAACGTGCCCGATCTCCTCCGCCCGTCAGGCGTACCGGGAACTGCCCGCCGCCAAGGCGTTCCTCACCTTCCGCGGCGCCGGCCACAGCAACTACTTCGGCGACTCCCGCACCGTCAACACCTTCGTGGACTGGATGCGGTGGAGTCTGTACGGCGACACCGCGGCCCGCGACCGCCTTCGCTTGGACGCCACCTCCAGCACGACCACTTGGGAATCCGCCCTGAGCTGAGGAGCAACCACGCACGGCCTCGGACGCGCGCATTGGCCGTGACCGCGGCGCACCCGGGCCGTCCAGAATGCCTGACCGTCCACGGACGCGCACCAGCGGGACGCCCGGCCCTCGTCACAGCACGAGCGCTTCGCTGCTCCGACCACTTTCCGGACGCCTGCGAGTCAGCCGCAGCGCCCACCAGCTGCGTACGTTGGCCCGGGCCCCAGAAATCACACTCCCGAACAGCCGGGCGACTCTGGCCGCTCGCGCTCGGGCAGAAAGGTCCACTTGGGGGTTGGACACCCTCAAGACTGCAAGAGAGGAAAGCCCATGGCTTCACTAGCAGGGAAGATCAGAGTCATTCTCCTTGCCGTCCTGTTGGCGGTTGCCGCATCTGTGTACGGCACGGCGCATCAGGCGTCGGCCGATACCGTGGCACAGTCGAGCGCCGCTTCACAGATCGTGGCCGACATGGGCGCGGGATGGAATCTGGGGAACCAACTCGAAGCCACCACCAACGGATACCCCAGCGAAACGGCATGGGGCCAGCCGACCGTGACGCAGGCCCTCATCGACAAGGTGAGAGCGGCAGGATTCAAGACGATCCGGATCCCCGTCTCCTACCTGGGATACATAGGACCCGGCCCGAATTACACGATCAACGCCTCCTGGCTGAACAGAATCCAGGAGGTCGTCAACTACGCCTACAACAGAGGCCTACACGTGCTGATCAACATGCACGGCGACGGCTACAAGAACGTCAACGGCTCCTGGCTGATCTGCGATTCCTCCTCCCAAACGACGATCAAGGCCAAGTACGAGAAAGCTTGGCAGCAGATCGCGAACAGGTTCAAGAACTACGACCAGCGCCTGATCCTGGAGTCCATGAACGAGGAGTTCGACGGGCAGTACGGCCGTCCGACCCAACCGTGCTACTCGAACATCAACAGTTACAACCAGATCTTCGTGGACACCGTACGGAAAACGGGCGGAAACAACAGTTCGAGGTGGCTGCTCGTGGCCGGCTGGAACACGAACATCGACTACACCGCAGGGAATTACGGCTTCACGCTTCCGTCCGACCAGTATCGCTCCCCCTCCATTCCCGCCAATGAACGGCGGATCATGATCTCCGTCCACCACTACGCTCCGTGGGACTTCGCCGGAGAGGAAAGCGGCACCATCACGCAGTGGGGACGATCGGCGACCAATCCATCGAGGAAGTCGACCTGGGGGCAGGAAGACTACCTCGACGCCCAGCTCAAGACGATGCATGACGTGTTCGTCACGAAGGGGTATCCGGTGGTCGTCGGCGAATACGGCGCGATCGACAAGTCATCGTTCGATTCTACGAACAACAGGTATCGCGCGGACTTTGCACGGGCCGTCGCCGCCACCGCCAAGAAATACGGCGCGGCCAGCGTCTACTGGGACAACGGTGCAACCGGCCGGTACGGGTTCGGGCTGTTCGACCGGCGCTCCCTCACAGTGACCCAGCAAGGCATCATCAACGGCATCATGAGCGGCGTCAACGGCAGCGTTGCCGGCTCCGCCCTTCCGGCCGGCACGTAGCAGGACCCGAGTCTCGGCGACGGGTACATACCTCTGCATCCTCGTGGGCGCGCAGTTGGGCCGGGTGGCGATGCCACACGGTGTGCGACCTCGTCAACTGCGCGCCTACCAACCGGAGAAGCTACGCTGCTCCGCGCCTGGGAGCACGTTTGGCAACCGGAGGACAGCGATGTCTTCACATGTAGCGACCGACGACGAAGTGTCTGCCGGACTGACCGGCGTGCCGAGCCCAAGGAGTTTCTGCGGTCTCTCAGAGCTACGCACACCTGGACCAGGGCTACGGCGTAAGCATGTCGGCTGAGGTGACGGACGCCCTGGCCCACGCAGTGCGCCTGACCGAGGAGGAACGGGACCATCTGATCCGGCCGGCCCAGCCCGACCGGAACCGCACACCGAACACCCCTTCCCTGATGCCTGAACCCGCTCAAGCATCAGGGAAGCCGGCTGTCCAGCTCAGAGGCGGTCCGGGAGGGCGACCGTGGGGCGGGGTGGCGCGGACATGTTGCCGCCGATGAAGAAGCTGGGGTGCGGGGGCTGGTTGTAGGCAGTGTTCTGCCAGGCCAGGGCCGTGCGGTACTGGGTGTCGTGGAGGAGGGTCGTGATCCGCGTATTGGTCTCGTATGGCGTGGAGTAGATCCGCAGGGCCGTGTTGTTGGACGTCGGCCAGATGACCTCCTCGCGCCAGTCGCCGAGGATGTCGCCGGACAAGGACGGCGTCGACTTGGTGCCGTTGTTGGAGTGGACCCCGGAGCCGGTGAGCAGGCGGGTGTCGCCGGAGGTGCCGTACTTGTCGATGTGGGTGCCGTCGAGGAGTTCGCGCGTCGTGTCGCCGTCCCACCACGCCAGGAAGTTGCTGGACCCGGGCTTACGACTGGCGACCACCGCGCCCTTGGGGTTGCGGACGCCACTCACGAGCGACGACCACGACTCGGCGCCCGCGCTGCCGGACCAGACGTCACCGGACACGCCCCGACCGTTGTCACCGGCGGCCGGGGTGGACCAGAGGATCTGGCCGGTCCTCGCGTCCGCCATCCAGGAGGACGGCTTGGAGCTGTCCTCGTCGACCTTGAACTCCTCCAGACCTGGCCGGGACGGGTCGAGGTCGCCCACGTGCATTGCGTCCCCGTGGCCGTTCCGCGTCGTCCACAGGCCGTTGCCGTTGTCGTCGACCGCCATCGCGCCGTAGACGACCTCGTCCTTGCCGTCCCCGTCCACGTCCGCGACCGACAACTGGTGGTTGCCCTGGCCGGCGTAGCCGCTGTTGGCGTTGGAGTCGAAGATCCACCGGTGGGTGAACTGTCCGTTCCGCCAGTCCCAGGCCGCGATCACCGCGCGGGTGTAGTAGCCACGAGCCATGATCACCGAGGGGCGGGAGCCGTCCAGGTAGGCCGTGCCCGCCAGGAACCGGTCCACGCGGTTGCCGTAGGAGTCCCCCCAGGACGACACCGTGCCTCGGGCTGGGACGTAGTCGACGGACTGCATCGCCCTGCCCGTCTGCCCGTTGAACATCGTCAGGTACTCGGGGCCGGACAGCACATAGCCCGAGGAGTTGCGGTGATCGGCCGCGGAACTGCCTATGACCGCGCCGGTTCCGTCCTTCGTGCCGTCGGCGGTCTTCATGGCGACCTCGGCCTTGCCGTCACCGTCGTAGTCGTACACCTGGAACTGTGTGTAGTGCGCGCCGGAGCGGATGTTGCGGCCCAGGTCGATACGCCACAGGCGAGTGCCGTCGAGCTTGATGCCGTCGACGATCGTGTTGCCGGTGTAGCCGGACTGGGAGTTGTCCTTGGCGTTCGTCGGCTGCCACTTCAGAACGATGTCCAGGGCGCCGTCGCCGTCGAGGTCGCCGACGGAGGCGTCGTTGGCCTCGTAGGTGTACGGCGAGTTGCCCGGTGAAGTGCCCCCGGGCGGCGGGGAGATCGGCACGTCCTTGTACCCGGTGCGGAACTGGAGCGCGTGCTCGGACGGCGCCTGCTCGATGCCGTTCACCACCGCGCGCACCGTGTAGTCGGCCGAGTCCGGGGCACTGGCGTCCAAGTAGTTCGTCGAGGTGGTCAGGGGCGAGGAATTGAGCCTGGTGCCGCCACGGTAGACGTTGAAGGCCACATCGTTCGGATCAGTGGCCAGCCACCGCCACGACACCAGGTTCCCGCTGCCGGTGTGGACGCTGGTCAGGCCCCGATCCAGGCGTTCCACCTGCCGCGCGGTCGCGGCGTGCGCGGTCTGCGGCAGTCCGGTGAGTGCGGAGAGGACCAGTGCGGTGGCGGACGTCAGGCCGCGGAACAGCCGCTTGCTCGACCGGCGTTGGAATCGCCTTGGGGGCGATGCGGTGCGCGGATGCCGGTGCGGGTCGGTCACGATGACCTCCGATGTGGGGGGGGTGATGTGAAGATCGCGGAGACGGCGGTCTGACCACAGCATGGGAACGCTCCCATTCGCTGCGAGGGTAGGAATCCACTGATGGCCCGTCAAGCATTCTGTTGGCTTTCCTGTTCGAGCGTGTTCGAGTGCGAGTCGACGAGATACCCGTGCGCAACCTCGTCCCCGTCGCTGCATTCCTTCTGAAAGGGCACTTGAACTGGGATGACTCCAGCCGATTCAGACAGCCCACAGCCGAGGCGCGGCGAGCACCCGCCCACAGGATCGCACTGCTTCTTCCATGGATCGGTGAGCAATGGTTGACAGCTTGGTGCCCGATCGAGAAGCTGCGTGATGCACCTCCGGTTCGTTGTGATGCGATGGAGCACCTCCATCGCAACACCTCTGTGATCGTTCACAGCTCCGACCTGGAGGAGCGTCCCTGGCATGCCAAGGCCGCCGTCTCCGACACGTGCCACTCGCAAGCACTCCTGCCTCAGTTGTCGCCACACCGAGGGAGGCAGCATCGGCTGGATCGCACGCGCTAAACCAACTCCTCGAGCCTGAGCGTCGGTTGCCCCCATGACCCGCCTCGCTCCTGGAAGTCTCTTTCTCGCTGACCCGCTCTCCGCCGACCGCGACGTCTCACCCGCGGCCGGCGGAAGGAAAGGACCGACCATGTCCCCGCAGCCCCCCACACCAGTTGCCGCGCGCATCAGCCGGCGAACCCTGCTCAGGGCCACCACCGCGACCGCCGGGGCGATCGCCACCGCCGCCGCGTTCGCCGAACTCGAGACGCCTGCCGAGGCCGCGGCGAGCTTCGTCAAAGGCGTCGACATCAGCTGGGCACCTCAGATGGAGGCGCGCGGCTACTCCTGGAAGAACGCCGGCGGGCAGACCCAGGACCTGCTGACCATCCTCAAGGGATACGGCATCACCGCCGTACGCCTGCGTACGTTCGTCAACCCTTCCAACGACCCGGCCAACGGGCACTGCGGCATCAACGAGGTGGCCGCCTTCGCCAAGAGGGTCAAGGCCGCCGGCATGTCGATCATGCTCGACTACATGTTCGGCGACACCTGGAACTCCGTCGGCGTGCAGAACCCGCCGGCGGCCTGGCGGAACATGAGCTACAGCCAGATGCGCACCGCCATGGGCACGTACGTGAACCAGACCATGACGGTCATGAAGAACAACGACGTGCTGCCCACCTGGGTGCAGATCGGCAACGAGATCAACAGCGGGATCTGCCGCCCGGTCGGCAGCGTCTCCAACGGGGCGCAGATGACCGGGCTGCTCAACGCCGCCTACACACAGGTCAAGGCGGTGTCCCCGAACTCGACGGTGTGCATCCACCTGGCCCAGCCGCAGAAGTACGACTCCATGACGACGTTCTTCAGCCGCTACGCGGCCAACGGCGGCAAGTGGGACATGTCGGTGTTCTCCTCCTACGGCAGCGCGAGTCTCGCCCCCGGGATCGTGGCGAACATGAAGAAGATCTCCGACGCCTACGGCAAGCCGTTCCTGCAGAGCGAGTTCGGTGGCCGGGTGGACCGCGCCTCCGCCACCCAGGCCGCGCTGATCGCCTACATCAAGGCGCTCAAGGCCAACGGCGGGCAGGGCATCTTCTACTGGGAGCCGGAGTGCATGTCCCCGTTCACCGGCTACAACATGGGCGCCTGGGACTCCGCCACGAAGCGGCCCTCCATCATCATGAACGGCTTCACCCAGGCCTGAGCGACGGGCCATGGACCTCAACCCGGGCAACTCTCCGGTCAAGGATGGGGATTGGTGATTGTAATGGGCATGACATCAAGTTTCGAAGGGTACGGGGTCAGGCTGGGAGTGGTGGGTCTGCTGACCCTCGCGACGCTGGTCGGCACCGGTGCGGCGCATGCCGATGCCGCCACGCGGGCGCTGCCGGCCGGTTGTTCCGGCACTGCGCCGATCAAGTGTCACTACGCGGTCTCACCCGGCAACTACGACGTGACTGTCTCCATCGGTGGTGCCACTGCCGCCGAGACCGACATGTGGGTGGAGGCCCGGCGCCTGATGCTTCCGGCGACGAAGACGGCGGCCGGTGCCGCCGCCACGTACTCGTTCACGGTCAACGTGCGGCAGCCGGAAGGGCAGCCGACCGGCCAGGGCGGCACCGGAAACCCCGGTCTGGACATCCGGTTCGCGGGGACCGACCCGAAGGTGTCGGCCGTCTCCGTGAAACCGGCGACCCAGCCGCTGGTCGCCTACCTGGCCGGAGACTCGACCGTGTGCGACCAGCCCGTGGCCCCGTACACGGGATGGGGCCAGACGATCACGCCGGCGGTGAGCCCCGGAGCGTCCGTCGCCAACTACGCAGACTCGGGGGAGAGTTCGGGCAGCTTCCTGAGGAACTCGGCGCTCTTCCCGGCACTGCTGGCGAAGGTCAAGGCAAACGACGCGGTCTTCATCCAGTTCGGCCACAACGACAAGCAGACCAGCGCGTCAGCCTTCCGGAGCAACCTCACCTCCATGATCACGCAGGTCCGTGCGAAGGGCGGCGTCCCGGTCCTGGTGACCCCGCCGGTCCGCCGGCTGTTCGACGGCAGCCGGCTCACGCCCACGGCACTGCACGTCAACGGCCTCAGAGTGAACCTGCCCGCCGAGATGCGCTCGGTCGGCACGGCGCAGAACGTGCCAGTGATCGATCTGACCACCAAGAGCAAGACACTGGTCGAGTCCCTCGGACCGTCCGCCTCGGCACAGCTCTTCCTGCGCTCATCCGTCGACGGTGTCACGGACAACACCCACTTCTCGCAGTACGGCGCGAGCCGGATGGGCGGGCTGGTGCTCCAGAGCATCCGCGAGCAGCGCCTGCCCCTGGCCGCGTACCTGCGCTGACCGACGCCCGGCGCCAGTCCCAAGGAGGGACCCTTGAGGAACTTACGGATTCTCATCACGACCGCGCTCGTGATCGCCTTGTCGAGCCTCGGTGTCAGCGCCGCATCCGCGGCGGACCGCGTCGTCACGAACTGCACCAGTGCCTCCCGCTCCCAGGCCCCGGCCGCACGGGCGGTCGCCGCGCCGGTCACCGTGTGGCTGGCCGGCGACTCCACCATGGCCAACCCGAGTTCCGGCCGTTGTCCGGTCGGCTGGGGCAGCCAGTTCGACGCCCTGTTCACCAGCGACGTGACCGTCAAGAACCAGGCCGTGGGAGGCCGCAGCATCCAGACCTGGCTGTACGAGGGGAACGTGAGCAGCACCAAGGGCTCGGACGGTGAGTGCCGCCTCACGTCCACCACGTACTCGTCCCGCTGGCAGGCGATGCTGAACTCGAGCACCGGAATGAAGGCCGGTGACTACCTGTTCATCCAGTTCGGCATCAACGACTCCTCCTCGACCTGCCCCCGGCACGTCGGCCCGGCCCGGTACCAACAGCTGATGACCATGATGGCGCAGGCCGCCCTGGCCCGGGGCGCGCACCCGGTGCTGCTCACCCCGGTGGCCGCCATCACCTGCTCCGGCGGCACAGCGACCAAGAACCGCGGCTTCGTGGGCGAGACCTTCGCCGCCGGATCCGCCACCAGGGCGCCGGTCATCGACCTGCAGACGCTCAGTGTCTCGCTCTACAACAGTCTGCACTTCTGCCCGAACAACGGCGACTACGGAGGCAGCGGTCCCCTGGGCACCTTTTTCTGCAACGACCACACCCACTTCGACACCTACGGCGCCCAGCGGGTCGCAGGGCTCGTCGCCGGTGACGTGCGTCGCCAGAACCTTCCGCTCGCCGCGTATCTCACGTAGCACGCGGCGGTGGGCGCGAACCGGGGCCGCTCGGTTCGCGGGTGGCCTCAAATGACGGCTGTGCCGCAGACCGACGTCGCAGTCGTCCCTATCTGACGGTGGCGTGCGGCTGCAGGGTCTCGACGTGCGGTTGGTCGGTCACGGGGTGCCTCCTGGGTGGGTGGTGGTCGGCGGGGCGCCGGGGTCGCTGCGACGAGATGCCGGGCAGCGCGTCGCGCTGGAGCGCGCGGAGAGGGCACCGCCCCGGGCTTGGCATGCTCGGGGCGACTCCGTTCACTGGTCACCGGCCGCGGAGGTCCTCGTTCACGCAGCGGTTGCGCCGACGGCCGGGGCCGATGATGGAGCTGCCGGCGACGTCGCCGGCAGAGAAGAAGCGGCCGCCGTCGGGCCGCGCGACGGGTGCCGCCCACCGGCGCGCGCCGTCCTGGCCGACTCATACGGAGGCCCCACCGGAGCTCCGGTGGGGCTTCGTCGTCTCAGCTGTGCTCTCACATGCCTCTGCTCGGTGACCCTCCACCGTCCCCGCCACTCTTACTGCCCTCAACAATGCCGACCCTGCGATTCGACTTGATACTCAGTATCATGTCGATGTACAGTCTTTCCATAAGACTTCATCTCGAAGGAGAGCGCTTTCCCATGAGCAAGATCTGGTTCGTCACCGGTTCCTCGCGTGGCTTCGGCCGCCAGTTCGTCCAGGCGGCCCTGGAGCGTGGTGACAAGGTCGCGGCCACCGCCCGCAACACCGACTCCCTGGCGGATCTGGTGGCCGCCCACGGTGAGGCGGTCCTGCCGCTGAAGCTGGACGTCACCGACAAGGCCGCCGCGTTCGAGGCCGTCCAGCGGGCGCACGAGCACTTCGGCCGGCTCGACGTCGTGGTCAACAACGCCGGACACGGCCTGTTCGGCACGGTCGAGGAGCTGACGGAACAGCAGGTCCGCGGTCAGATGGAGACCAACTTCTACGGCGCCCTGTGGGTCACCCAGGCTGCCCTGCCCCTCCTGCGGGCCCAGGGCAGCGGCCACATCGTGCAGATCTCCACGGTCGGCGGCGTCGCCTCCTTCCCCAACCTGGGCGGTTACAACGCCTCCAAGTGGGCCCTGGAAGGCCTGACCGAGGCCCTCGCCCAGGAGGTCGCCGGCTTCGGCATCAAGGTCACCCTCGTCGAGCCCGGCGGCTTCGAAACCGACTGGGCCGGCTCCTCCGCCACCTTCGCCACACAGCTGCCCGCCTACGACGACCTGCGCACCGCCGTCGCCGCCGCCTGGAGCGACGTCAAGTCCGGCGACCCCGCCGCAACCGGCCCCGCCCTGCTGAAGATCGTCGACGCCGACAACCCGCCCCTGCGCGTCTTCTTCGGCACCGCCCCCCTCCACCTCGTCCCCCAGGTCTACGCCGAACGCCTCAAGACCTGGCAGGAATGGGCCGACGTCTCCACCCAAGCCCAGGGCAACGCCGCATAACCCGTGCGACGGCAGCGCCGGTCAGGGCCGCCGACCGCCCCCACGGCCACGGGAGCGGTCGGCGGGCGTGCGCACTTCCACAGCGAGCAACCGCACGCTCGCCGGTCGAGCTTTGTGAAGTAGCCACCTGTCCTCCGGCTTGGCAGCTCTCAACCGATGGGCAGGCAAGGGACGGTCGGCAATGCTCCGCTCCGACCAGACCTCGACGCCGGGTGAGCCCGAGCAGCGGCCCGCCCGAGAACGAGACCATCCCCTCGTGCACCCCGTGCTGCGGGACGGACGGGTGACTCAGGGGAGCGACTTCAGGTTCCCGTCACTGATCTGCCGTCGCAGGAGAAACTTCTGGATCTTTCCCATGGCGTTGGCCGGAATGGCGTCGGCCAGGTACCAGTGGCGGTGTGTCTTGTACGGGGCCAGAGCCGCGCGCAGGTGGTCGTGGAGTTCGGCAGCGGTGGGCGGGTCGGCAGGATCGGTGGCGTTGATCACGGCGGCGACCTGCTCGCCCCACGCCGGGTCGGAGCGGCCGAGCACGGCAGCCTGCCGCACCTTGAGGTAGGTGCTGAGCGCTGCCTCGATCTCGGCGGGGTAGATGTTCTCCCCGCCTCGGATGATCATGTCCTTGAGGCGGCCGGTGACGGTGACGTAGCCGCGCTCGTCCATCACGCCCAGGTCGCCAGTGTGCAGCCATCCGTCGCGGTCGACGGTCTGCGCGGTGGGCCTCGGGGAGGTCGTAGTAGCCGAGCATGACCTGGTATCCACGGGCGCAGATCTCACCCGGCTCGCCCACGGGCAGCGGATCGGCGTCGGCGGGGCCGACGATCTTGACCTCAACCTGCCACAGGGGCTGGCCGACGGTGTGCAGCTTGTCGTGGGCGCTGTCGTCGGGGCTGGTCTGGGTGACGGCGGGGCTGAGTTCGGTCTGCCCGTAGAGGGTGGAGAAGCGGGCGCCGAAGCGGCGCTCGGCCTCCTCAACGAGTTCTGAAGGCACCCGGTCGCCGCGAATATGAAGTTGATGTGCCCATGCAGTACTGCAGGGGCGAGGGAGAACGTATGGGACTTCCTTTTACCGATTCAAGCCACTTTCCATATCACCTGACCACTTCCCTCACATCGGTGATGTGGATCTTCATCCCGGGCATGTCGCGGGCCGGGCCGGAAGCATGGAGGCAGCCACGGCGGTCCGCCGAGGCGCCACGCATCCCCATTTCCTCCTCCGGAGACGTTCATGAAACTTCGCGCCTGGTCCTGCGCCGCCGCCCTCGCACTGACCGCTCTCGTCCTGCCGACCCAGGACGCCTCGGCCGCGGCGGCGCCGTCCTGTCCCGACGGCTCGGTCTGCTTCTACAGCGGCGAGGGCTTCGGCGGCAGCAGCTGGGAGTGGACCGCCCGCAGCGGCTACCGCGACATGCCGCCCTACCTCCACGACCACGTCGGCTCGTTCGTCGCCAGTACCCGCGCCTGCTTCATCAACTGGGGGCCGGTCGAGAAGCGGGACGTCTTCAACGGCGACTGGCGCTCGCGCTACCAGGGCGACTTCGGCGGCAGGATCGACGGAGTGGGCCCGGGCGCCTGCTGAGGCCTCCTACCGCTCACCCCGCGGGGCGCCGTGCCACCGCCACTGACCGAGTCGCGCCCGCCCCGGAATCTCCCCCCGACCGGTGGCCCACAGCAGCGTGGGCCACCGGTCGGCGCCGGTCGGCGCATCGGGAAACAGCCGCGCCAGCACCCGGTCACAGAGCCCGGCGTCCGGCGCCTCCCACTCGACCCCGAGCCCCTCGGCGACGTCGTACAGGTGCACCAGCGTCTCGACGACCCCCATGGCGGCGAAGCCCTCGGGGTCGGAAACCCCGAAGACGTGATGCGCCCTGACGGTCGTCGGCGCCGTCCGCACCACGGCCGCGAGCATCGCCCCACAGGCGTCCAGCACCTGCACAAGGCCGTCCGGCCCGGCCGCACGATCGGCAAAGATCACGTTCGCCGGCGCCCCTGGCTTCTTCCGACTCCAGACGAAGGGCACCTCGGCCTCCAAGGGCGGCTGCTCGGGCCCGAGTTGAGCGGCGTAGGCGAACAGATCATCAGCGAGATGTTCGACGGTCTCCCAACAACTCCACTCCAGCGAGCCTGCGTTGGCATCCCAGTCGGCCGCCGCGCCCGCACCCCGAAGCACGGCAACGGCCAGCCGAACGGCGTCCTGCACGTCATCGGCGGTAACGGGGCCGGGCCTGGAGACAGGGCTCGGGCTGCCGACGGGGTTGGACGATCCGTTCACATCAGACATGGCCTACTCCCCCACGGCGTCTGCTGCGTGGACGCCGGACCAGATCAGCGCCTGCGCAATGATGACGTCGCTGCCGTTGAACGTCAGCGCCGGACCTTCGTGGAGGCGGTATCCCAGGGCAAGTGCCTCGCTGACGCGGTGGCAGAACGACGCATCGTCGGGGCCGGTCAGGACGCGGTAGACGGGCAGACCGTCCGGTGGCGGGTTCATGCCATGAGTATCTCCGACACAACTCCGCCGACGGGCGGTTCAGATCGGATTCGCCATGCTGCGAGAGGAGTTCGTCGTCGCCGACGGACGTGTGAGTACCCGTACTCATGCGCAGGTCACCGCCCCCGCCTAGCGTGCCCAGGGTGCCCGAGAACCCCGCACCCCCAACCCCCGCGACCACCCCCGGCGTACGCGGATGGGGCTGCTGCCTGCTCCCTGTCGCCCTGACCCTCGCCTGGTTCTTCGGAGCCCGCTTCCTGCCGGAGCGCGTGAGCTGGTACCCGTTCTGGCTAGCGGCGGTCATCTGGAACGGCAGGGACGGCCAGGGCGGGATCAGCCATCTGCTGGGCTGACGGAGGTCATCGGCTCACGCCTCGAAAATCACGCCTCTTCGCCGCCACCGCCTTCAACTGGCAGGCATCAGTGCCTAGCCTCGCGCTTTCATGAAGTGGGCTGTCCGGCAGGCGGTCAGGAAAGCAGAAAGTGCCCCTGACCAGCAAGAATGAGGATTGTCGAGGTCCTTGTTCCTGCCACCGCCGGAGGCACTTCCCAGGTGAAGCACTCTATCGGGTCCTATCCCCGCGTCCGTGTCCAGGACGACGGCCGCCAGGTCGTCTCCCAGGCCGGGTCGGTCCTGCTCGTCGAAACGGTCCGCAAGATCGGTCTTGACCAGGCCATATCCCAGGCTCTGGGTCCGTGGCGCAAACCGCGGGCCGTCCACGATCCCGGCAAGGCCCTCCTGGACGTCGCCCTGGCGGTCGCGATGGGCGGGGACTGCCTCGCGGACGTCGCGATGCTGCGGTGCGAGCCGGCCGTCTTCGGTCCGGTCGCCTCCGACCCGACCATCTCCCGCCTGATCGACGCCCTCGCCGCCTCCGGCGAGAAAGCCCTGCAGGCCATCCGGTCCGCACGGTCCGAAGTCCGCCAGCGTGCCTGGTCGTTGGCCGGCAAGAACGCCCCGGACGCCGACGGTCAGGTCGTCATCGACCTCGACGGCGTCCTCGTGATCGCCCACTCCGACAAACAGGACGCGGCCCCGACCTGGAAGAAGACCTACGGCCATCACCCCCTGACGGCCTTCCTCGACCACGGACCGGGCGGAACCGGCGAGCCCGTCGCCGCCCTCCTCAGGCCGGGAAACGCGGGCTCGAACACGGCAGCCGACCACATCACCACCGCCCAACTCGCCCTGGCACAACTGCCCAAGCACTACCGGCGAGGGCGACAGACCCTGATCCGCACCGACTCCGCCGGCGGCACCCACGACTTCGTGTCCTGGCTCGCCAGGCGAGGACGATGGCTGTCCTACTCGGTCGGCATGGTGATCACCGAAGCGATCCACGAACACGTGCTGAAGGTCCCCGCCTCAGCCTGGACTCCGGCCGTCGAGACCGACGGTGAGGCCCGTGACGGAGCCTGGGTCGCCGAGCTCACCGGCAAGCTCCTGGACGGCTGGCCCAAGGGCATGCGACTGATCGTCCGAAAGGAACGGCCTCACCCTGGCGCCCAGTTGAGGATCACGGACGCGGACGGCATGCGGATCACGTGCTTCGCGACCAACACCCCCCACCGGCCGATCGCCGAGCTCGAGCTCCGTCACCGGCTGCGGGCCCGGGCCGAGGACCGGATCCGGGCCGCCCGGGCCACCGGCCTGCGCAACCTGCCCCTGCACACAACAGCCCAGAACAAGGTCTGGCTGGAGATCGTCCAGATCGCCCTCGACCTGCTGGCCTGGATGTCCATGCTTGCTCTCACCGGCAAGGCCCGACTCTGGGAACCCCGCCGCCTGCGTTTCCGCCTGTTCTCCGCGGCCGCTCAGCTCGTCACCACCGGCCGACGCAGGATTCTCCGCCTCACCCAGCACTGGCCCTGGACCGGCGAGATCACCACAGCCCTCGAACGGCTCGCGCTCCTGCCCACCCCCGGCTGACCAGCAAACCTCCGCCATCCCGACGACAACATCACCCGCCCCGGGCAGTGGAACCCGGCGCCCACCCGAAGCGACAACCGGGCCGCCGGCCTGCCTATCGCCAGCTCCGGAAAGCCAAAGGGTCCACCGACTCCGTCGGCGGACCCTCGCGAAAGATCGAGGCTAGTTGAACGGAGTCAAACGTGACACCTGACACCATTGACCAGCATGTTCGATTGACACATGATCTTCACAGCTTATGTAAGCAACCCTAATCACATAGTCACCGCCATGATCCCAAAGGAATTCGATATTCCGCGATCCCAGAAGAAGAAATTCTCAAAATGGCCCGGAAATTCATTTCTGGCGAAGATCGATCTATGGGCTTCATCGCATCCATGGAGAAGCTCGCCGTAGAGCAGCTCTCGGATTCCGAGGCGTTTGAATTCCTTGCGGAAGGACTGTCCCTCTATCGGCCTTGGGCTGGTGTGCCCTACCGGTCAGAGGAGGATATGGTTCATCTGCTGAACGATTTCGTGAGAGAATTCGGAGACCCTGAGGAGTCCTGAAGGACCGAACTCCAAAATTCGGCGGGGAGACGGGCTCCGCTTCCCCGCCGAAGGCCGTATCGAACCTCCAGCGCCACTTGGACGGACAGGCACTGCACGTTTCCGCCGAAGGCTTTGTGTTTCTTGCTGAACCACAGGTCGTTGCCGTTGTCGCGGACCCCGGCGAGGCGGTCGGACTCTATTAGTTAGGTGTCTGATTTTACGTGAGGGTAAGCTCGAAGCTTCTTGCGGATGACACCGGACCCACATCTGGAAAGTTTGCTTAAATGCTGGAATTTATCACGTTTGCGCTTTCTGCGATAATTGCGGGTGTCTCGGCCCGGACAGTACTTGCGAGACGGTCGGCTCGGCGCGCGAGGGAATCTGCATGGGGCGAAAATGTCCCCATCCCCTGTCGTGTCTCTTGGCAGCACGGGTTGCGGCGTAGGGCTTTTGTATACGGAAAGCTCAGCAGTGACGCAGATGGTGCCATTTTTAAGCGTCCGATTCGGCGGGCAGTGCGAGTTCCAGTCGGTGGACGCGCCGCGCGACGCGCAAGCTGGCGACCCGGTATGCAAGTATTCGACTATCAGGCTCCCGGAGGCGACGAACTACAACTCCTTGTGTATGACGGCGACACTAAGGTCGTAGTGCGCTACCTTCGGATTTCCGATCCAGTCGACTGCTGATCTGACAAAACATTTTACCCTGTTGTTTGAGTTGGCGATCCGGCATTGAAAAGCGGTGGGCGGTAGAGCACATCTTCTCGTGACTCACCGCCCACCGGCGGCTTGCCCGGGACTACGAGACCAGCCCGGCCCACTCCGAGACGATGATTCGATGGGCCGTGATCGGCGTCATGGTCCGCCGGCTCACCCGGTGCCGTGCTGCGACGCGCCCCGGCCCACGACCGCTCGTGTGGCGATCCTCGTAGACAGCCTGCCGGTCCCTCGACGCCGGCAGATGCTATCGGCGAGCTACAAAGCCAAGAACCCCTCGACCTCGCGTTTCGGGGAAGGCGGGACGTCGGCCAACTCAGAGACGATCAGGCGGACGTCCCGCCCGAGTTCGGGAGACTCCCTCCAGACCTTCGCACTCCTGGTGAGCACGGCGGCCAGCAGATCGCCCTCGTACATGTCGCGTTCCGCCAGTGGGTCGACCCGGAGGACATCCACCGCCAGGGGTAGGAGAATGGCAAGGCCCACGTCTTGCCTGATCAGCAACCGCATGTCCTCGACCGTCAGGCCGCCGATCGGCTTGCGTCGAAGCTCGCGCACGGTCGCCATCAGCCGGGTTTCGTCGCCTGACGGGGCCGACCAGCGGTCGCGCTCAAGTTCCTCAAGGGAGCGGTCGCGGTTCATGAGTCGAGACACCAACCGATCGTCCCATGTCAGATCTCAAACGCGGTCTTACAGGCAGGGCTTCCTCGAGCGGCAGGCCTGTGCTTCAGCCAGGACTACGAGCCCTCGGCCGCGACCCGTTGCACCCCGCCGAGAAACGACAGCCATGCCACGGCCCCGACAGCGACCACAGGGCCAGGCAGGTGCTTCGAGTCACGGACGTCGATGCCAGTCGTGCTGCGACGGGCCTCCACGCATTCGCCGTTCTGGCCGCTGTAGCTGCTCTTGAACCAAGTGGTCCGCTGCGACGACATGTGCTGCTCTTCCTTACGAGTCGGTCAGCCCCTCGACGATCCCCATGATCCGAGACTCGGATTCCATCGCGCTGAGGGCTGCGGCACGGAGGTGATCGAAGGCGCCGCCCAGCCGAGCCGTGTCCTCCCTGGTCTCCAGATACGCGTGACTCGCGAAGTTCTCCAGGAGAACCACTTCCAGCCCCGCTGGAGGAGGAAAACTGTAGATCAGGAAGGGATAAGGCCCACCCTGGCAGGCTCCTGCGGTGAAGGGTAGTACCTGCAAAGTCACATTCGGAAGCTGGGCCAACTCAACCAGGTGCAGCAGTTGCTCCCTCAGCACGCCGGGCCCACCGACCTGTTGGCGCAGCGCGGCCTCACCGAGAATCATCCATACCTTGAGGGGAGTTGGATCCGTCCGCGTCAGCGCCTTCTGCCGCTCCATGCGCACGCGCACCTTGGTCTTCTGCGCACCGTCCAACGCCCCGGGAATACCTCCCTGGATGACCGCCGTCGCGTACGCCTCGGTCTGAAACAGCCCGGGCACGATGCCGGGCTGGAAGCCACGGCACTCGGACACCTCATCCTCCAGGCCGATCAAGTCCAGGAACTCCTGGGGGAGTTCGTCCTCCAGGACCCTCCACCACCGCTGCCGCCGACTTTCCCGCGCCAACGCCAGCCAGCCGTCCCGCTCCGACGGGTCCTTCACCCCATAGAGATCGAGCAGCACCTTGAGATCGAGCTGCCGGATTCCGCTGCGCCCCGACTCGATGCGGCTCACCTTGGCCGCGTGACAACTGAGCTGCTCGGCCGCGTCCTCCAGGAACAACCCGCGCTCCTCCCGCAGACGCCGGAGATTGGTGCCGAGCACCCGCTTGCGCACAGTCGGCCTGTATTCCCCAGCAGCCACATCGCCCCCAGTTGGTGCACCTCTCCGTGCCCATAAGAGTACCCAGCGCCACAGGCGCAGCAATCGAACTTAGTCGTTTCACTTGCAAGTCGCTCGACAAGCAACCACGATTACCCACAGCGACACAGTGCGCACTCAGTGCACTTGCCGGCAAGGAGGGGACCACCATGCCCGAAGCCACCCCAAACTCCGCTGTCACCGAAGTCACCTGGCAGCTCCCCCACACTTCGCGCAGCGCCCCGCGCGCCCGCGAACTGCTCCGCACCCAGCTCACTGACTGGAAGATCGACGGCGAAGTGGCCGAAACGGCGGAGCTGTTGCTCTCGGAGCTGTTCACCAACTCCCTCCGGCACGCCTCCACCCCGCCCCGCCGCGAGATCGGCCTCCGCTTCGCCACCTACGACGGACGCCTGCGCGTGGAGGTCGCCGACGCGAACAACCGCCGACCCGAGCCACGGGCAACGAGCCTCGAGGACGAAGGAGGCCGCGGCCTCACCCTCGTACAGGTCCTCGCAGAACGCTGGGGCTGCTGCCCCCGCCGGCACGGCATCGGAAAGGCGACGTGGGTGGAACTGGCGCTTCCATGATGAGCACCGCCCGTGCGACGGTACTGCCACAATCGCCACACATCACGCCGAACGGCGCGCCTGAGGAGGTCCCCGTGTGCGACACCCCCGCCCCAGAGCCCGACCATCTGAACCTGCGTACCTTGGCACTCCTGGAAGGGCGCACCCCGGAAGAAGTGGCTCTTGATCACATCGCACGGAGCATTCCGCTGTCCTTCTCGTCATCCCTGGGCGAGGACTCCGAGGCGATGGCCGCGCTGACGCGCGCGATGTTCGACGGGCCCTCCGACTTGGCCGTTCGTGCCGCTTACATCGGCTGAGAAGCCTCTGCACGTTTTCCCAGCGCCGGAATAGTCCCCGCCCGTCAGCCCAGATGCGTCGCCGCGAACATCCGCAGTACCGCCGGAAGCACAAGCACCGACGGGCCCGGCTCCGACAGGGCCTTCCTCAGGTCCGCCTCCAGGGTTTCCGGGGATGTCCGCACGCCCGGGACGCCGAAGGATTCCGCCAACTCCACGTAATCCGGGCGGGTCAGTTCTGTTGCCGTTGGCGTCGGCTCGTCGAAAGCCTCTGCCAGGTATTCGCGGAGGATGCCGTAGCCGCCGTCGTCGATGATCAGCCAGGTGACGGGCAGGGCGTACTGCTTCGCCGTCGCCAGCTCCGCGATGGAGTAGAGGGCGCCGCCGTCGCCCGAGACCGCCAGGACCGGGCGGGTCGGGTCGGCCGCTGCCGCGCCCAGCGCTGCCGGGAAGGCGTAGCCGAGGCCGCCGGCGCCCTGAGCGGAGTGCATGGTGTTGGGGGAGTTCGCATCGAAGGCCGACCAGGCCCAGTAGGACAGGATCGTCATGTCCCAGAAGGATGGGGAGTCGGCGGGGAGGGCGCGACGGATCGACCTCAACAGGTCCTGTTCCAGGGTCAGTTCCTGGGCGGCGATACGGTCGGCCACCTTCGCGAGCAGTGCCTTGACCCGGTTCCTCGCCGTTTCATCCCGGCGTTCCTCCACCGTTTCCAGCAGCGCCTGCAGTGCGAGTCTCGCGTCCGCGTGGATGCCCAGCGCCGGGTGGTTGGACTCCAGTTTGCCGAGGTCGGCCTCGATCTGGATGATCCGGCCTCGGGGCTTGAACGTGTGGTAGTTGGAGGAGAGTTCGCCCAGGCCGGAGCCGATCACCAGCAGGACGTCCGCGTCCTGAAGGAAGTCCGTCGTGTGGCGGTCCTCCAGCCAGGACTGGAGGGAGAGGGGGTGCGTCCACGGGAACGCGCCCTTGCCTCCGAAGGTCGTGACGACGGGGGCGTTGATCTTCTCCGCCAGCTGCCGCAGCTTGCGGGACGCGTCCGCCCTCACCACCCCGCCGCCCGCGATGATCGCCGGGCGGGCGGCGTTGGACAGCAAGTGGGCTGCCAGTGCGGTCAGTTCGGGGCGCGGGACCAGGTCCTCCGGGGTTGCGTCCGGCGCCGTCACCACGGGCAGCATCGTCTCGGCGAGCAGGACGTCCTGGGGGATCTCCACCCATACCGGGCCGTGCGGTGCCGTCAGCGCCGACTTCCAGGCCTCCGCGATCGCCGACGGGATCTGTGACTGGGTGCGGACCTGGTGGACCGACTTCACCACGCCCCGGAACGAGGCGGCCTGGTCGGGGAGTTCGTGCAGATAGCCGTGGCGGCCGCCGCCCAGCCCGGCCGTCGGGATCTGGCTGCCGATCGCCAGGACCGGCGCCGAAGCGGCCGCCGCCTCCTGGAGCGCGGCCAACGACGTCAGCGCGCCCGGGCCCGTCGACAGCAGCAGCGGCGCGGCCTCGCCCGTGATCCTGCCGTAGGCGTCCGCGGCGAAGCCCGCGTTGTTCTCCACCCGCAGGCCGATGTAGCGCAGCGAGGAGCGGCGCAGGGCGTCGAACATGGCGAGCGCGTGCTGGCCGGGCAGGCCGAAGACCGTCGTCGCGCCGAGCCCGGACAGCGTCTCCACGACCAGGTCTCCGCCGGTGCGGCCCGGAGGGGGGTTCAGTGCCGCCTCCGTCTGCGCGGCCGTCGGGCGGAGTTCCAGGTCGTGGTCGTGGGTCACTTGCCCTCGTTCTCCTTGCGGGCCTGGGCGATCTGGCGGGACATGATCGTGGTCAGTTCGTACGCCGTGTGGGAGGCGGCCACCGACGTGATCTCCGCGTGATCGTACGCGGGGGCCACCTCGACGACGTCCGCCGAGACCAGGTTGCAGGACGCGAGGCCGCGCAGGATCTCCAGGAGTTCGCGCGAGGTCATGCCGCCCGCCTCCGGCGTGCCGGTGCCGGGCGCGTGCGCCGGGTCGAGGCAGTCGATGTCGATGGAGATGTAGAGGGGGCGGTCGCCGATGCGCTGCCGCAGCTGGTCCGCCACCTCATCCACACCGCGCCGCATCACATCCGCCGACGTCACGATGCCGAAGCCCATCTTCTCGTCGTCGTCGAGGTCCTGCTTGCCGTAGAGCGGGCCGCGGATGCCGACATGGGAAAGGGCCTCCGTGTCCAGGATCCCCTCCTCCACCGCCCGGCGGAACGGCGTCCCGTGCGTGTACTCCGCGCCGAAGTACGTGTCCCAGGTGTCGAGGTGCGCGTCGAAGTGGAGCAGCGCCACCGGGCCGTGCCGCTTCGCGACCGAGCGCAGCAGCGGCAGCGCGATGGTGTGGTCGCCGCCCAGGGTCATCAGGCGCGCGCCCGTGCCCAGCAGGTCGTCCGCCGCCGCCTCGATGGTGTCGACCGCCTCGTTGATGTTGAAGGGGTTCGCGGCGATGTCGCCGGCGTCCGCCACCTGGGCGAGGGCGAAGGGGGAGGCGTCCTGCGCGGGGTTGTAGGGGCGCAGCAGCCGCGACGCCTCGCGGATCGCGTTGCCGCCGAAGCGGGCGCCCGGCCGGTAGGAGACGCCCGAGTCGAACGGCACGCCCACCACGGCGACGTCGGCGCGGCCGACCTCGTCGAGGCGGGGCAGCCGGGCGAAGGTCGCGGGTCCGGCATACCTCGGGATGCGGGAGGAGTCGACGGGGCCGCGAGGCGTCTCGGTGCTGCTCATGGAGAAATGCCCTCTTTCTTATGCCTTGTCGCGTATGCACTGCTTCTCTGGCGACTGTACTGAGGATGACGACCACCGACCCTAGGCAGCGGGAAAGCGGCTGCGAAGTGTACGTTTCGTCCAGCTGTGGGCCGCGGGGTGGAGGGAACGTACATCCACTGACGTGTGTCCCGGCGTCCGGAACAGCCAGGACGCGCACAGTCGGCTGCCCCACAATGGGAGGCATGCCGATACCCGGGACGCCCAGCCGCGTCGAACTCGTCGACCACCTCGTCAGAACCCGTATCGCCGGGGATGTCGCCACGCCTCGCGAGAACAACCTCTCCCACTACCGCCAACTCGCGAACGGCGTCCGCAACTTCTGGCTCGGGCTGGAACTCGGCGACCGCTGGAGCGACGAGCAGGACGTGCTCGCGGTGATGGCCGAGCGGGTCGGCGTGAACGACGATCCCGAGTACCGCTACGGCCAGGACACCATCGACCCCGAGCTGACGGCCGGCGGTCTGGACCGGCTGGCGGCGCGGCTGCGCAAGGCCGCCGACGGGCGGCAGCGGGTGCTGTTCGCCACCGGTCACCCCGGCGGTCTGCTCGATGTGCACCGCGCCACCGCCGCCGCGCTGCGCACCGCCGGCTGCGAGATCGTCGTCATCCCCAGTGGGCTCCAGACGGACGAGGGGTACGTCTGGCAGGTCGCGGACGTGGCGGTCCTCGAACACGGGGCCACGCTGTGGCACACGCACTCGGGGGAGCCGATGAAGGCCATCCTCACCGCGCTGGAGCGGGCGGGCCGGCCGCTGCCCGACCTCGTCGTCGCCGACCACGGCTGGGCGGGCTACGCCGGGCAGCACGGTGTGGACTCCGTCGGGTACGCCGACTGCAACGATCCGGCGCTGTTCATCGCGGAGTCCGAGGGGACCGTCCAGGTGGCGGTCCCCCTCGACGACCATGTGGTGAGCCCCCGCCACTACGACCCGATGACGGCGTATCTGCTGGCCGAGGCGGGGTTGGCGCCCTGAAGCAGCCGACGTGCGGCCCGCTGTGGGTCGCACGTCGCACTGCGTCGGGGAGACGTCGGATCAGCCGTTACCGACCGTGGTCGTTGCCGTTGTCTCGGTTGCCGTGGTCGCCGTTGTCTCGGTTGCCGTGGTCTCCGTGGTCTCCGTTGTCTCGGTTGCCGTGGTCTCCGTTGTCGCGGTGGTCGCGGTGGTTGTCGTTGTCGTGACGGCCGTTGTTGTCGCAGTCGTCGTCGTTGTTCCACCAGCCGTGATCGTGGTCGTCGCAGTCCCGGCTGAAGCTGCTGTGGTCGTGGCTGTGGGAGTCGTTCGCCGAGGCGACGCCCGCCGAGCCGATCGCGGCGCCACCCGCCATCAGCAGACCGGCAGCCGACGCCGCGAGGACACGCCTCGCGCGCTGTGCTCGCATGAGAGGAACCCTTTCGTCCATCGTCCCCCGCGGTCCCGGAAGGAACACGCGAGGCGGATGGCCGCCGCCGCCAGGAAAAAGGGATGCGGCGTCGACCTGGGTCACCGCTGGGTCATGACCTGCACGACTGCTTCACCGCCGACGCCTGCAGTCCGTCCGCCTGTGGTTCTCGCGGACCGACGCTGCGGCTGAGGTCCGGTGTCCGGAAGCCTCGTCGGCCGGGCGTGCCGTGCGCTGCGGCTTTCACTCCAAGAGCCTAATCCCGCATCCGCCGTGCGTCATGTCGGGCGGCGGCCCGATCACTTTGTCCGTCAGCCTTTGTCCGTCAGCCTTCGCCCGTCAGCCTTTGTCCGTCAGCGTCCGCGGGGAACGCGGACCACGCCCTCCTGGACCACCGATACCGCGAGCCGGCCGTCCTGGGTGTAGATGCGGGCCTGGCCGAGGCCCCGGCCGCCGTGCGCGGACGGGGACTCCTGGTCGTAGAGGAGCCATTCGTCGGCGCGGAACGGGCGGTGGAACCACATCGCGTGATCCAGGGACGCGCCCACGACGTCGCCGACGGCCCAGCCGCCGCGGCCGTGCGCGAGGAGGATCGAGTCCAGGAGCGTCATGTCGGAGACGTAGGTGGCGAGGACGACGTGCAGTAGCGGGTCGTCGGCCAGCTTGCCGTTGGCGCGGAACCACACCTGGGAGTGCGGTTCGCGCGGCTCGCCGTACCGGCCGTACGGCGGCTCGTCGACATAGCGCAGATCGACCGCCTCGCGGGCCTCCAGGAACTTCTCGACGATCTCGGGGGCGAGGTGGTCGTAGCCGCGCAGTCGCTCCTCGGAGGTGGGGAGCGTGGCCGGGTCCGGGGCGGCGGGCATGGGTGCCTGGTGCTCGAAGCCCTCCTCGTACCGCTGGAAGGACGCGGACAGCGCGAAGATCGGCTGTCCGTGCTGGACGGCGATGACGCGGCGCGCGGTGAAGGAACGGCCGTCGTTCATCCGGTCGACCGTGTAGACGATGGGCGCGCCCGGGTCGCCCGTGCGCAGGAAGTACGCGTGCAGGGAGTGGGCGAGACGGTCCTCGGGGACCGTGCGTCCGGCGGCGACCAGTGCCTGGGCCGCGACCTGCCCGCCGAAGACGCGTGGGACGACGGCGGACCGGGACCGGCCGCGGAAGATGTTCTCCTCGATCTGCTCGAGGTCGAGCAGATCGAGGAGATCCTGAAGTGCCTGGCTCATGGCAGACAGTTGTACCCGCCAGTCGTTTCCTGGGGTTTCGCGGGCCTTACAGGCCCATGTCCTTGGCGATGATCGACTTCATGATCTCGCTGGTGCCGCCGTAGATCCGGTTGACGCGGTTGTCCGCGTACAGGCGGGCGATCGGGTACTCGTTCATGAAGCCGTAGCCGCCGTGCAGCTGGAGGCAGCGGTCGATGACGCGGTGCGCGACCTCGGTGCAGAACAGCTTGGCGCTGGCGGCCTCGGCCGGGGTCAGCTCGCCCGCGTCCAGGGCCTCCGTGGCGCGGTCGGCGACGGCCTCGGCCGCGTCCACCTCGGCCTGGCAGGCGGCCAGCTCGAACTTGGTGTTCTGGAAGTGCGCGACCGGCTTGCCGAAGACGGTGCGCTCCTGCACGTACTGCTTGGCGAACCGGACGGCTGCCTTGGCCTGCGCGTACGCGCCGTAGGCGATGCCCCAGCGCTCGGAGGCGAGGTTGTGGCCGAGGTAGTAGAAGCCCTTGTTCTCCTCGCCGAGGAGGTTCTCGACGGGCACCTTGACGTCGACGAACGCCAGCTCGGCGGTGTCGGAGGTCTTCAGGCCGAGCTTGTCCAGCTTGCGGCCGATCGAGTAGCCCTCGGACTTGGTGTCCACCACGAGGAGGGATATGCCGTGCCGGCGGTCGTCGGCGCTGGGCGCGTCGGTCCGGGCGCAGACGATCATCTGGTCGGCGTGGACGCCGCCGGTGATGAAGGTCTTGGAGCCGTTGAGGACGTAGTGCGTGCCGTCCTCGCTCAGCTTGGCGGTGGTCTTCATGCCCGCGAGGTCGGAGCCGGTGCCCGGCTCGGTCATCGCGATCGCCCACATCTCCTCGCCGGAGACGAACTTCGGCAGGTAGCGCTTCTTCTGCTCGTCGGTGGCGAGGAGCTTGATGTACGGCAGCCCGAGCAGGACGTGCACGCCGGAGCCGCCGAACGTGATGCCCGCGCGGGCCGTCTCCTCGTACAGGACGGCCTCGAACTTGTAGGAGTCGATGCCTGCGCCGCCGTACTCCTCGTCGACGCGGATGCCGAAGACGCCCAGCTCGGCGAGCTTGTAGTAGAAGTCGCGCGGCGCCTGGCCGGCGGCGAACCACTCGTCGTAGACGGGGACGACCTCGGCCTCGATGAAGGCCCGGAGGGTCTCCCGGAACGCCTCGTGGTCCTCGTTGAACACCGTACGGCGCACTCTCCGCCACCTCCACGTACCTGCATCGCGAACTTCGCCCTGTCCAAGCGCATGCGTGTCTAAGCGCTTGCTCAGACAACCGTACCGGCGAGTACAGAGGCCGTCCAGGGTGCGCCCGGGGTAACGCTCGTCACGCCCCGGCCGCCGCGAACGCCCCCCTGGCCATCCGGTGCAGCAGTTCCGCGGTCACCCCGCGGCCCGGCAGGGCGCCCGGCCGGCCGAGGTGCGGGGTCGAGTTCAGCAGGCCGAAGACGGAGTGCACCGCCGAACGGGCCGCCGGCTCCGTCAACGCAGGGTAGACCTCGCGGACGACCTCCACCCACAGTTCGACGTACTGCCGCTGGAGCTGGCGCACCAGCTTGCGGTCGCTGTCCCGGAGGCGGTCCAGCTCGCGGTCGTGCAGGGTGATCAGAGGGCGGTCGTCGAGGGCGAAGTCGATGTGCCCCTCGATGAGCGAGTCGAGGACCGCCTCGAAGGGCACGCCGTCGGCCTCCTGGAGGCGCCGTTTCGCACCTGTCAGCAGTCGGCCGCTGATGCCGACGAGCAGCTCCGCGAGCATCGCGTCCTTGCCCGGGAAGTGCCGGTACAGCCCCGGACCGCTGATACCGACCGCGGCCCCTATCTCGTCCACCCCGACGCCATGGAACCCGCGCTCGGCGAACAGCCGCGCAGCCTCCTTGAGGATCTGCTCGCGGCGGGTGGGGGCGTCGGTTCTCGTGGCCATGAAAGCAATTCTAGACAGGGAGGTTAGCGGTCGTTAACCTGAAGGAAATGGTTAACGCTCATTAACAGCCTAGGACGAGCAGTCAGTCACGGGTGAGGGGAACCGCAGGATGGAGCAGGCACCGGAGCTGACGAGCGCGGCGAACCCCGCGTCGGAGGCCTGGCAGGCCAACGAGGAGGCGCATCGCGTCCTCGTCGAGGAGCTGCGCGGCAAGCTCGCCGCGGCCCGGCTGGGCGGCGGCGAGAAGGCGCGGGCCCGCCATACCGCGCGCGGCAAGCTGTTGCCCCGGGACCGGGTCGACGCCCTGCTGGACCCGGGCTCGCCGTTCCTGGAGCTCGCGCCGCTGGCCGCCGACGGGATGTACGACGGGCAGGCTCCGGCCGCCGGGGTCATCGCCGGGATCGGGCGGGTCGCCGGGCGCGTGTGCGTGATCGTCGCCAACGACGCCACCGTCAAGGGCGGCACCTACTACCCGATGACGGTGAAGAAGCACCTGCGCGCGCAGGAGGTGGCGCTGGAGAACCGCCTGCCCTGTCTGTACCTGGTCGACTCCGGCGGCGCCTTCCTGCCGATGCAGGACGAGGTGTTCCCGGACCGGGAGCACTTCGGGCGGATCTTCTACAACCAGGCCCGGATGTCGGGGGCGGGCATCCCCCAGATCGCGGCCGTCCTCGGGTCGTGCACGGCCGGCGGGGCGTACGTCCCGGCCATGAGCGACGAGGCCGTCATCGTGCGCAACCAGGGGACGATCTTCCTGGGCGGGCCCCCGCTGGTGAAGGCCGCCACCGGTGAGGTCGTCACCGCGGAGGAACTGGGCGGCGGCGAGGTGCACGCGCGTGTGTCGGGCGTGACCGACCATCTCGCGGAGGACGACGCGCACGCGCTGCGGATCATGCGGAACATCGTCTCCACGCTCCCCGCGCGCGGTCCCCTCCCCTGGGAGGTGCGGCCGTCCGTCGAGCCCAAGGTGGACCCCTACGGGCTGTACGGCGCCGTGCCGGTCGACTCCCGCACCCCCTATGACGTACGGGAGGTCATCGCGCGCGTGGTCGACGGCTCCCGGTTCGCGGAGTTCAAGTCCGAGTTCGGGCAGACCCTGGTCACCGGCTTCGCCCGGATCCACGGTCACCCGGTGGGCATCGTCGCCAACAACGGCATCCTGTTCTCCGAGTCCGCCCAGAAGGGCGCCCACTTCATCGAGCTCTGCGACCAGCGCGGGATCCCGCTGGTGTTCCTGCAGAACATCTCCGGCTTCATGGTCGGCCGGGACTACGAGGCCGGGGGCATCGCCAAGCACGGCGCCAAGATGGTGACGGCGGTGGCGTGCACACGCGTGCCGAAACTGACGGTCGTGATCGGCGGGTCGTACGGCGCCGGGAACTACTCCATGTGCGGCCGGGCCTACTCGCCGCGCTTCCTGTGGATGTGGCCGGGCGCCAAGATCTCCGTCATGGGCGGCGAGCAGGCCGCTTCGGTGCTCGCGACCGTCAAGCGGGACCAGTTGGAGGCGCGCGGCGAGTCCTGGCCCACCGCGGACGAGGAGGCCTTCAAGGATCCGATCCGTGCGCAGTACGACCGCCAGGGGAACGCCTATTACGCGACGGCCCGCCTGTGGGACGACGGGGTCATCGACCCCATGGAGACCCGGCAGGTGCTGGGGCTGGCACTGACCGCCTGCGCCAACGCGCCCCTGGGCGACCCCCAGTTCGGCGTCTTCCGGATGTGAGGGGCATGACGACAATGTTCGACACGGTGCTTGTGGCCAACCGGGGGGAGATCGCCGTCCGCGTCATCCGGACGCTGCGGTCGATGGGCGTGCGCTCGGTGGCCGTCTTCTCGGACGCCGACGCGGACGCCCGGCACGTCCGGGAGGCCGACACGGCGGTACGGATCGGTCCGGCCGCGGCGGCCGAGAGCTATCTGTCCGTGGAGCGGCTGCTGGCGGCCGCCGCGCGGACGGGCGCGCAGGCCGTCCATCCCGGGTACGGCTTCCTGGCCGAGAACGCGGGCTTCGCGCGCGCGTGCGGCGACGCGGGGCTCGTCTTCATCGGGCCGCCCGCCGACGCCATCTCCCTCATGGGCGACAAGATCCGGGCGAAGGAGACCGTGCGGGCGGCCGGGGTGCCTGTCGTCCCGGGATCGAGCGGCAGCGGGCTGACGGACGACCAGCTCGTCGCCGCCGCCCACGAGATCGGCGTCCCGGTGCTGCTGAAGCCGAGCGCGGGCGGCGGCGGCAAGGGCATGCGGCTGGTGCGGGACGCCGCACTGCTGGCCGACGAGATCGCCGCCGCCCGCCGCGAGGCCCGCGCCTCCTTCGGCGACGACACGCTGCTCGTCGAGCGGTGGGTGGACCGGCCCCGGCACATCGAGATCCAGGTCCTGGCGGACGGGCACGGCAACGTGGTGCACCTGGGCGAGCGCGAGTGCTCCCTCCAGCGCCGGCACCAGAAGATCATCGAGGAGGCGCCGAGCGTGCTCCTCGACGAGGCCACGCGTGCGTCGATGGGCGAGGCGGCCGTGCAGGCGGCGCGGTCCTGCGGGTACCGGGGCGCGGGCACGGTGGAGTTCATCGTCCCCGGCGAGGACCCGTCGTCGTACTTCTTCATGGAGATGAACACCCGGCTCCAGGTGGAGCATCCGGTCACCGAGCTGGTCACCGGGCTCGACCTGGTGGAGTGGCAGCTGCGGGTCGCGGCCGGCGAGCCGCTGTCCTTCGGACAGCAGGACATCCGGCTGACCGGGCACGCGGTCGAGGCACGCATCTGCGCCGAGGACCCCGCGCGCGGGTTCCTGCCCTCCGGCGGGACGGTGCTCAGGCTGCACGAGCCGCAGGGCGACGGCGTGCGCACCGACTCCGGGCTCAGCGAGGGCACCGAGGTCGGCAGCCTGTACGACCCGATGCTGAGCAAGGTGATCGCGTACGGCCCCGACCGCGCCACCGCGCTCCGCAAGCTCCGCGCCGCGCTCGCGGAGACGGTCACGCTGGGCGTACAGACCAACGCGGGCTTCCTGCGCCGACTGCTCGCCCATCCGGCGGTGGTGGCGGGCGAGTTGGACACCGGGCTGGTCGAGCGCGAAGTGGCCGGGCTGATCTCGGACACGGTGCCGCAGGAGGTCTACGCGGCGGCGGCGCTGCTGCGCCATGGTGCGCTCGCCCCCGACACCCACGCCCACTCCGGCTCCGACGCCCACTCCGGCTCCGACGCCCCGTCCGCCTCCGGCGCTCACTCCGGCTCCGGCTGGGCGGCCCCGTCCGCAGTCGGCGCTCACTCCCGCTCCGGCTGGGCGGACCCGTTCGCCGCCGCCGACGGCTGGCGCCTGGGCGGCGAGCGGGCCTGGACACCGCACCACCTCCAGGCGGCCGGCCACGAGCCGGTGACCGTGCGCGTGCGCAGCACGCCGGGCGACGCGACGGAGCTGCTCCTGCCCGGCGCGGACCGGCCCCTGCGGGGGTCCGCGGGCGTGCCCCCGCGGGGCGCGGCCGGACATCGGTTCGGCTTCCGGCTCGACGACGTCCGTCACACCTTCGTCGCGCTGCCGGA
The DNA here is from genome assembly GCF_044460385.1 of Streptomyces sp. NPDC050121. Classification (NCBI taxonomy): domain Bacteria; kingdom Bacillati; phylum Actinomycetota; class Actinomycetes; order Kitasatosporales; family Streptomycetaceae; genus Streptomyces; species Streptomyces sp. NPDC050121. The sequence goes on along the minus strand of NZ_JBITJV010000010.1, from coordinate 30,089 downwards.
CGGCACCTGGCTGGGCCGGGACGGCGACGCCTGGCAGGTGCGTGACCATGATCCGGTCGCCGCGTCGCTGTCCGGCGCCGCGCACGGTGGCGCCGACTCGCTGACCGCGCCGATGCCCGGCACGGTGACGGTCGTCAAGGTCGCCGTCGGCGACGAGGTGATCGCGGGCCAGAGTCTGCTGGTCGTCGAGGCGATGAAGATGGAACACGTCATCTCCGCCCCGCACGCCGGCACGGTCGCCGAGCTGGACGTCGCCCCGGGGACGACGGTCGCCATGGACCAGGTGCTCGCCGTCATCGCCCCCACAGAGACCCCCGCGGAGACCTCGGCAGGAGCAGAGGCATCGGCAGGAGCAGAGGCATCGGCAGAGGCATCGGCAGAGGAGGACCTGTGACACTCCCCATGGTCGTACCGGCCCCGGAGCTGCCCGCGCGGATCAGGATCCACGAGGTCGGCGCGCGCGACGGGCTGCAGAACGAGAAGTCGACCGTGCCGACGGCGGTGAAGGCGGAGTTCGTGCGCCGGCTGGCCGACGCGGGCCTGACGACGATCGAGGCGACGAGCTTCGTCCACCCCAAGTGGGTGCCGCAGCTCGCCGATGCCGAGGAGCTGTTCCCGCTCGTCTCCGGCCTGCCGGTGGCACTGCCGGTCCTCGTGCCGAACGCACGCGGGCTGGACCGGGCGCTGGCGCTGGGCGCGCGGCGCGTCGCCGTGTTCGCCAGCGCCACGGAGTCCTTCGCGAAGGCCAACCTCAACCGCACGGTGGACGAGTCGCTCGCCGTGTTCGAGCCGGTGGTGCGGCGGGCGAAGGACGAGGGCGCGCACGTCCGCGGCTATGTGTCGATGTGCTTCGGCGACCCCTGGGAGGGATCGGTCCCGCTGCACCAGGTCGTGCGGGTCTGCACGGCGCTGCGGGACATGGGATGCGACGAACTGAGCCTGGGCGACACGATCGGCGTCGCCACCCCGGGCCATGTCCTGGAACTGCTGTCGTCGCTCAACGAGCAGGGCGTGCCGACGAACGTGATCGGTGTGCACTTCCATGACACCTACGGCCAGGCGCTCGCCAACACCCTTGCCGCGCTCCAGCACGGCGTCACCGTCGTCGACGCCTCGGCGGGCGGTCTCGGCGGCTGCCCGTTCGCCAAGTCCGCCACCGGCAACCTCGCCACCGAAGACCTCGTGTGGATGCTTCAGGGCCTCGGTGTCGACACCGGGGTCGACCTCGGCCGTCTCGTCGCAACCAGCGTGTGGATGGCCGACCAACTGGGCCGACCCAGCCCGTCCCGCACCGTCCGCGCCCTCGGCAGGACACCACAGCCCCACAAGGAGCAGTGACCCGACATGGACCACCGTCTCTCCCCCGAGCTGGAAGAACTCCGGCGCACCGTCGAGGAGTTCGCGCACGACGTCGTCGCGCCCAAGATCGGCGACTTCTACGAGCGGCACGAGTTCCCGTACGAGATCGTCCGCGAGATGGGCCGCATGGGCCTGTTCGGGCTGCCGTTCCCGGAGGAGTACGGCGGCATGGGCGGCGACTACCTCGCCCTCGGCATCGCGCTGGAGGAGTTGGCGCGCGTCGACTCGTCCGTGGCGATCACCCTGGAGGCGGGTGTCTCGCTGGGCGCGATGCCGATCCATCTGTTCGGCACCGAGGAGCAGAAGCGTCAGTGGCTGCCGCGGCTGTGCTCCGGCGAGATCCTGGGCGCCTTCGGGCTGACGGAGCCGGACGGCGGCTCGGACGCGGGCGCGACCCGGACGACGGCTCGGATCGACCCGGAGACCGACGAGTGGGTGATCAACGGCACCAAGTGCTTCATCACCAACTCGGGCACGGACATCACGGGGTTGGTCACGGTCACGGCCGTGACGGGCCGCAAGCCGGACGGCGGGCCGCTGATCTCGGCGATCATCGTGCCGTCCGGCACCCCGGGGTTCACGGTCGCCGCGCCCTACTCGAAGGTCGGCTGGAACGCCTCGGACACCCGTGAGCTGTCCTTCTCCGACGTGCGGGTCCCGGCGGCGAACCTGCTGGGCGAAGCGGGCCGCGGGTACGCGCAGTTCCTGCGGATCCTCGACGAGGGCCGGATCGCCATCGCGGCCCTCGCCACCGGGCTCGCGCAGGGCTGTGTGGACGAGTCGGTGAAGTACGCGAAGGAACGGCACGCGTTCGGCCGGCCGATCGGCGCCAACCAGGCCATCCAGTTCAAGATCGCCGACATGGAGATGAAGGCCCACACCGCCCGCCTCTCCTGGCGCGACGCGGCCTCCCGTCTGGTGTCCGGCGAGCCCTTCAAGAAGGAGGCGGCGCTCGCCAAGCTCTACTCGTCGACGATCGCCGTCGACAATGCCCGCGACGCCACGCAGGTCCACGGCGGGTACGGCTTCATGAACGAGTACCCGGTGGCCCGGATGTGGCGCGACTCCAAGATCCTGGAGATCGGGGAGGGCACGAGCGAGGTGCAACGGATGCTGATCGCGAGGGAGTTGGGCCTGGCGGGCTGATCGGTCCGACCGGGCGGTTTCAGGGCGGCCTCAGGGCGGTCTCAGGGCGTTCCCTGAGGCCGCCCTTTTGCTGTCCTCTTGCCGTCCTCTTGCCGCCCCCTGGACAGAAACTGAGGTTAGGCTAACCTACATTCGAACCGTCCTCGGGTGATCCGCCCCGTTCGAAAGTAGCCAGAGCCATGCCCAACGCCAGTGCCGCTCGCCCCACCCGCCGTGGCATCCTCGCCGCCGCCGGCGCCCTCGGACTCGGCGCCGCCCTCGCCGCCTGCGGGGACGAGGACGCGAGCAGCAGTGGCTCCCGGTCGTCGGCGAGCACGTCGGGCAAGTCCGGCCCCTGGACGTTCAAGGACGACCGCGGCACCACGGTGAAGCTCGACAAGTCCCCCGCGAACATCGTCGCGTTCACCGGTGTCGGCGCCGCCCTCCACGACTACGGCATCCAGGTCAAGGGCGTGTTCGGCCCGACCAGGACGACCACCGGCAAGGCCGACGTCCAGGCAGGCGACATGGACATCACCAAGGTCGAGATCCTCGGCAACGTCTGGGACGAGTTCAACGTCGAGAAGTACGCGGCCCTCGCGCCCGACGTCCTCATCTCCACGATGTTCGACGACGTCGGCACCCTCTGGTACGTCCCCGAGGCCTCCAAGGACAAGATCGCGAAGCTTGCCCCGAGCGTCGGCGTCTCCGTCTACGACCGCCAGTTGACCGCTCCGTTGCAGCGCATGTGGGAGCTGGCCGAGTCCCTCGGGGCCGATATGACGGCGGCCGGGGTCACCGCCGCGAAGAAGAGGTTCGAGGACGCGGCCGCCCGGCTGCGCGCCGCCGCGAAGGCCAAGCCCGACATCAAGGTGATGGCCGGTTCCGCGAGCGCCGAGCTGTTCTACGTCTCCGGCACCAACCTCTCCATCGACCTGGAGTACTTCAAGGCGCTCGGCGTGAACTTCGTCGAGCCGCCGGAGAGCGCGAAGAAGCAGGGGGGTGGCTGGTACGAGTCGCTGAGCTGGGAGAACGTCGACAAGTACCCGGCGGACATCATCATGATGGACGACCGGTCCACGACGATTCAGCCTTCGGCGATCACGGAGGCCACCTGGAAGAAGTTGCCCGCGGTGAAGGCGGGGCAGGTCATCGCCCGGTCGCCGGAACCGATCCTTTCGTACGACAAGTGTGTGCCGCTGCTTGGGAATCTCGCCGAGGCTCTCGAGAAGGCGAAGAAGGTCAGCTGATCAGGGTGCTTGAGGTCGTGTGTGAGCTGCGGGCCGGTTGGGGCTGGTCGCTCCCCCACTCTCGGCTTCGCTCGAGCGGGGGGACCCCCATCGCGGCGGAGCCGCATATCGACACAGCCCCGCGCCCCTGAGTTGGCTGCCCCACCCCCACTTACAACCTGACGAAGTCTCAGGAGTCCCCCCATGACCACCGCCGTCGCCGCCCCCTTCCGGTTCTTCTCCCTTCACGTCGTGCGAACCCGGCAGATCTCGTCCTCTCTCGTCCGGGTCACCTTCTCCGGCGAGGACCTGCGGTACTTCTTCTCCGACGGGCGTGATCAGTCGCTCTCCCTCTTCCTGCCGCAGCCGGGGCAGTCGGAGCCCGCCGTTCCCTTCGAGCTCGGGGACGGCTGGTGGCAGGGGTGGCGCGAGTTGCCGGACGACGTACGGGCGGTGATGCGGTCGTACACGCTCCGGGCGCTGCGACGCGAGCCCGACGAGATCGACATCGACTTCGTGCTGCACACACCGGCCGGCCCCGCCTGCGCGTGGGCCGCCCGGGCCGCCGCCGGGGACCGGGTGGTCCTGCTGGGCCCCGCGATCGCCGACAACCGGGCGATCCGGTTCCGGCCTCCGCAGGACACCGATCTGGTCGTGCTGTGGGGCGACGAGAGCGCGCTGCCGGCGATCGCCTCGATCCTGGAGTCGCTGCCGGCCGGCCAGCGGGTGCGGGCGTGGCTGCAGGTGCATGACGCCGGGGACGTACAGGAGTTGGCGACCGCGGCGGACGCCGAGATCACCTGGACGGTCGGGGAGAGTCCCCTCGACGCCCTCCGGGGAGCGCAGCTCCCGCCCGCCACGCACCCGTACGTCTGGATCGCGGGCGAGTCGGGGTCGGTGAAGGCGCTGCGCCGGCACTTCGTGCGGGAGCGCGGGGTCGACCGGCGGCGGGTCACCTTCGTCGGGTACTGGCGTCAGGGCCTGACGGAGGAACAGCTCCGCGAGAGCGAGTGACCGACGTGATCACGGTCACCACAGGGACAGGGCTTCGCCAATGTTAGTTAGGTTAGGCTTACCTAAGTCAAGCAGCGACCCTCGGAGGGCCCCTCATGCGCTCGCACCTGCTCAATGACACGACCGCGGAGCAGTACCGCCGCTCCGTGACCGAAGGAGTCGAGCGGGTGGCCGCCAAACTCGCCGCCACCGAACGTCCGTTCACCGGCGTCACGGTCGACGCCCTCGCGCCCCGCATCGACGGGATCGACCTGGACCGGCCGCTGCACGACACCGCGGCCGTCCTGGACGAGCTGGAGGAGGTCTACCTCCGCGACGCGATCTACTTCCACCACCCCCGCTACCTCGCCCACCTCAACTGCCCGGTCGTCATCCCCGCCCTGCTGGGCGAGGCGGTCCTGTCCGCCGTCAACTCCTCCCTCGACACCTGGGACCAGTCGGCCGGCGGCACCCTCATCGAGCGGAAACTGATCGACTGGACGACCGCGCGCATCGGCCTCGGCCCGGCCGCCGACGGGGTGTTCACCTCCGGCGGCACGCAGTCCAACCTCCAGGCCCTGCTGCTCGCGCGGGAGGAGGCCAAGACCGACTCCCCCGCCAAACTGCGCGTCTTCGCCTCCGAGGTCAGCCACTTCAGCGTGAAGAAGTCCGCGCAACTCCTCGGACTGAGCCAGGACTCGGTGGTCTCCATCCCCGTCGACCACGACAAGCGCATGCAGACCGTCGCGCTCGCCCACGAGCTGGAGCGCTGCAAGAAGGCCGGCCTCGTCCCCATGGCCGTCGTCGCCACCGCCGGCACCACCGACTTCGGGTCCATCGACCCGCTGCCCGAGATCGCCGAACTGTGCACCCAGTACGGCGCCTGGATGCACGTCGACGCCGCCTATGGCTGCGGGCTGCTCGCCTCCCTCAGGTACCGGGACCGCATCGACGGCATCGAGCGCGCCGACTCCGTCACCGTCGACTACCACAAGTCCTTCTTCCAGCCGGTGAGTTCGTCCGCCGTCCTGGTGCGCGACGCCTCGACCCTGCGGCACGCGACCTACCACGCGGAGTACCTCAACCCGCGCCGCATGGTCACCGAGCGCATCCCCAACCAGGTCGACAAGTCCCTGCAGACCACCCGCCGTTTCGACGCGCTCAAGCTGTGGATGACGCTGCGCACGATGGGCGCCGACGGCATCGGGCAGCTCTTCGACGAGGTCTGCGACCTGGCCGTCGAGGGCTGGAAACTGCTGGCCGCCGACCCCCGCTTCGACGTCGTCGTGCAGCCCTCGCTCTCCACCCTGGTCTTCCGCCACATCCCGGCCGTCGTCACCGACCCGGCCGAGATCGACCGCGCCAACCTCCACGCCCGCAAGGCCCTGTTCGCCTCCGGCGACGCGGTCGTGGCGGGCACCAAGGTGGGCGCCCGCCACTACCTGAAGTTCACCCTGCTCAACCCCGAGACGACGACCGACGACATCGCCGCCGTCCTCGACCTGATCGCCGGCCACGCCGAGCAGTACCTGGGAGACTCCCTTGACCGCGCTTCATGAAGCCAGCCGCGTCCATGACTTCGTGGGGATCGGGCTCGGCCCCTTCAACCTCGGCCTGGCCTGTCTCACCGAGCCCATCGACGAACTCGACGGCGTCTTCCTGGAGTCCAAGCCGGACTTCGAGTGGCACGCCGGCATGTTCCTCGACGGCGCCCACCTCCAGACGCCGTTCATGTCGGACCTGGTCACCCTCGCCGACCCGACCTCGCCGTACTCCTTCCTCAACTACCTGAAGGAGAAAGGGCGGCTGTACTCGTTCTACATCCGCGAGAACTTCTACCCGCTGCGCGTCGAGTACGACGACTACTGCCGCTGGGCCGCCGGCAAGCTCAGCAGCGTGCGCTTCTCGACGACGGTCGCGGAGGTGACGTACGACGAGAGCGACGCGCTGTACGCCGTACGGACCACGGCCGGCGACATGTACCGCGCCCGTCACCTGGTTCTCGGCACCGGCACCTCCCCTTACGTCCCGCAGGCCTGCGCCGGCCTGGGCGGCGACTTCATCCACAACTCCCGCTACGTGCGGCACCGGGCGGAGCTGCAGAAGAAGGAATCGATCACGCTGGTGGGCTCCGGCCAGTCCGCCGCCGAGATCTACCACGACCTGCTCGGCGAGATCGACGTCCACGGCTACCGGCTGAACTGGGTCACCCGCTCCCCGCGCTTCTTCCCGCTGGAGTACACCAAACTCACGCTGGAGATGACGTCCCCGGAGTACATCGACTACTTCCGCGCCCTGCCGGAGCGCACCCGCTACCGCCTCACGGCCGAGCAGAAGGGCCTCTTCAAGGGCATCGACGGCGACCTGATCAACGAGATCTTCGACCTGCTCTACCAGAAGAACCTCGGCGGCCTCGTCCCCACCCGACTGCTCACCAACTCCACGCTCACCGACGCCACTTACGCCGACGGGTCATACACCCTGTCCTTCCGTCAGGAGGAGCAGGAGAAGGACTTCGAGATCGAGTCCCAGGGCCTGGTCCTGGCCACCGGCTACCGGTACGCCGAGCCGGAGTTCCTCGCGCCGGTCAAGGACAGACTGCGCTACGACTCCCAGGGCAACTTCGACGTCGCCCGCAACTACGCCATCGACACCACGGGCCGGGGCGTGTTCCTGCAGAACGCGGGCGTGCACACGCACAGCATCACCTCGCCCGACCTCGGGATGGGCGCCTACCGCAACAGCTGCATCATCCGAGAGCTGCTCGGCGGCGAGTACTACCCGGTCGAGAAGACCATCGCGTTCCAGGAGTTCGCCGTATGAGCCCTACGACCTTCACCTTCCGCCCGCTCGACCCGCTGAAGGACGCCGAGCTGCTGCACGCCTGGGTCACCCACCCCAAGGCCGCCTTCTGGATGATGCAGGACGCGACCCTGGTGGACGTCGAGCGCGCCTACATGGACATCGCGGCCGACGAGCACCACCACGCGCTGCTCGGCCTCGACGAGGACGGTGTCCCGGCCTTCCTGATGGAGAAGTACGACCCCGCCCACCGCGAGCTGGTCGGCCTGTACGAGCCGCGGCCGGGCGACGTCGGCATGCACTTCCTCACCCCGCCGACCGACACGCCGGTGCACGGCTTCACCCGGGCGGTCATCACCGCCGTCATGGCCCACCTCTTCGAGGACCCGGCGGTGCGGCGCGTCGTCGTCGAGCCGGACGTGTCCAACAAGGCCGTGCACGCCCTGAACGAGGCCGTCGGGTTCGTGCCCGAGCGGGAGATCCGGAAGCCGGAGAAGAAGGCCCTGCTGAGCTTCTGCACCCGGGAGCGCTTCGTCGACAGGCACCGTGCCGCCGCGCAGGGGGTGACCATTTGAGCCTCGCCGACGCCGTCGCCCACCTCTCCCCCGAACGCTGGGAGAAGGCCAACCGTCTCCTCGTCCGCAAGGCCCTCGCGGAGTTCGCGCACGAGCGGCTCATCACTCCCGAGGAGCGGGACGGCCGGTACGTCGTCCGCAGCGACGACGGGCTGACGTACTACCGCTTCACCGCCGTCCGCCGCGCCCTCGACCACTGGCAGGTGGACGCCGGCTCGATCACCCGCACCCGCGACGGCGTCGAACTCCCGCTCGCCGCACTGGACTTCTTCATCGAGCTGAAGAAGACGCTGGGCCTGAGCGACGAGATCCTGCCGGTCTACCTGGAGGAGATCTCCTCCACCCTGTCCAGCGCCTGCTACAAGCTCACCAAGCCCCAGGTGACCTCCGCCGAGCTGGTGCGCGACGGCTTCCAGGCCATCGAGACCGGCATGACCGAGGGCCACCCCTGCTTCGTCGCCAACAACGGGCGGCTCGGTTTCGGCATCCACGAGTACCTGTCGTACGCCCCGGAGACGGCGAGCCCCGTCCGGCTGGTGTGGCTGGCCGCGCACCGCTCACGGGCCGCGTTCACGGCCGGCGTCGGGATCGACTACGAGTCGTTCGTGCGGGAGGAGCTGGGCGAGGCGACCGTCGAGCGGTTCGCCGGCCGGCTGCGCGAGCGGGGGCTGGACCCCGCCGACTACCTCCTCATCCCCGTCCACCCCTGGCAGTGGTGGAACAAGCTCACCGTCACCTTCGCCGCCGAGATCGCCCGCCAGCACCTGGTGTGCCTGGGCGAGGGCGACGACGAATACCTGGCCCAGCAGTCCATCCGGACGTTCTTCAACTCCTCGCACCCCGAGAAGCACTACGTGAAGACGGCCCTGTCCGTCCTCAACATGGGCTTCATGCGCGGGCTGTCGGCCGCCTACATGGAGGCGACCCCGGCCATCAACGACTGGCTCGCGCAGCTCATCGACAACGACCCGGTGCTGAAGTCGACCGGTCTGTCGATCATCCGGGAGCGGGCGGCCGTCGGCTACCGGCACCTGGAGTACGAGGCGGCGACGGACCGCTACTCGCCGTACCGCAAGATGCTGGCCGCGCTGTGGCGGGAGAGCCCGGTGCCGACGCTCCAGGACGGCGAGTCGCTCGCCACGATGGCCTCCCTGGTGCACGTCGACCACGAGGGACGGTCGGTGGCCGGCGCGCTCATCGAACGGTCCGGCCTGGCGCCGGCCCAGTGGCTGCGCCACTACCTCCAGGCCTACTACACCCCGCTGCTGCACAGCTTCTACGCCTACGACCTGGCCTTCATGCCGCACGGCGAGAACACGATCCTGGTGCTGAAGGACGGGGTCGTGCAGCGGGCGGTCTACAAGGACATCGCCGAGGAGATCGCCGTCATGGACCCGGACGCGGTGCTGCCGCCGGAGGTCCGGCGGATCCGCGTCGACGTGCCCGAGGACACGAAACTGCTGTCGATCTTCACGGACGTCTTCGACTGCTTCTTCCGCTTCCTCGCGGCCGGCCTCGCCACCGAGGGCATCCTGGAGGAGGACGACTTCTGGCGCACGGTCGCCGAGGTCACCCGCGCCTACCAAGGCGCCAACCCCGAACTGGCCGACAGGTTCCGCCAGTACGACCTGTTCGCGCCCGAGTTCGCCCTGTCCTGCCTCAACCGGCTCCAGCTGCGCGACAACAGGCAGATGGTGGACCTGGCCGACCCGTCGGGCGCCCTCCAGCTGATCGGCACCCTGAAGAATCCCGTCTCAGGGTTCTGATCACGACAGGCGGGCGCCCCCGAGTACGGTCCTCGGGGGCGCCCGCCCCGTTCTTTGGAACAATCGCCCCATGGCGGAAATCATCCAGAAGGACGGCACCTGGGTCTTCGACGGCGACGCCCTGCGGCTGACCCCGGGGCGCGACAGATACGTCGGTCTGCTCCGCCGGGAACTGGGTGAACTCGTCGTCCCCCTGGGCGCGTTGGCGGGAATCTCGTTCGAGCAGGGCAAGAAGACCGGGCGGCTGAGGCTGCGGCTGCGCGACGGCGCGGACCCGCTGCTGCAGGCGACCGGCGGACGGCTGGCCGAGCCGCACGACCCCTACCAGCTCATCGTCGAGTCCGACCGGTACGGCGTCGCCGAGTACGTCGTGGACGAGGTGCGCAGCGCGCTGCTCCTTGACCGGGTCCCGGCCGGGCCGGTGGACCGGTATCTGCTGCCGGGGCCGGCCGTGCCCCTGTCGGCCTCCGCCGGGGACGGCACGGCGAGCTTCGACGGCGAGCAGGTGCGCCTGGAGTGGAACTGGAAGACGGAGGAGGCCAAGTCCTCGGCGGGCGCCCGCACCCTCGCCGTCGAGGACATCGTGGGCGTCGAGTGGCATCCCGCGGGCGGTCTGGACAGCGGCTTCCTGCGGTTCCGGGTGCGCGGCGCGGTCACGACGGCACCGCCGCAGTACGACGCCAACGCGGTGCAGTTGTGGGGCTTCAAGAAGGACCCGTTGATGGCGCTGGTCGCGGCCGCGGTGCAGGCCCGGCTGCCGCACCCGGCCGCCGCCCCCGAGGACGCCGTACCGGCGCAGCGGCCCGAGCCGGACCCGCTGCCGGGCAGCGACCACGACGCGCTGCTGCGCCGGCTGCGCGAGCTCGGCGAACTGCACCGCGATGGCGTCCTGACGGACGAGGAGTTCACGATGGCCAAACAGGCGGTCCTCAAGCGCATGTAGCGCGGGTGAGGACCGCCTGCCGGCGTGGGGTGTGCGCCCCGCCTTCCGGGCGCACGCACGCATACGGTTACTTGGCCTTGCGGGCCACCGTGAAGTGGTCGATCCGGTCGCCCGTCTCGGCTATGCCCTGGACCTTCAGGGTCGTGTAGTGGCCCTTCGGCGCGGGGGTGACGTCCACGCGCAGGAACGAGTAGTTCAGGTAGCGGACGCGCGACCAGGTGACGGTCTCGTTCTGCTTGCCGTCCTTGAGGTTGACGAAGGAGGCCACGGAGTCGACCTCGTGCTCGTGGCCCTCGTAGGAGTCCGGGGCGGTGAAGGCGTACAGGCTGCGGCCCGCCGCGCCCGCCGTGACGTAGACGACGCCCTCGGTCTCGGAGTAGGCCGTGCCGCCGATCGGCAGCTTCTTGGTGACCGTGTTGCCCTTGATGACATCGGTGCGCTCGTACTGGTGGTTGTGGCCGTTGATGACCAGGTCCACCTGGTACTTGTCGAACAGCGGCACCCACTCCTGGCGCACGCCCCCCTCCGAGGCGTGCGCGGTGGAGGTGCAGTACGCGCAGTGGTGGAAGAACACGACGATGAAGTCGATGTCCTTGGCGGCGCGGAACTTCTTCAGCTGCGCCTCGAACCACTTGGTCTGGGTGCCGCCGGAGATGCCGAGGTTGGCCGGGATCTCGAAGGAGACGTCGTTGGGGTCCAGCGAGATGATCGCCGTGTTGCCGTAGACGAAGGAGTAGACGCCCGGGAGGTTCTTGGCGTCCGGGCCGTTGTCGGGCAGGCTCCAGCGGGCGTCCTCGCCGCCGTAGCCGTTGGGCGAGTACCAGGCCTCCATGTCGTGGTTGCCGTACGACACCATCCACGGCACGGACTTGGCGACGGACTCGGTCTGGGCGAGGAACTGGTCCCAGGTGCGCGAGTCGAAGACCGTGTCGGAGGTCTTGCCCTGGCCGGCCGGGTCGCCGTAGCCGATGTCGCCGGCGTGCAGGTGGAAGGACGGGTTCTGGCCGAGGATCAGGCTGTCGTTGGCCAGCGCGTGGTAGCTGACGCCCTGGTCGCCGAAGGCGGTGAAGGTGAACGGCGCCTTGTGGGCGGGGGCGGTGGTGAACGTGCCGAGGGTGCCCAGCAGGTGCGGCTCGGCCGGGTCGAAGCCGGCGTGGCCGACGCCGTAGTAGTACGTCTTGCCGGGCTTGAGGCAGGTGAGCTTGGCGTGCACGTAGTACTGGGTGTGGTTGCCGCTCACGCCCACGCCCGCCGGGGTGAACAGGGTGCGCACCTCGGCCTCGATCTTGCGGGAGAGGTCCCAGGGGTGGGCGCCGATGCGGATGAAGGGCTTCTTCACCGCGACCGGGACCTGCCACGAGACGGTGATCTCGGTGCGCGGGTCGTTGCCGTAGGCGAGGTGGCGGCCGAAGGGCGCGACGAGGGCGCCGTCGACGGACTCGGTGTGCGTGAGGGGCTGCGTGGGAACGGCGGCCTGGGCTGTGGCGCCGGTCACGAACGCGCCACCGGTGACGGCGCCGAGCGTGACTGCGCCGCCTCTGATCATCGTGCGCCGGGAGAACTTGGCGCGCAGGTACTCGTGCTGCTCGGCCATGCTCATACGGTCGGCGAGCTGCTCGGGTACGCCCATGCGAGGAGTGTCCATGACGTCTGAAACTCGTGGCCTCGAGCGACGGGCCGCAAGACGCCAAATGGACGGATCGCGAACAGGGGCTCATAACACATTCAACGTTCCCCCAAGTCTCCCCATCAGGGACCTGCCCGAAATCGGGCACGTTTCTTGCGAAACCGGCTCGCGTCCCTCAGGATCTACGGGTGCACGACGAACTTGTTGATCACCTGACGCGCTCCACGCCCCTCCAGCGGGGCGAGGCACTGCGGGTGATCCAGGACGTGCTCGCCTACTTTGACGAGACGACCGAGAACTACGTCCGTCGCCGCCACCGCGAGCTCCAGGCCCAGGGCCTGGTGAACACGGAGATCTTCGAACGGATCGAGGCGGACCTGAAATACCGTGCGGTGGCCCCGCCCGAGCTCACGCTCAGGCAACTGCGGCGCATCGTCTACGGCTGAACCGAAGCTTGGGGATACCTGTATATGTGCGGAATCGTCGGATACATCGGGAAGCGTGACGTCGCTCCCCTGCTCCTGGAGGGCCTGCAGCGCCTGGAGTACCGCGGGTACGACTCCGCGGGCATAGTCGTCACCGCCCCGAAGACGGCCGGCCTGAAGATGGTCAAGGCCAAGGGCCGGGTCCGTGACCTGGAGGCCAAGGTCCCGGCGCGTTTCAAGGGCACGACCGGCATCGCCCACACCCGCTGGGCCACCCACGGCGCCCCCTCCGACGTGAACGCCCACCCGCACATGTCGGCCGACCTCAAGGTCGCCGTCGTCCACAACGGCATCATCGACAACGCCTCCGACCTGCGCAAGAAGCTTGAGGCGGACGGCGTCGAGTTCCTCTCCGAGACGGACACCGAGGTCCTCGTCCACCTCATCGCCCGCGCCCAGGCCGACAAGCTCGAGGACAAGGTCCGCGAGGCGCTGCGCGTCGTCGAGGGCACCTACGGCATCGCCGTCATGCACGCCGACTTCAACGACCGCATCGTCGTCGCCCGCAACGGCTCGCCGGTCGTCCTCGGCATCGGCGAGAAGGAGATGTTCGTCGCCTCGGACATCGCCGCGCTGGTCGCCCACACCCGCCAGATAGTCACGCTCGACGACGGCGAGATGGCCACCCTCAAGGCCGACGACTTCCGCACCTACACGACGGAGGGCACCCGCACCACCGCCGAGCCCACCACCGTCGAGTGGGAGGCCGCCTCCTACGACATGGGCGGCCACGACACCTACATGCACAAGGAGATCCACGAGCAGGCCGACGCCGTGGACCGCGTGCTGCGCGGCCGCATCGACGACCGCTTCTCCACCGTGCACCTCGGCGGCCTCAACCTGGACGCCCGCGAGGCGCGCCAGATCCGGCGCGTGAAGATCCTCGGCTGCGGCACCTCGTACCACGCGGGCATGATCGGCGCCCAGATGATCGAGGAGCTGGCCCGCATCCCCGCGGACGCCGAGCCCGCCTCCGAGTTCCGCTACCGCAACGCGGTCGTCGACCCCGACACCCTGTACATCGCCGTCTCCCAGTCCGGTGAGACCTACGACGTGCTGGCGGCCGTCCAGGAGCTCAAGCGCAAGGGCGCCCGGGTGCTCGGCGTCGTCAACGTCGTCGGCTCGGCGATCGCCCGCGAGGCCGACGGCGGCGTCTACGTGCACGCCGGCCCCGAGGTCTGCGTCGTGTCCACCAAGTGCTTCACCAACACCACGGTGGCCTTCGCGCTGCTCGCGCTGCACCTCGGCCGCACCCGCGACCTCTCCGTGCGCGACGGCAAGCGCATCATCGAGGGACTGCGCAAGCTGCCCGGCCAGATCGCCGAGATCCTCTCCTACGAGGAGGAGATCAAGAAGCTGGCCGAGGAGTTCGCCGAGGCCCGCTCGATGCTCTTCATCGGCCGCGTCCGGGGCTACCCCGTCGCCCGTGAGGCCTCGCTGAAGCTGAAGGAGGTCTCGTACATCCACGCCGAGGCCTACCCGGCCTCCGAGCTCAAGCACGGCCCGCTGGCCCTCATCGAGCCCGCCCTGCCCACCGTCGCGATCGTCCCGAACGACGACCTGCTGGAGAAGAACCGCGCGGCCCTGGAGGAGATCAAGGCCCGCAGCGGCAGGATCCTCGCCGTGGCCCACGAGTGCCAGGAGAAGGCCGACCAGACGATCGTCGTCCCGAAGAACGAGGACGAACTCGACCCGATCCTCATGGGCATCCCCCTCCAACTCCTCGCCTACTACACGGCCAAGGCCCTCGGCAGGGACATCGACAAGCCCCGCAACCTCGCAAAATCAGTGACGGTCGAGTAGAGGCTTTTAGCTTTCAGGGGCGCGGGGCTGTATCGATGTGCGGCTCCGCCGCGTGGGCGCGAACAACCCCACCGGCCCGCAGAGGCTGGCGAAACGGAACGGACCCCCCGTGATGCCACCATTCACGGGGGGTCCGCTCCATTCGCCGGGGCAGCCCAACTCCCCGGCCTCGGCTGCCGCTCAGCCCGTGGCCGTCACCCCCGGGCGGGCAGCCCGTCGCGAAAACGCCGTAGGCCAGTGCGCCAGCGCCGCCGTCGCCGCGTACCAGGCGACCGCCCCCGCCGCGACGGCGAACCAGCCGCCGACCTTGCCGAGGGAGGAACTGTCGGCGAACCGGGCGACGGCGAGCAGGACGAGCCCGACGAGGAACAACCCGTAGGTGCCCTGGGTCAGTTGGTCGCCGCCCGCGACGGTCAGGGAGAGCGCCACGAGGGCGAACAGGACCAGGAAGAGCCCCGCGGCATTGTCGGAGACCTGGGTCCCGGCGGAGACCGCCCAGGTGAACCAGAAGGCGCCGAGGACGGTGTAGGCGGTTCCGGTGGCCGTGTCGCGGTCCCGGAGGGCGAACAGGCCGGCGACGAACAGTGCGACGCCGCCGACGTAGTGGGCGATGGATACGGCGTCCGCAGCCGTCACGCCGTCGATGAGGTCGGTGTACCCGAGGCCGAAGGCCAACAGGGTGACGCCGAGGGCCAGTCGGCCGGCGATGGTGGTGATGCTGCTTCCCGCAGAGACGTCGTTGTCCACGGCAAGCTCCCTTCACGCTTCATGCTTCACGCATGTGCAGGTGTGTGAGCGATATATGCCCTTCACAAGGGCACAAACACCTCTACGCGTCGGTAGTATTACGCTGCGCACAAGGGGAGTGGACGGCAGCAGGGCCAGGTGCCCGGATCTCGTCCCGCCCGGGAGAACGGCGTGTCAGGGAATGACGATGACGGGCCGCTTCGCCCGCTTGGCGAGCCGCCCCGCGACGGAGCCGAAGATGCGCCCGACGATGCCGTGGGTCGAGCCCACGACGATCGCGTCGGCCTCGTACTCCCGCCCCACCTCTTCGAGTTCGTGGCAGATGTCGCCGCCGCGCTCGACCAGGATCCAGGGCACCTCGGCGAGGTAGTCCGCGCACGCGAGCTCCAGACCGAGCACCTCGGTGCGGTGGTCCGGCACATCGACGAAGACGGGCGGCTCGCAGCCGGCCCACACCGTGGTGGGCAGCCGGTTGGCGACATGGACGATGATCAGGCCCGAGCCTGAGCGATGGGCCATGCCGATGGCGTACGCGAGCGCACGCTCACTGGACGTGGAGCCGTCGAAGCCGACGACCACACCGTGCTTGAAGGCGGGATCGCAGGTGTGGCGTACGTCTTCCGCCGCCAGGGGCTCGGCCGCCGTAGGGTCGGCGACGGGCCGCTTGCGGTCCGCGGGTTCGAAGAATTCGTGACCGGCCATGGCTGTCTCGGCGTATCGATCCTTATACGGGTGGGACGGCGGTGAGCGGCGGAGCTGTCCGGGAATTGTCTTCCCAACCCCATACCCCCAAGGGTACGGCGGCACGCCTCCTGGGCCCAGTTCCCGCACGCCCCCGGCGGGGGTTCCAGGGAGCATGCACGAGCGGACGCCCGTAACGCAATGGTTGCTGCCCCGTACAGGCGGTTTGCGCAGGATTCATTTACGCGGAACCGACCCCCGACAGTGACCGACCGCCCGAACGGGCGTTGAACCCCTTGCACCGCCACCCCCCGCACCGCCCCGCCGCCCGCCGCACCGTCGCCCCAGGAAGGAGCCCGCCCCGTGCCCACGTCCCCCGCCGCCCGCGACACCGCCCCCCGCGACGACCGGACGACCGATCTGATGCGCTGGGCGGCTTTCAGCTGTGTCCTGGTCCCGGTGGTCCTCCTCTGGTACGGCACCTCGCTGGCCGGCGCCGCCGGCACGGCCCTCGGCCTGGCCGCCGTCACGGCGGTCTGCCGGGTGCTGCTGCGCCGGTCCGAGCGGTGCGCGGCCCGCTTGCTCGACGACGAGCGCGCGCCGCAGGCGCACCACCGGGGGCGCCATCAGCGCACCGGAACAGGGTCACATCGTGGCGGTCGTCACTCTGGGGGAAACTCACCGGTCGGTTGACCGGTTTTCGCGCACGGACCCGCTTCTTTTCAGCCAACTTCCCGACCCTGTGCATTCCTTGCCGTAACCACCCCCCACCCCCCGTTCCACCTGCACGGAAAGGGCCTCCGGGGCCCTGCGCACCCTACGTGGATTGGCCACCGCACCGAGGCGCACTTCCCTGCACGGCCCACTAGTGCAACGCTTCGTGATCGAATGCTTCACGCCAAGTTGCCATGTCGACAATCTGCCGGGTGGTGAACTGGCCACGCCGGCATCATGCGACACAGTAGATTCGATCTTGACTGTCTACGGCGGGGGACTCGTGCAGGACCGAGGGGAAACGTGCAGGAGCGACACAACCGAGGAGCCGCGACCACCGAGGGGGGCTTAGCAGGATGAGCCACGACTCCACTGCCGCGCCGGAAGCCGCGGCCCGGAAACTGTCCGGGCGACGCCGCAAGGAGATCGTCGCGGTGCTGCTGTTCAGCGGCGGCCCCATCTTCGAGAGTTCCATTCCGTTGTCGGTGTTCGGGATTGACCGCCAGGACGCCGGCGTGCCGCGCTACCGCTTGTTGGTGTGCGGCGGCGAAGAAGGCCCGCTGCGGACCACAGGGGGCCTGGAACTCACCGCGCCACACGGCCTGGAGGCGATCTCGCGGGCGGGCACGGTCGTCGTGCCGGCCTGGCGTTCGATCACCTCGCCGCCGCCGGAGGAGGCGCTCGACGCGCTGCGCCGGGCACACGAAGAGGGCGCCCGCATCGTGGGCCTGTGCACCGGCGCGTTCGTGCTGGCCGCCGCAGGCCTGCTCGACGGCCGCCCGGCGACGACCCACTGGATGTACGCACCGACGCTGGCCAAGCGCTACCCGTCGGTGCACGTCGATCCACGAGAACTCTTCGTGGACGACGGCGACGTCCTGACGTCGGCGGGCACCGCGGCCGGAATCGATCTCTGTCTGCACATCGTGCGGACGGATCACGGCAACGAGGCGGCGGGCGCGCTGGCCCGGCGTCTCGTCGTCCCACCGCGACGGTCCGGCGGCCAGGAGCGCTATCTCGACCGGTCTTTACCGGAGGAGATCGGCGCCGACCCGCTCGCCGAGGTCGTCGCCTGGGCGCTGGAACACCTCCACGAGCAGTTCGACGTGGAGACGCTGGCGGCACGCGCCTATATGAGCCGCCGCACCTTCGACCGCCGCTTCCGGTCGCTGACCGGAAGTGCGCCACTGCAGTGGCTGATCACCCAGCGGGTGCTGCAGGCGCAGCGTCTGCTGGAGACGTCGGACTACTCGGTGGACGAGGTCGCGGGCCGCTGCGGCTTCCGCTCGCCGGTGGCCCTGCGCGGCCACTTCCGGCGCCAGCTGGGTTCGTCCCCGGCGGCGTACCGGGCGGCGTACCGGGCGCGCAGGCCGCAGGGCGAACGCACGGCGGACAGCGAGCCGTCGTCGCCGCCACCGCCGCCGTCCCTGCACCCGGAGGGGCCGGGGCCGGTCCCACCGCAGATCCGGCGCACGGCGACCGCGGCGGCCGGCGCGGTGGGCTCGTCGGCGTCCCTGCCGTCCGAGCACGCGCGCGAGGCGTACGCGACGTCGCGGGCGAGTCTGCCGGGGCAGCGCAGCGGTAGCTGAGTACCTCGTGACGCCGGACGGGTGGACCGACTCGACCCGTCCGGCGTTCGACGCGGCCCTCGCGGACGTGCACTCCCGGACAAGGCCCACACAAACGCGGGGCGTCCCAAAACTCGACGTCAGCTTTAGGGTGGTCGCATGAACGATCGCATGGTGTGGATCGACTGCGAGATGACCGGCCTCTCGCTGTCGGACGACGCTCTCATCGAGGTTGCCGCCCTCGTCACCGACTCCGAGCTGAACATCCTCGGCGACGGTGTGGACATCGTCATCCGCCCGCCGGCCAAGGCACTGGAGACGATGCCGGAGGTGGTGCGCGCGATGCACACCTCGTCCGGGCTGCTCGACGAGCTGGCCGGCGGGACGACGCTCGCGGAGGCCGAGGCGCAGGTGCTGGCGTATGTGCGCAAGCACGTGAAGGAGCCCGGCAAGGCGCCCCTGTGCGGCAACTCCGTCGGCACCGACCGCGGTTTCCTGGCGCGGGACATGGCGGCCCTGGAGAACTACCTCCACTACCGCATCGTGGACGTCTCCTCCATCAAGGAACTCGCCCGGCGCTGGTACCCGCGGGCGTACTTCAACAGCCCGGAGAAGAACGGCAACCACCGCGCGCTCGCCGACATCCGCGAGTCCATCGCGGAACTGCGCTACTACCGCGAGGCCGTCTTCGTACCGCAGCCCGGGCCGGACTCCGACACGGCCAAGGCCATCGCCGCGAAGCACGTCCTGCGCGCCGAGTAGCGGGCCGCGGGAGGCGCCCGGAAAAGCCGTGCGCGAGCACCCCTTCGGACCCTGTACACTTTTTCTCGGCCGGTAGGGAGACCACAAAGTCCAACTGCCGGACGTGGTGGGTGTAGCTCAGCTGGTAGAGCACCTGGTTGTGGTCCAGGATGCCGCGGGTTCGAGTCCCGTCACTCACCCTGAGTCATCAGCCGGTGACTTCCCGCAAGGGAGGTCACCGGCTGATGTGTTTCCGAGAACGGGAGCGTTCGTTCATGGGGCCGGCAGTCCACGCCGAACCGATCGGCACCGCCCGTCTCGACCTGCTCCCCCTGCGTGTGGACCACGCGGCGGAGATGGCGACCGTGCTGGCCGATCCCGCCCTGCACACCTTCATCGGCGGCGCCCCCAGCACCCCCGAAGCCCTGCACACCCGCTACGGACGTCTTGTCGCCGGCTCCCCCGACCCGGCCGTCTCCTGGTGCAACTGGGTCCTGCGCCTGCGCGACGCCGGCCGCCTGACCGGCACCGTCCAGGCGACGGTCACGGACCGGGGCCGCACCGCCGAGATCGCCTGGGTCACCGGCGTCCCCTGGCAGGGCCGCGGCCTCGCCTCGGAGGCGGCGCGAGGGCTCGTGGGGTGGCTGCGCGAGCAGGGCGTGCACACGGTCATCGCGCACATCCACCCGGACCACCACGCCTCGGCCGCCGTCGCCGCGGCGGCGGGACTGTCGCCGACGGGCGAGGAACACGACGGCGAGATCCGGTGGCGGTCGCGTTTGCGGCAGTGACCCACACCGTCCGGCGCCGGGGCTCCCGACCGCCCTGGCGATGCTCCCGCCCGGACTGCCTCAGGACGAGGCCCGTCCCACCAACTCCGTGGCCAGCACCACCTGTCGGCGTTCCAGGCCCCGGGACACCGCCGGGCGGCGGTCCGCGATCTCGGTCAGCAGCAGGTCCAGCATTCTGCGGCCCATCTCCTCGATGGGCTGGCGGACGCTGGTCAGCGGCGGGTCCATGTGGCGGGCGATGGCCGAGTCGTCGTAGCCGACCAGGGCGACGTCCTCCGGGATGCGCACGCCCGCCTCGCGCAGGGCCTGGCGGGCGCCGGCCGCCATGACGTCGGAGCCGGCGAAGACCGCGTCGGGGGCGGGGGTGCGGGCGAGGAGTTCACGCATCGCGCGGTGGCCGCCCTCCTCGGTGAAGTCGCCCGGGGCGATGAGACCCTCGTCCACCTCGTACCCCGCGTCGCGCAGGGCGTCGCGATAGCCGTCGACGCGCCGCTGGGCGCCGTAGACATCGAGGCGGCCGGTGATGTGGGCGATACGGGTGCGGCCGCGGGCCAGCAGATGCTCGACCGCCGAGCGGGCGCCGCCGTAGTTGTCGGAGTCCACCGAGGGAAGCGTCTCCCCGGCCGAGCGCGGGCCGCTGATCACCGCCGGGATCTCCAGCTGGGCGAGCAGATCGGGCAGGGGGTCGTCGGCGTGGACCGAGACCAGCAGGACGCCGTCCACCCGGTGCGCCGCCAGATACTGGGCCAGCCGGCGGCGTTCGCGGTCGCTACCCGCGAAGATCAGCAGCAGCTGCATCTCGGTCTCCGAGAGCTCCGCGCCGACACCGCGCAGCATGTCCGAGAAGTACGGTTCCGCGAAGAAACGGGTCTCCGGTTCGGGGACCACCAACGCGATCGCGTCCGTGCGGTTGGCGGCGAGGGCGCGGGCCGCGGTGTTCGGGACATAGCCGAGCTCGGCGACCGCCGCCTCCACCGCCGCGCGGGTCGCGTCGCTGACCCGGGGCGAGCCGTTGATCACCCGGGAGACCGTGCCGCGGCCGACGCCGGCACGTGCGGCCACCTCTTCGAGGGTCGGCCGGCCACCGCTCCGCCCCCGCGTTCCGTGGCTTGCCATGGGCTCCGCCTTCCCGCCGTTGTTCGCGCTGGCCTGGAATCTAACAGTCCTGTCCGATCCGGCCCGGTCGGGCCGCCGTCGCCGGGCGGCGCGCGCCCCGGAACCACCGCGCGAGCCGTCGGCGCCGCGCGCGTGACGGGCCCAACTCGGCCTCCCCTGGCGAGAAAGCGCTGTCCGGGCGAGTTAGCTAACGGGCCGATAACTGAACGCATCTCTCCGGGCCCCCGCCCTTGACACCCCCGCCCGAACCGACGACTCTTCAACACATCACCTGTGGGAGCGCTCCCACGGTACCTGACACATACACATCCCGCACGTTCCCCGCCCGAGCCGCAGCGAGTAACTAACGGGCCCAACAATGCAGTTGGCCGGGGGGTCGGCACGTCAGGGCAACAGGAGGACGCAATGCGAGCACGTACCCGAACCGCCCGCCGGGCGGTAGTCCTCGCGACCGTCGCGACACTGGGCGCCGGTCTGCTGGCCGGCTGTGCCGACGACAGCGGCGACGACAACGCCTCGGACGGCGCGTCGTCGGGCGGCGGCAAGGGCAAGACCACGATCACGCTCGGCCTTTTCGGCACCTTCGGCTACAAGGAAGCCGGACTCTACGCCGAGTACGAGAAGCTCAACCCGAACATCAAGATCGCCGAGAACGTCGTCGAGCGGAACGAGAACTACTACCCCGCGCTCGTCAACCACCTGACCACCAACAGCGGTCTGATGGACGTCCAGGCCATCGAAGTGGCCAACATCGCCGAGGTCGTCGCGACCCAGGCGGGCAAGTTCCAGGACATGTCCAAGGTCTCGGGGGTGAGCAAGAGCAACTGGCTGGAATGGAAGTGGGCGCAGGCCACGGCCAAGGACAACAAGACGATCGGCCTCGGCACCGACGTCGGTCCGATGGCCCTCTGCTACCGCACGGACCTCTTCAAGCAGGCCGGTCTGCCCACCGACCCCAAGGCGGTCGGCGCACTGTGGGCGGGTGACTGGAACAAGTTCATCTCGGTCGGCGAGCAGTACAAGAAGAAGGCGCCCTCGGGCACGTACTTCATGGACTCCCCCGGCGGGCTGCTCAACGCGGTCCTCAGCAGTGAGAAGGAGAAGTTCTACGACTCCTCCGGCGAGATCATCTACAAGTCGAACCCCGCCGTCAAAGCCGGCTTCAACCTGACCGCCAAGGCCGCCGAGGCGGGCCTGGTCCAGCCCCAGACGCAGTTCCAGCAGACCTGGGACACGACGATCGCCAACAGCAAGTTCGCCACCATCGCCTGCCCGCCGTGGATGCTCGGCACGATCAAGGGCAAGTCGAAGCCCGAATCGTCCGGCAAGTGGGCCGTCGCGGTGGCGCCGAAGTCCGGCAACTGGGGCGGCGCCTTCCTGGGCGTGCCCTCCAGCGGCAAGCACGTGAAGGAGGCCGAGAAGCTGGCCGCCTGGCTGACCGCGCCCGAGCAGCAGGCGAAGCTGTTCAAGGTGCAGGGCAACTTCCCGAGCGCGCCGAGCACGTACACGATGCCCGAAGTCACCGGCGCGAAGAACCAGATGACCGGTGAGCAGAACATCGGCACGATCTTCGCCGAGGCCGCCAAGGCCGCCCCGGTCCAGGTGATCGGCCCGAAGGACCAGATCATCATGCAGGGTCTGAGCGACAACGGCGTCATCCTGGTGACGAAGGGCAAGTCGGCGGCGGACGCCTGGGACGCGGCGACCAAGACCATCGACAACAACCTGGACAAGTGACCCGTATGGCCACCCGCCACGACACCGCCGCGCCCCCCGTGAAGGAGGGGGGCGCGGCCCCGGGCCGCCCGCCCGCCGTCCTCACGGAGGCGGAACAGCGGCGCCGGACCCGGCTCTCCCGCCGCTGGCAGCGGGACATCCGCTGGAGCCCGTACGCGTTCGTCTCGCCGTTCTTCCTGCTCTTCCTCGCGTTCGGCCTGTTTCCGCTGCTCTACACCGGCTGGGCCTCGCTGCACCAGGTGGAGCTGACCGCGCCCACCGACATGACGTGGGTGGGGATGCGCAACTACACGCGCATCTTCGACGACGACTTCTTCTGGAACGCGGCGAAGAACACCCTGACGATCGGGATCATCTCCACCGTTCCGCAGCTGCTGATGGCCATGGGCCTGGCCCACATCCTCAACTACAGGCTGCGGGCCTCGACCTTCTACCGGGTCGCGATGCTCGCGCCGTACGCGACGTCGATCGCGGCCGCCTCGCTCGTCTTCGTGCTGCTCTTCGGGCGCGACTACGGCATGATCAACTGGGCGCTGCACTTCGTCGGGATCGACGCGATCGACTGGCAGAACGACAAGTGGCCGTCGCAGATCGCGGTGTCGTCGATCGTCATCTGGCGGTGGACGGGCTACAACGCGCTGATCTATCTGGCCGCGATGCAGGCGATCCCGCAGGACCTCTATGAGTCGGCGGCGCTGGACGGCGCGAGCCGCTGGAGGCAGTTCCTGCACGTCACGCTGCCTTCGCTGCGGCCGACGATCCTGTTCACGGTCGTCGTGTCGACGATCGGCGCCTCTCAGGTCTTCGGCGAGCCGCTGCTGTTCGACGCCAACAAGGGCGCGTCGGGCGGCGCGGAGCACCAGTTCCAGACGCTGGGCCTGTACCTGTACGAGCAGGGCTGGGTGAACCAGCACCTGGGCCGGGCCTCGGCGATCGCCTGGACGATGTTCCTCATCCTGATCGTGGTCGGCATCGTCAACTACGTCATCTCGCGCCGGCTGCGCGCCAGTAGTTAGGAGTACCGGCCGTGACGACGACGACAACGACCGCGAAGACCGTGGAACCCGGGGACGCCGGGCCGGCGGCCCGCAAGGTGCACCGGCCGAAGTCCGCGCGGGCGGGCGGGCAGCTGCACGGCGGCCCGATCGCGTACGCGATCCTGATCCTGTTCACCATCGGCTCGCTGTTCCCGCTGGTGTGGACGGCGATCGCCGCCTCCCGCGACAACAACCGGCTGGCGCAGAACCCGCCGCCGTTCGTGTTCGGCTCCAACCTCTTCCACAACCTGGACGTGGCCTGGAACGACGCGAACCTGGGCAAGGCGTTCGTCAACACGACGATCGTGGCCGGCACGTCGGCGGCGACGATCGTCTTCCTGTCGACGATCGCCGGGTTCGCCTTCGCCAAGCTGCGGTTCCGGGGCCGGGGCGCGCTGATGCTGATCGTGATCGGCACGATGATGGTGCCGCCGCAGCTGAGCGTGATCCCGCTGTACATGATGGTCGCCAAGCTGGAGTGGACGGATCAGCTGCAGGCGGTGATCCTGCCGTCGCTGGTGAGCGCGTTCGGGGTGTTCTTCATGCGGCAGTACCTCATCCAGGCGCTGCCCGACGAGATCATCGAGGCGGCCCGGGTGGACGGCGCGAGCAGCTGGCGTGTGGTGTGGCACGTGGTGTTCCCCGCGGCGCGCCCCGCGATGGCGGTGCTCGGCATGCTGATGTTCGTCCAGACGTGGAACGACTTCCTGTGGCCGTTCCTGGTGCTGAGCCAGACCGGCAACCCGACCGTGCAGGTCGCGGTCGCGGGCCTGGGCCGTGGCTACACCCCGGACCAGTCCCTGATCATGGCGGGCGCGCTGCTGGGCACGCTGCCGCTGCTGCTGGTCTTCGCGATCTTCGGCAAGCAGATCGTGGGCGGCATCATGCAGGGCGCGGTGAAGGGGTGACGACGCCCGCCTCGCCGTACGACGCCCCCCGCCCGTGACTTCCCCAGGGGCCGGGTCACCGCCGTCTCGGCCCCCTTCGCACCACTTCCCCCCAACCTTCGTCGGTCTCGACGACCTTTCATGGGAGCGCTTCCATGCCTGAGCCCGTCACTGCGGTCACCTTTCCTCCCGCTTTCCTCTGGGGCGCCGCGACGTCCGCGTACCAGATCGAGGGGGCGGTGCGCGAGGACGGCCGCACGCCCTCGATCTGGGACACCTTCAGCCATACGCCGGGCAAGACGGCCGGCGGCGAGCACGGTGACATCGCTGTCGACCACTACCACCGCTACCGCGACGACGTGGCGCTGATGGCGGAGCTGGGCCTCACGGCCTACCGCTTCTCGATCTCCTGGTCGCGGGTCCAGCCGACGGGGCGCGGTCCCGCGGTCCAGGTGGGCCTGGACTTCTACCGCCGGCTGGTGGACGAGCTGCTGGCGAAGGGCATCAAGCCCGCCGTCACCCTCTACCACTGGGACCTTCCGCAGGAGTTGGAGGACGCGGGCGGCTGGCCGGAGCGGGACACGGCGTACCGGTTCGCGGAGTACGCGCAGATCGTCGGGGAGGCGCTCGGCGACCGCGTGGAGAACTGGATCACGCTGAACGAGCCGTGGTGCAGCGCGTTCCTCGGCTATGCCTCCGGGGTGCACGCGCCGGGGCGCACGGACCCGGCGGCCTCGCTGAAGGCGGCCCACCACCTGAACCTGGCGCACGGCCTCGGCACCTCGGCGCTGCGCGCGACCATGCCGGCCCGCAACACGGTGGCGCTCAGCCTCAACTCGTCGGTGGTGCGTCCGCTGTCCCCGGGCGACCCGGCGGACCTCGCGGCGGTCCGGAAGATCGACGACCTGGCGAACGGCGTCTTCCACGACCCGATCCTGCGGGGCGCGTACCCGGAGACCCTGCTGGCGGCGACCTCGTCCCTGACGGACTGGTCGTACGTCCTGGACGGCGATCTGCGCAGCATCAACCAGCCGCTGGACGCGCTGGGGTTGAACTACTACACGCCCACGCTGGTCTCGGCGGCGGACGCCACCGTGAAGGGCCCGCGCACGGACGGCCACGGCGCGAGCGACCACTCCCCCTGGCCGGCCGCCGACGACGTCGCCTTCCACCAGACGCCCGGCGACCGCACCGAGATGGGCTGGACGATCGACCCGACGGGCCTGCACGAGCTGATCATGCGCTACACCCGGGAGGCCCCGGGCCTGCCGCTGTACGTGACGGAGAACGGCGCCGCCTACGACGACAAGCCCGACCCCGACGGCCGCGTCCACGACCCGGAGCGCATCGCCTACCTGCGCGGCCACCTCTCGGCCGTCCACCGGGCCATCGCCGACGGCGCGGACGTCCGGGGCTACTACCTGTGGTCCCTGCTGGACAACTTCGAGTGGGCGTACGGCTACGAGAAGCGGTTCGGCGCGGTGTACGTGGACTACGCGACGCTGGCCCGCACCCCGAAGTCGAGCGCCCGGTGGTACGGCGAGGCGGCGAGGACGGGGACGCTGCCGGGGCCTGAGACGGCCTGACGTCGAGAGGGCCTGGCCTCGAAAAGGCCTGATGACTTGGCCACACATGGCCACCTGACCCGGGGAGCGGGGAACGGGGCGCGGCACGCGGTGGGGGCGTGCCGCGCCCCGCTGTCTTTCGACTGGCTGCCGGCCGCCGGTTACGCCACCTCGAACAGCTCGTCGGTGTTCACGGCCGTGAGCGCCCGGTCGAACCAGACGCCCAGGGTGTCCAAGTCGGTACAGGAGGTGATGCGCTCGCGAGCGTCGTCGAAGACCACGATGCCTCGCAGGCCGAGGATGCGGAGGATGTCTTCGGTCACGGGGACTACGCCGTGCGCGGTTCCCGTACGACCGCCACGCCGCCCGGCGGGACGTACACCGAGCCGTCCGGCGACACCGGCTTTCCGGTGAGGAGTTCCGTCGCCCCGGCGGCGACGCCGACCTGTGCGCCCTCCCCGCCGTGGTCGATGAGGAAGAGGTAGTCGGCGTCGTTCCCCCGGCGGCGGACCGCCTCCACGCCGGTCGGCAGGCCGCCGTCCAGCACCGGCCGTACGCCCGTCTCCTCCCGGACACGGTCCAGCAGCGCCGCCAGGGTCGGCGGGTCGGGCAGGGTCGCCACGTACCAGGCCGTGCCCGTGCCGTAGCCGTGTCGGGTGATCGCCGGGACGCCCGCCAGCGGGCCCTGCGTGTACGAGGACACCGTCTGCGCGCCGGCCGGCCGTACCCGCTCCGACCACAGGGAGCCCCTGCCGCCGCCGTCCAGGCCGACCGTCTCGCCCGGCAGCAGCGGGAACAGTTCGTCCGTGCGGACGCCGAGCGTCTCGCGGAACGCGCCCGGGTAACCGCCCAGCCGCACATGGCAGTTCTCGTCCACCGCCCCGCTGTGGAAGCCGACCGCCAGCGTGCCGCCCTGCTCGGTGAACGCGGTCAGGTTCGCCGCGCCCGCGTCGTCGACCAGGTACAGGCTCGGGGCGAGGACCAGGCGGTACGCCGACAGGTCCGCGTCCGGGCGGACGAAGTCCACGGCGACGCCCGCCCGCCACAGCGGCTCGTACCAGGCGCGCACCAGGTCCAGGTACCGGATCGACTCGCTCGGCTGGGACGGGAGTTCCAGCGCCCACTTCGCGTTCCAGTCCCAGACGATCGCCGTCTCGGCCGTGCCGGTGCTGCCGCGCACCTCCGCCAGCGCCTTCAGATCCGCGCCGAGCGCCACGACGTCCTGCCAGATCACGCTGTCCGTGCCCGCGTGCGGCAGCATCGCCGAGTGCCACTGCTCGGCGCCCGCCTTCGCCGCCCGCCACTGGAAGTAGGCGATGCCGTCGGCGCCGCGGGCGACGTGCGCGAGCGCGTTGCGGCGCAACTCCCCTGGCGTCTTCGCCCTGTTGACGGGCTGCCAGTTCACCGCGCCCGTCGAGTGCTCCATCAGCAGCCAGGGGCGGCCACTGGCCAGGGAGCGGACCAGGTCGCCGCTCATGGCGATGTCGATCTCCGAGGCGGGGTCCGTGGAACGCAGGTAGTGGTCGTTGGAGACGATGTCCAGTTGCGGCGCCCAGCGCCAGTAGTCCAGCGCGTCGAAGTTGTACATCACCATGAAGTTGGTAGTGGCGGGCGTCGACGGGGCGGCCGCCCGCAGCTCGTCCCGCTCCGCCGTGCACAGCGACAGCAGTTCGTCGCTGCAGAAGCGGCGCCAGTCCAGCCGGTGGGTGGGGTTGGGGACGGCGCCGGTCGCCCGGGGCGGGATGATCTCGTCCCAGTCGTAGTACCACTGGCTCCAGAAGGCGGTGCCCCAGGCGTCGTTGAGCGCCTTCAGGTCATCGGCGTACCTGGTTCGCAGCCAGCGGCGGAACGCCTGCGCGCTCGTGTCGCAGAAGCACTCCGCGTTGTGGCAGCCGTATTCGTTGTGGACGTGCCACATGACGACCGCCGGATGGTCGGCGTACCGCTCGCCGAGCGCGCGGGCGATCCGCAGTGCCGCCTCCCGGTAGGCGGGGCTCGACGGGCAGAACGTCTGGCGGCTGCCGTACGACAGTCCCCGGCCGTCCTGGTCCACCGGCAGCGCCTCGGGGTGGGCCCGGAAGAACCACGCCGGTGGCGCGGCCGTCGGGGTGGCCAGGTCGGCGGCGATGCCGTGGGCGTAGAGCATGTCGAGGATGCGGTCCAGGCGCGAGAAGTCGTACACGCCCTCGGCGGGCTCCAGCAGCGCCCAGGAGAAGATGTTGACGCTGACCATGGTCACGCCGGCCTCGGCCATGAGCCGCATGTCCTCGGCCCAGACCTCCTCGGACCACTGCTCGGGGTTGTAGTCGCCGCCGTAGGCGAGGCCGGGGACGTTCAGTGCGCGCTCCATCACTCGCCTCCCGACAGCAGTCGGCGCGTGGTGTACACGCCCCACTCGTCGAGCGACAGCAGGCGGTCGCTGGAGGCCATCAGACCGCCCGTCGCCTCGACGTGCGCCGCCCACTGCTCGCGGGTCTCCACCGCGGGGCGGGCCATCAGGCAGTCGGGGTCGTTGACCCAGAGGCGGCCGTGCTGCCACTGGCGGCCGGCGCCGGTGAACTCGGCCGGGTCCTGGCCGGGCTGGCTGTAGTCGTCGGCCTCGGGGCGGCGGTGCGGTGCCGTGTCCGGGCTGACCCGCATCGCGTCGAACAGGCCGAGGGAGGGGAGGATCGGCGCGCCGCAGCCCAGGAGGTAGGACTCCGGGCCGATCGCGGCCCGGATGAGTTCGATGCCCGAGCGGTAGGCCGTCAGGGGGTCCGCGGTCCGGTCGTGCCGGACGCCGTCCAGGGCGCCCGCGTACAGGAAGTCGACCTTGAAGTAGTCGTAGCCCTCGGCGCGCAGGGTGCGAAAGACGTCCGTCAGATACGCCGCCGCCTCCGGGTGGGTGGTGTCCAGGACGCGCAGGTCGTGGCCCCAGTTGTGGCCGGCGTGCGCGAAGCCGCCGTCGGCGGAGGCGACCAGCCAGTCGGGGTGCCCGGCGGCCAGTTCGCTGCTCGGGTCGACGAGGAAGGGAGCCGTCCAGATGCCGGCCCGGCGGCCCCGGGCGCGGATGGCGTCGGCGATGCCGGCACGGGAGCGGAAGCGGCCGGAGAGCGTGAGCCAGTCGCCGAGGGCGCGCTGGTAGCCGTCGTCGATCTGGACGACGTCGACGGGCAGGTCGAGGGTGTCCATGGCGCGCAGGTTCTCGTGGACGTCGTCCTCGGTGACGGCGGTGAAGTACTCGTACCAGGAGCACCAGACGGTGGGGGCCGGGCGGGGGGCGGGGTACCCGAGACCGGCGGCCCAGTCGGCGAGTACCGCCTGGATCCCCGTGCCCGTGTACTCCTTCACCGGGCCGTCGGCACTGATCTCGGCCATCGCGTCCTGTGCCGTCAGACGGATGGACGGCACCTCGCGCGTCGGGTCCGGTGCCGCCCACAGGCGTACCGGTGAGCCGTCGCCGGGGTCGAGGGCCAGCAGTCCCTCCCCCTGGAAGACCCCGGCGGGCACGGTCACGCCCGGCCGGTAGCAGACCGTCGCCCAGTTGGCGTTGGTCGGGCGGTACGGGGCGGCGTCGAGGGCGTAGGCGCCGCTGGGGCTCCAGGACTGCCAGCCCTCCTCGTGGACACGGGCGCGCCGCGGGTCCACGGGGACGGTGGCAACGTGGGTGAAGGGGTGCTGCACGGAGATCTCTTTCACGACGGGACGGAGCAGCTCGGCCTGCTCAGCCCTTGTTGGCGCCCAGGGTCAGGCCGCTGACGAACTGGCGCTGGAGGACGAAGTACACGATCAGCGTGGGGATCGCGGTGAGCAGGGCGC
>NZ_JBITJV010000009.1:213992-280501 GCF_044460385.1 Streptomyces sp. NPDC050121 | reverse complement strand
AGGCGAACAAGCCCCACAAGGTTTCCGATGTTGTCTAGGCCCACCGTCAAGCATCACCTGGGACCAGAACGTCGGGCATCACCTGGGACTAGACACGGCGCTTGGGGCGGCTGTGATGCTGCGGGACTGTGCCGCGGCTCGCCGGAGAGCGTCGGCCACCTGGTCGGCTGCATCGGCGGACAAGAGGATCTCTTGGGTCCACAGAATCGAAAGCCTGACGTCACCGTTCAGCCGGTTGGTGGCAACGTCGACCTCGGTGCCGTTGCCGGTGACGTCCTGCACGTTGAGGTTCTGATCGCTGCTGTAGGCGCTCATTGGCTCATGCTCCACAACGGACCCGCGTATTGCTCCGGCCGGCTGTTGATGAGCAGTCGGCGCAGGTCTTCGCGCTGGCTGCCGGGCATGCCCAGAGCCTCGGTGAGTCGGCGGAACGTCGTGTGGGTGACTCCGCGGCTTCGGGCCTCGTGCTCGAACTCATCGAGCTGGGACAGCATGGTGCCGGGATCGAGCTTCACCGCCGGCTGGTCCTTGAGCCATGCCGCCTTGTTGCGTTCGTAGTCGATTTCCGAGTAGCCGCACACCTCGCGGCTGTGAGCCTCAACCTCGTCCAGGGTTGCGGTCGTCAGGATGGCGCGGGCCAACTCGTTGCGGCTCAGAGTGTCGTCCAGGTCGACCTCATGAACGGTCGGGCCGTAGTCCGTGAGTGGAATGGGGAGTCCGGCGTCCCGTATTTCGCAGATGCCTCGCACTCCTCGCGCTGTTGCAGCGAGCATCCCGGTTGCTTCGGAGGGGTGCCACTCCAGGACTGAGCTGACCGGTTCCGCGTCCTTCGCGGTGAAGGTGTGGACGAGGGGGCCGAGCAGGCCGCTTATCTCGTCGAGCGCGAGTTCGCCGTCCAGGCCAGGGCCAGCGACCAGGAGTCGAATGGGTGCGTTCACACGGCAGCATGCGGCCAGAGTGAGGGCGTCGGCAAGCGGGCTCTTCAGCGTCGGTTCGTCGCCTCGCGCGAGGATGTCTCCGCCCACGTCTAGGAGGTCGATAGAGGTTGGCTGCAAGTGGCTCACGAGCTCTTCGAGTTGGCGCGTGACGCCTTCGACGCCGTGGTGCGGGTCGATCAGAGCGAAGGTGTGCGGGAGCTCTGCCGCAAGCCGGGGGAGTGTGGAGCCTGCTGGAGCGATCGGGCGGGCCTCGGCCGGCACCAACCGGACAGACGGCGTGAGCGGTCGGAGTCCCGTGAAGTCGGAGGGGCCTCGGGGGCCTGGGACTGGGTCGACCAACAGGCGGTCCCATGCATAGGTGAGGATCACCGCCTGGTCGTCGTCGCCGTACAAGGCGGTGACAAGCATTGTGGCGGCGACTGCGTCGCCCCCTCCTCCTGCTGCGACGATCAACCGCGTCATGTGCCCAACATTACGGGTTCGGCCTCTGGCCACTCACCCTATAGTGGCTAGAGGCCATAGCCACTTGGACGAGGAGGGGACATGCCTCAGATCGAAGAGGCGCAGCCGAAGTATCTCCAGATCGCTCACTACATCCGCGATCAGATCCTTCGGGGCGACCTGAGGGCGGGGGACGAGGTGCCTTCGGAGCGGCAGTTGGCCGCGAACTGGAAGGTGTCCAGGCCGACGGCCGCGCGGTCATTGGAGGCGCTGAGCCATCAGGGGCTCGTCGAGAAGCGGCAGGGTTCGGGCACGTATGTGCGCAGCCTTGAAGTCAACCGGCGGGCACGGGAGTTGTACGGGCGGGCGCGGCAGACGGGGAAGATCTACACCCCCGGCGAGTACGCGGTGATCACCTCGGCCGGATGGCTTGAGGCTCCGGACCACGTCGCTGAGGCGCTGGGCCTGGTGAAGGATCGTCGGGCGGTGCACCGCCGGCGCGTGACCAACAACCAGGACGGCCCCATCACGCTGTCCACCTCGTGGTTCGCGCCCGACGTCGGGCAGCGGGCGCCCAAGCTTTTGGAGCCGGAACGGATCCAGGAGGGCACCCTGATGTACGTCGAGAACATGACGGGACGGCAGGGGAGTTACGCCGAAGACCGCATGTGCGCACGGCAGGCGACCGATGAGGAGTCGGCAGACCTTCAACTGAACCCCGGATCCGCAGTCTTGATCGTGCACCACGTCGTGTTCGACCTCCAGGACCGGCCGTTGGAGTTCGCCGAAGCCACCTACCCGCCGCAGCGCTGGGCGTTCGAGCAGGGCTACCCGCTCACCTGATGGGTCGCCATTTCGGCGAACCGCTTGCACAGCGTGAGTGGCTAATGCCACTATCCAGTAAGTGGCTAAGGCCACTCAGTGAAAGGGGGCACGGTGTGACGGGTCAGCGGCCGGAACAAGGCGCGCACTTACCTTGCCGGGGATGTCGTGGGCGGGGCTGGAAACGCGTCAGCTCGCGCACGGCCCTGGCGCTCTCCACCGTCAACGACCGTGCCCGTGCCGCATCGAAACGGCGCTGCCTCGACTGCGACGGCAGCGGCAAGGAGTGAGCACGGATGGCTTACACGATCGACCGCTATCCCTCTGAGGACTCGCCGCGACTCGGGGCGATGACCCTGTACCCCGTCGCGGAGTCCGTGCATCTGTCCCGGCGCTGGTTTCGGAAGTTCATCGCCCCGTACAACCCGGCCTGCTCGGTCGATGACTGCGTGCTGATGATCTCGGAGCTGGTGACCAATGCCATCGTCTACGGCGAGTCCGACGAGGTGTGGCGGGTCCGGGTGGAGTGGTTCCGGGAAGGGGCCTCGCTCAAGGTCGAGGTGCACAACGCAGGCTTTCCGGCGGGGGTGAAGCTGCGACGGCCCGACGCTGCCGACGCGCACGGGCGCGGGCTGCTCCTCGTCGACTCCATCGCCGACTCCTGGCACTCCGGGCCCAGTCACTTCGGCGGGACGGTCGTTTCCTTCGTGATGGCCGATGCCTGGCCCTCATGAGACAGGTGTGACGCCGCAGTACTGCGCAAGGGGATTTCTCGCTAGTCTGGTTGACCAGTTGACTTGGCCAATCCTGACGGGCGGCGTTCATGGCGTATGAAGTGGAGGCACCCAAGTACGTACGCCTCGCCCAGACGATCCAACGCCGCATCGAGGATGGCACGTACCCGCCGGGCACGAAGGTCCCCAGTGAGAATCAGCTGGTCCAGGCATTCGGGATGTCCCGGCCGACCGTTGTGCGAGCCCTTGAGCTGCTGAAACGGGATGGCTGGCTGGAGTCCCGGCAGGGGTACGGCACCATCGTGCGCGGGCGGCCGGCCGGGGTCGAGCAGAAGGACCGCCGCGGGCGGGAAGTGCTGGAGCGTGACGAGTCGCAGACTCCGGGGCGTCTGGTTGCAGTCGACCAGGTGCCAGTTCCTGCGCGTGTCGCCTCGGTGCTCGGGCTGCCCAAGCGGGCCAAAGTCCTGATGCGCCGGTTCCTGGTCGAGGAGGACGGGGAGGCGGTGGAGCTCGTCTCGTCGTACTTCCCCGCCGGCCTCGTCGAGGGCACCGACCTGGGGAGCTCCGAACCGCTGGGCGCCGGTGTCCGGGAACACCTTGAGGGCCGGAAGAAGGTCCGCTTCGACCATGTGACGGAGCGGGTCTCGGCCCGGATGCCTGATGCCGGTGAGGCCGAGCTCCTCGGTCTGCCTGACGGCGTGCCTGTCCTCAGCGTCCTGGTCGTCGCCTGCGACGCGTCCGGCCAGGCTTTGCAGGTCTCTGACGTGCTGCTGCCTGCCGACGGGCAGGAGCTCGAAGACACGTATCGCTTGAACTGAGCCCATTTCCGGGCCCGTTGCTCTCCCTTCTCACTTGACAAGTCAACTTGGCATCTCTAACTTCTAACTTGCTAAGTCAACCTGTCAGGTGATGGGTTGATCGATCTCAGAAGGAGAACTCTCTGTGCGTGTGATCCGCGTTGACGCCTCGACCGCGACGATCCTGCTCACCGAAGCGCCGGCACCGAAGGTGCGTGACCGGCAGACCGGTGAGATCGCCAAGGACGCCGTGAGCGGTGAGGCGCTGATGACCGTCGGCGTCGTCTTCATCGACGAGGGGGACTCGTCGCTCATCCAGGTCACCGTTCCCGAAAGCGGCGTGACCGAGGGCCTGACCGTCGGCGCTCCGGTCTCCCTGCCGGGGCTCATCGCCCGTCCGTGGGAGAGCGTGTTCAACGGCCAGCAGCGGCACGGCATCGCCTACCGCGCCACCGCGATCGCCCCGGGTGCCTTCCCGGTCCCGGTCGCTCAGGCGGGCTGATCGTCGTGACGGACCTGATCACGTTGGCCGAGCTGGGCGCACCGCTCGCTGCGATAGGCGGCGCGGCCTACGTCCGGCACGCCAACCCGGCCGCGTACTGGTCCACGGTCGGGCTGCCGGTCTCGGTGGCCCGGCTGCTGGCCTCGTACTCCTCGACCATGGACGCCTGCGGCCTGACCGTCGAGCCGTCCCGGTTGCGGGTGCTGGCCATCAAGGCGACCAGCCGACGGGAGATCCGTCCGGTCCCGCCTCGGCGGGGCATCATCCGGCCCACTACGACCGGCCTGCGCGTCCGGCTCCGCCTCGCACCCGGCCAGGAACCCGCCGACGTCGCCGCCTCGGCGGAACGGCTCCGCCACGCCTGGGGCGTGCACGCCGTATACGTGAAGGACGTCAAGCCCGGTGTCGTCGAACTACGGCTCATCGGCTTCGACGTCCTGCGCAAGGTCCGGATGCCTCGACGCACCGAGGGCGGATTCCTCAGGGTGCCGGTGGCGCTTCGGGAGGACGCGACCGCGTTCTTACGGGACTACCGCGCCGTACCGCATGAACTCGTCCTCGGCGCGACTCTGTCGGGCAAGTCCATGTACCTGCGGAACCTCATTGCCGGTCTCGCCCGGCAGTCCGTCGCCTTGGTCGGCATCGACTGCAAGCGCGGCGTGGAGCTGGCTCCGTTCGCCTCCCGGTTCGCCGCGCTGGCCACCGATCCGGAGGAGGCGGCCGAGCTCCTGCCGGTTCTGGTCAAGGAAATGGAGGACCGATACGACCTGATCAAGGCCCGGCAGGGCATCGCCCCCGGCACTCCCGACGAGGAGATCACCTCTGACATCTGGGGCCTGCCCGAGAGCGAACGACCCACCCCCATCGTGCTGTTCGTCGACGAAGTGGCGGAACTCTTTCTCGTCGCCACGCGCAAGGACGAGGAACGGCGAGACGAGATGGTCACGCACCTCATCCGCCTCGCCCAGCTCGGCCGCGCGGCCGGCATCTACCTGGAGGTCTGCGGGCAGCGCTTCGGCGCAGAGCTGGGCAAGGGCGCGACCATGCTGCGGGCCCAGCTCACCGGTCGCGTCTGTCACCGCGTCAACGACGAAGCCTCGGCCAAGATGGCACTGGGCGACATCGCCCCCGAAGCGGTCTACGCCTCCTGCGCTATCCCCGCCGAGCTGCCCGGCCTGGCCGTGGCCGGTGACACCTCCGGCGGCTGGTCCCGCATCCGCACCCCTTACCTGTCCCTCGCCGCTGCTGCGGCCACGTGCCGCGAAACGGCCCACCTCGCCCCGGACGTTCCGGCGCTCACGCCCTTCCGGCCGTACGTCCCGCCCGTCGCCCTCGACCCTCCCACCCCCGTACCCACCGCGCGCCTGGCCTCCGAAACAGCGGAGGACTGAGCGATGCGCACCCACCGCATCCGACTCGACCCCGTCCTGATCCAAGCGGCCATCGCCGCCGCGCTCTCCTTCGCCCACCTGCACGACCTCGCCGCGGCGGCCGGGCAGGACGGCTGGAAGGCGTGGGCCTATCCGATCAGCGTTGACCTGCTCCTCGTCGCGGCCTGGCGACGGCTGCGCTCCGGTACGTCGAAAGCCGCGGGCTGGTGCTGGTTCCTCGTCGCCCTGGTCGCGTCCCTGGGCGCGAACGTCGCCACGGCCGGCCTGCTCGACCTCGACGACGTCCCGGCCTGGCTGCGCATCCTCGTCGCCGGATGGCCCGCTGTCGCCTTCCTCGGCGGAACCCTCCTCGCCCACGACACCCCGGCCCCCGACCAGGTGCCGGAACCGGAGCAGGACGAGACGTCCGCGCCGCCCGTCACGCCAACTGCCCCCGAACTGCCCGCCGCCGACCCGCAACCGGCCGCACCGCCTGCCGCCGCCCCCGTCCCACCCGCGCTTGTCGCCCTCGCCCGCAAGGTCGCCGACGACCACTGCACCCGGACTGGCACGGACATCGACACCCCAACCCTTCGCACACGCCTCGGCGTCCCACTCCCGCTCGCCGAAGCCATCGCCGCACAACTCACCTGATCCCGGAGGACTTTCCACCTTGCGTCCGTCCACGCTCCGCGCACTCAAGCGTGCTGCCGAGCTGACACGTCAGAACCGCCTCACCGAAGCCGTGCTCATCGCCGAACCGGTGATGCTCACCGCCGACACCCACGAGGGCGACGAGATCTTGCGCTGGCTCGCCGACCACGCAGCCGACTTCACCGGCCAGAACCACAACGACCCGAAGGAGCTGCCCTGATGCCCGCCAACCGCCGCTTCCGCAACGTCGTCCGCATCGGACCCGTCCAGGTCGGCACCGCCTA
This sequence comes from Streptomyces sp. NPDC050121, assembly GCF_044460385.1. Classification (NCBI taxonomy): domain Bacteria; kingdom Bacillati; phylum Actinomycetota; class Actinomycetes; order Kitasatosporales; family Streptomycetaceae; genus Streptomyces; species Streptomyces sp. NPDC050121. Next base: position 273,959 of record NZ_JBITJV010000009.1, on the reverse strand, counting down.
CGACGGCCGAGGCCGCGAGAAGCACACCGCCGTCTGCACCGCCCCGCGCTGCGGCTTCTCCAACGACTTCGACACCCGTGCCGCCGCCGAACTCGCCGCCCGCACCCACCGCTGCCGCGTCCGCTGAGGAGACCCCTGTGACCGTGTCCCTCCCGCTCGTCTTCGTCCTGGGCGTCATCGCCTGGGCCGCGATCAAGTTCCTCGGCGTCCGCATGTGGGTCGCCGTCGTGATCGCCCTCTTCGGCTTCTGGCTCTCCCACACCTTCCTCGCCCCCGCCATCGAGTCCGGCACCCGCTCCGGGGTCGGCGTCGTCAACGGCGACAACCGCTGAAAGGAGCTCCGCCATGTTCCGCCCCAAGCTGCCCGACGTCCCGACTCCGCCGTCGACCCTCATCCCGCAGGAGCACCGCCAGCACAACCCGGCTCCGACCGCCGCCGGCCGCTCGCTCAGCCCGTACGCGGGCCCGGTCGCCGCCGTTCTCGTCGGGGGAGTCGTCCTCACCGCGCTCCTGGCGGCCGTCGCCATCACGGCCATCTCCGTGGCCATCGCCGCCGTGGTCCTGCGCTCCCTGCTCAACAACGCCAACAGGCGCTGACCGGCCGCCGGGGCGGCAAACGCCGCCAAGCATCCCGCCGCCCCGGGGCCGTCCCTCCCAACCGCAGAAACAGCCGAAAGGAACCACCATCATCACCCGGCAGACTCCGCCCCCGCTGGCGGAACTCTCCATGCTGGCCTCCCTCGGCACCATGCCCGAGCTGGCCCGCCAACTCTCCACCCTGGGCGGCTGCATCCATCCCGTCCGCCTCGACGGCCACCGCACCGAGCACGCCGTCGACACCGCCACCGGCGAGATCGGCCGCACCCTGCACCACCTCGACTCGAGCGCCCTCCCGGCCGGCCAACTCCTCGTCCGCTGCAACAACCGCCGCGCGACCCGCTGCCCGGCCTGCGCCGAGACCTACCGCCGCGACACCTACCACCTGATCACCGCCGGACTGCGCGGCGGCAAAGGCACCTCGGACCAGGTCGCCACTCACCCGCGCGTCTTCGCCACCTTCACCGCCCCCGGCTTCGGCCCGGTCCACAACCGCCGATCCGACGGGCGCCCCTGCCGCTGCGGGATCCGGCACGACGAGGACGCCAGCGCGCTGGGCACACCCCTGGACCCGGACCGGTACGACTACGAAGCGGCCGTGCTCTGGAACGCCCACGCCGGGCACCTCTGGCGGCGCTTCTCCATCTACCTCCGCCGGGAGATCGCCAAGCGCGCGGGCCTGACTCAACGCACCTTCCGCGACCACGCACGCGTCTCCTTCGCCAAGGTCGCCGAGTATCAGAAGCGCGGTGCCGTCCACTTCCATGCGGTCATCCGCCTCGACGGCCCGGAAGGCGGCGACACCCCACCGCCCGTCTGGGCCACGGCAGAGCTCCTGACAGACGCCATCCACGCCGCAGCCACCGCCGCCCGCGTCGACGGCCCGCAGATCGACGGCCGCACTCACACCTTCACGTTCGGCCGCCAACTCGACGTCCGCACGATCCGATCCGCCGACTTCGACGACGGCCAGGAGCTCACGGAACGAGCCGTCGCCGCCTACATCGCCAAGTACGCCACCAAGGGTGCCGAGACGGCAACCGGCACCCTCGACCGGCCGCTCAAGTTCCTCGCCGAACTCGCCCAAGTCCGCATCTCCGACCACGCCCGACGCATGATCCGCGTCGCCTGGACCCTCGGCGCACGCCCCGAGCTTGCCGAGCTCCGCCTACGGGCCTGGGCGCACATGCTGGGCTTCCGCGGCCACTTCTCCACCAAGTCCCGCCGCTACTCCACCACCCTCGGCGCACTCCGCACCGCCCGCGCCGACTGGCGTCGCGCACAAGTCGCTGCGCCCGTCGAGACAGGGCCGACGGAATCCACCCTCGTCCTCGCGCACTGGGCCTTCGCCGGAACCGGCCTCTCCCGCGCCGAAGCCTGGCTATCCACATCCCTCGAACCCGCCCCCGGAACGGAAGGAGAGCCCACCACATGAACGACCGCTACCTGTCCGCCACAACCTGCGGCTTCCGGAGGGCTGTCTGATGGCCAGCAACAAGACGACCAGGCAGGAACGCCGCGAGAGCGTGATGACGAAGGACGAGTGGATCGCGAAGCACCTGCGCCGTGCGCCGGTCAGGGACGACGAATGGGTCCATCGCCTTCTCGTCCTCCAGGGACGGTCCCAGTGAAGGCCTCCAAAATCGCCGTCTACACGCGCATCTCCAGGGACGACGAGCGTGACGGGCTCGGTGTTGCGCGCCAGCGAGAGGACTGCGAGCGGCTTGCGGATCTACGGGGCTGGACCGTCGCGAAGGTGTACGAGGACAACGACGTCTCGGCGTTCAAGCGGAACGTTCGGCGGCCCGAATTCGAGTTGATGCTGAGTGACTTGGCGGATGGGCTCATCGATGGTGTCGTGGCGTACGACCTCGATCGGCTCGCCCGTCAGCCGAAGGACCTCGAACGGCTCATCGACCTGTACGACGCACACAAGCGGCGGCTGTTCGCCACAGTCACCAATGACGTGAACCTCGCAGCGTCGGATGGCCGCACGATGGCCCGAGTCATGGTCGCCTTTGCCAACAAGTCCTCCCACGATGCCTCGCGCCGGATTCAGCGCAAGCATCTGGAGCTGGCACAACAGGGCAAGTCGAGCGGCGGGCCGGCACCGTACGGATGGCTGAAAGGGGGAATCGATGTCGACCCCGACGCTGCCGAGCACATCCGCGCGGCACAGAAGCAACTTCTGGCCGGGGCGCGCGTCGGAACCATCCGCACGGACTGGCAGCGGCGAGGGCTGGGTCACCCCAGACAGGGGACGACCCGGCTTCCTCACCACCTCGTCGAACACATGCTGACCAATCCCCGACTCTGCGGATACCGCACCTACAAGGGCGAGATCCTCCTCAACGAGGACGGGCAACCGGTCATGGGGGAGTGGAAGGCGATCAACACCGTTGAAGAGTGGGAGGCGGTGTGTGCCGTGGTCGCCGAGCGCAAGCGGAACCAGAGGCCCTCTCGCCAGTCGCTGGCTCGGAAATACCTGTTGTCCGGCATCGCCCGCTGCGGGCTGTGCCACTCCAAGGTCCGCGGCCAGCTCAACAATCGGAGGAAACCCGGCTCCAAGGCCGCAACCTTCTCGTATCAGTGCTCGGTCGTGAACGGCGGGTGCGGGAAGGTGGGTCGTGTCGGCGAAGCTGTGGACGAATTCGTCATCAGCCTCGTTCTCGCCGAGCAGCGGCAGAGAGCTGCCATCAGTGCCGTTGACCCGGTTGACCAGTGGCCTCAGGCGGACGAGCTTGCCGTTGTCGAGGCCGACATCGTGGAGCTGACGCAGGCCGCGAAGGCAAAGAAGATCACTGTCTCGACGCTGCTTCAGCTGCTGCCTGATCTTGAGCGTCGCCGCGACGAACTGAAACTGGAGCGCGGACGGTTCAACAAGCAGCGGCACCAGGCCGAGTCGCTGAGCGCCGGCATCGACGAGGATTTCCGAGATCTCCCCATAGAGCGTCAGCAAGCTTTGATCCTGCACAGCCTGTCGGCCGTGCTGATCCATCCTGTGGGGCGGGGACAGCGCAAGTTCGACCCGAGTCGGATCGAACCAGTGTGGCGCTGACCTGCTGAGAAGACCGACAGTTGGTGGGTAAAGGCCCGGCCCTCGTGCCGGGCCTTTCGGCTGTCCGGACTCCGGGGGCAGCGGACGAACCTCATAGAGTCAACGAAGCCTGGAGTGTCCTGCCCGTCGTGCGTAAGGCGGGGGAGGCTGTCACGCCCTCCGGGGAAGCGGTCTGACGCGTTGCAGTCCCGCCGTGTACCTTCCTCCGCACGGCGTCATGGCAGGTGGCGTGTCGCTTCGGGTGACTGGACGCGAAAGGACCCCCGGCGATCCGCCGAGGGTCCTTGGGCCTGTTCCAGTGCCCCTGCGTGTGGCCGCCGGGTGCGTGCTAGAACGTCCCCAGCTTCACGATCGACAGCAGGGCGATCAGCTGGATCGAGGACGCGCCGAGCGCCTTCGGCCACGGGAGGTCGTGCGAGCGGGCGACCATCATCGTCAGGAGGGCGCCGCCCGCCACCCAGGTCGCCCAGCCCAGCAGTTGGACGAACGACGCGTCGCCGCCGAAGAACATCGCGACGACCAGGCGCGGGGCGTCCGTGAGGGACATGATCAGCATGGAGAGGCCGACCGTCGGCTGCCATGCGCCGTCGCCGCCGAGCTGACGGGCCAGCGTGTGCGTGACGACGCCCAGCACGAAGGAGCTCAGCACCATCGCCACGGCCGTGGTCAGGACGATCGGGATCGCGTTGGAGAGCGTCGCGTTGATCGCGTCCTTGCGCGCGCTGTCGAAGCCGAAGACCGCGAGCAGGCCGTAGAGGAAGGTGACGACGAGGGCGGGGCCCCACATCGTGTAGTCCCGCATCTGCAGGAAGGTCTGCTGAGGGGCGAGGACGACGCCCTTCAGCAGCTCCTTCCAGTGCAGGCGCGGACCGACGGGGCCGGCGGGAGCAGAGCCCGCGTGGTACGTACCACCCTGGTTGTACTGGTCGTACTGGTTGTGGTCGTCGATCGAGAAGGCCTGGGTGTGACCCGGGTTGTTCGCCGCGTACGGGTCGTACGGGGCGCCCGCCGGACCGCCGGCGTTACCGGCGCCACCACCGGCAGGGCCGCCCGGACCGCGCGGCGCGCCGTACGGGGCGTCGCCGCCGAAGTACTCCGGCTCGTCGCCGCTCTGGCCGCCGTAGCCGCCGCCGTTGGCCTGCGGCCACTGGCCGCCGCCCGCGCCCTGGCCGCCGTACTGCGGCCGCTGTTGCGGGTACGGCTGCTGGGCCGACGGGTAGCCGTACGACGGCCCCGACGGCCCCGAGGGCCCCGCGGGTCCCGAGGGCGTCGACGGGCCCGAGGGCCGCGAGGGTCCCTGGGGCGCCTGCTGCCCGTACGGAGGGTGTTGCGGTCGCGCTTGCGGGGCCCGGTTGTCCCGGCCGCCGCGTCCGATCCTGAATCCAGCCACGCCTTCGAACGTACCTGGTCCCGCAGAGTGGCGTGCCCGGCCCACCGTTCGCACACGGCTTTGCTGCCGAGCTGTGACATCCCCTAAGGGGAGCAACGGGGTTGGCGTCAGGGGCTCTTCAGGGGGTTGCGTCAGGGGGTTTCGTCAGGGGCTTCGTCAGGGGCCTTCGTGACGGGAGCGCGACGCCCCCGCGTCCGGGTGGGACACGGGGGCGTCGATACGGCCGTCGGGGTTACCCCCACCGGCTACGTCACCGGCTGCGCGGGTCACTTCGCCGGCTGCGCGGGCGCTACTTCACCGGCTGCGGCTCAGGTTCGCTCTCGGCGTCGGTCTCGCCGGCCGGGGGCTCGTCGTCGACCGGGGTCTTGACCGACTCCAGGAGCAACTGGGAGACGTCCACGACCTGGATGGACTCCTTGGCCTTGCCTTCGTTCTTCTTGCCGTTGACCGAGTCGGTCAGCATGACGAGGCAGAACGGGCAGGCGGTGGAGACGATGTCCGGGTTCAGCGAGAGAGCCTCGTCGACGCGCTCGTTGTTGATGCGCTTGCCGATCCGCTCCTCCATCCACATCCGCGCGCCGCCCGCGCCGCAGCAGAAGCCGCGCTCCTTGTGGCGGTGCATCTCCTCGTTCCTCAGGCCCGGGACGTTGGCGATGATCTCGCGCGGAGGCGTGTAGATCTTGTTGTGGCGGCCCAGGTAGCAGGGGTCGTGGTAGGTGATGATGCCCTCGACCGGGGTGACCGGGATCAGCTTGCCCTCGTCCACCAGGTGCTGGAGCAGCTGGGTGTGGTGGATGACCTCGTAGTCGCCGCCGAGCTGCGGGTATTCGTTGCCGATGGTGTTGAGGCAGTGCGGGCAGGTCGCGACGATCTTCTTCGCCGACTTCGGCTTCTTCGACTCGGGCGTGACGTTGCCCTCGTCGTCCGTCTCCTCGCCGAAGGCCATGTTCAGCGCGGCGACGTTCTCCATGCCGAGTTCCTGGAACAGCGGCTCGTTGCCGAGGCGGCGGGCGGAGTCACCGGTGCACTTCTCGTCGCCGCCCATGATCGCGAACTTGACGCCCGCGATGTGCAACAGCTCGGCGAACGCCTTCGTCGTCTTCTTCGCGCGGTCTTCCAGCGCGCCCGCGCAGCCGACCCAGTACAGGTACTCGACCTCGGTGAGGTCCTCGATGTCCTTGCCGACGACCGGGACCTCGAACTCGACCTCCTTGAGCCACTCCAGGCGCTGCTTCTTGGCCAGGCCCCAGGGGTTGCCCTTCTTCTCCAGGTTCTTGAGCATCGTGCCCGCCTCGGAGGGGAACGCGCTCTCGATCATCACCTGGTAGCGGCGCATGTCGACGATGTGGTCGACGTGCTCGATGTCCACCGGGCACTGCTCGACGCAGGCGCCGCAGGTGGTGCAGGACCACAGGACGTCCGGGTCGATGACGCCGTTCTCCTCGGCGGTGCCGATCAGCGGGCGCTCGGCCTCCGCCAGAGCGGCCGCGGGCACTCCGGCCAGCTGCTCCTCGGACGCCTTCTCCTCGCCCTCCGTCGTCTTGCCGCCGCCGGCCAGCAGGTAGGGGGCCTTGGCGTGGGCGTGGTCCCGCAGGGACATGATCAGCAGCTTGGGGGAGAGGGGCTTGCCGGTGTTCCAGGCGGGGCACTGCGACTGGCAGCGGCCGCACTCGGTGCACGTGGAGAAGTCCAGCAGGCCCTTCCAGGAGAACTGCTCGACCTGGGAGACGCCGAAGACGTCGTCGTCGCCGGGGTCGGTGAAGTCGATCGGCTTGCCGCCGGACGTCATCGGCTGCAGGGCGCCGAGAGCCGTACCGCCGTCGGACTCGCGCTTGAACCAGATGTTCGGGAACGCCAGGAAGCGGTGCCAGGCCACGCCCATGTTGGTGTTGAGCGAGACGACGATCATCCAGACGAACGAGGTGCCGATCTTGATCGTCGCGACCAGGTAGACCAGGTTCTGCAGCGCCGAGACGCTCAGCCCCTTGAAGGCCAGGACCAGCGGGTACGAGGCGAAGTAGCCGGCCTCGTAGTGGTCCACGTGGTGCAGTGCGCCCTCCAGGCCGCGCAGTGTGTAGATCGCGAGGCCGATGGTGAGGATGACGTACTCGACGAAGTAGGCCTGGCCGGCCTTGGAGCCGGCGAAGCGGGACTTGCGGCCGGCCCGCGAGGGCAGGCTCAGCAGGCGGATCACCATCAGGACGGCGATGCCCAGGATCGTCATCACGCCGATGAACTCGATGTAGAGCTCGAACGGCAGGAAGTCGCCGATGACCGGCAGCGTCCAGTCGGCCTTGAAGAGCTGGCCGAAGGCCTGGGCGAGGGTCGGCGGCAGCGTCAGGAAGCCGACCGCCACGAACCAGTGGGCGAAGCCCACGATGCCCCAGCGGTTCATCCGCGTGTGGCCGAGGAACTCCCGTACCAGCGTCACGCTGCGCGCGTAGGGGTTGTCTGTCCGGGCTCCGGCCGGGACCGGCTGGCCCAGCTTGAAGTACCGGACGAACTGACCGATGGCGCGTGCGAGGAGCGCGACGCCGACCACGGTCAGGACCAGCGACACGATGATCGCGGCGAGTTGCATTTCGGGGCTCCTCGGGCCTGCGAGGGGACTTCGGTGGAGATTACTAAGCGGTAACTTATGCAGTCCGTCTGAGAGTACCCCTTATTCTGCGTCGCACTGTAGCGGGGTGCGGAGTGATCTGAGTCGCTGAGGGCTGCCTCAGAGATCCGTCGTAATTGGGCCGTGTTATTCGTACCAAATTGGTACATTTATGACTAATTTATATCCGTGCTCTACGGGATCGTCGCTGCCGCCACCGCCCTGCTCCTCTCCGCCGTCCTCGCCACGCTGCTGCGCGTGCCCGCTCTGCGCCTCGGGCTGCTGGATCGGCGGCAGCGGCAGCGACGGGTTCCGCTGTTCGGGGGCGCCGCCGTCGTGCTCGCCACCTGTCTCGTCGCGGTCGCCGGGGACTGGACGGGCATCGCGCCGCTCGGGGACGGCATCGAGGTGCTGCTCGTCGCCGGGGGCGCCGTCGCCGCGCTCGGGCTGATCGCGGACGTGTGGCGGCTCAAGGTGCGCTTCCTCGTCCTCGGCACGGCGGTCGCGGCGGCCTTCGTGGTGCCGTACGGCGACACCGGTGTGGTCTCCGGGCTGGTGGGCGTCGGCTGGATCACCTTCGGCGCGCTGGCCTTCAGGGCGCTCGACCACGCCGACGGGGTGGCCGGGACCGTCGGGGTCGTCACCGCCTTCGGGGTCGCCGCGTGCGTCGCCGTCGAGGTGATGGACGGGCTTGTGGTGCTGCTGAGCGTGCTCGCCGCCGCGCTGACCGGGTTCCTCATGCACAACTGGCCTCCCGCGCGCGTGGCGCTCGGCGCGTGCGGGTCGCTCTTCACGGGGTTCCTGCTCGCCGCGGCGGCCGTCGTCGCCCGCGCGGGGCACGATCCGGTCGTCGGCACGGGGGTGCTGTTCGCGCTCACCGCGGTCGCCGGGGCCGACGTCGTCCTGGTGGCGGCGTCCCGACGGCTGGCCGGACGGCCCCTGCTGCGCGGCGCGCCCGACCATCTCGCCCACCGGCTGCGACGGCTCGGGCTGACCGCCCAGGGGGTGACCGTGCTGCTCGGCCTCGCGGCCTTCTCGGCGGTGCTCGTCGGGGTGCTGGTGCACGCGGAGTCGGTGGACGCGCGGGCGGTGTGGTGGGTGGCGGGCGTGGCACTCGTCGTCGTGATCGGGCTGCTGCGGGTCCCGGTGTACGGGCCGCCACGCGCGCGTGGCACTCGCCGCCCCCGGCCCGGCTCCCGATCCGGCTCCCGCTCCGCTTCTCGCGCCGGCTCCCGATCCGCCTCCTCGTCCGCCTCCTCGTCCGGCTCCCCGTCCGGGTCCTCGTCCGGCTCCTCCTCCGGCTCCTCCTCCGGCTCCTCCTCCGGCTCCTCGTCCGGCTCCCCGTCCGCCTCCTCCTCCGCCTCCTCCTCCGGCTCCTCGTCCGGCCCTGGGTCCGCCACCCGTGCCGGCACCGGCATCCGTTCTTCCGTCCGCCTTTCCGCCCGGTCGGTCGCCCGGTCGGCCGTGCGGTCGGCCGTGCGGTCGGTCGCCCGGTCCGCGGGCCGCTCCCCCGACCGGTCTGTCGCTCCTCCCGGCCCCTCGGGTGATCGCTTCGATGCCCGGCGGGCTCCGGTGTACGCGCCTCGGCGTCAACCCGAGTCCGATGACCGTCCCCCTCGGGCCGAGGTTCGGCGGACCGGTGGATCCGTATCCTCGCAGGTCAAAGCGGGATTGCGTGTAAGGAACGGATAAGAGTTGAGTGGCTGCGACTCAGGTCTGTTGACCCAGTGGCGAGGCTCGTGCACACTTGAGTCCGTTCCACTCAAGTCAGCTGGAGGAAGATCACCATGGCACGTGCGGTCGGCATCGACCTGGGCACAACCAACTCCGTCGTCAGCGTTCTGGAGGGCGGCGAGCCCACCGTCATCACCAACGCCGAGGGTGCCAGGACCACGCCGTCCGTCGTCGCCTTCGCGAAGAACGGTGAGGTGCTCGTCGGCGAGGTCGCCAAGCGCCAGGCGGTGACCAACGTGGACCGGACCATCCGTTCCGTGAAGCGTCACATGGGCACCGACTGGAAGATCGAGCTCGACGGGAAGCCCTTCAACCCGCAGCAGATCTCCGCGTTCATCCTGCAGAAGCTCAAGCGGGATGCCGAGGCCTACCTGGGCGAGAAGGTGACCGACGCGGTCATCACCGTCCCGGCGTACTTCAACGACTCCGAGCGTCAGGCGACGAAGGAAGCCGGCGAGATCGCCGGTCTCAACGTCCTTCGTATCGTCAACGAGCCCACCGCGGCCGCGCTCGCGTACGGCCTCGACAAGGACGACCAGACGATCCTCGTCTTCGACCTCGGCGGCGGCACCTTCGACGTGTCCCTCCTGGAGATCGGTGACGGCGTCGTCGAGGTGAAGGCCACCAACGGCGACAACCACCTCGGTGGTGACGACTGGGACCAGCGTGTCGTCGACTACCTGGTGCAGCAGTTCAAGGCCGGCCACGGCGTGGACCTCGCCAAGGACAAGATGGCGCTGCAGCGTCTGCGCGAGGCTGCCGAGAAGGCGAAGATCGAGCTGTCCTCGTCCACCGAGACCTCGATCAACCTCCCCTACATCACGGCGTCCGCCGAGGGCCCGCTGCACCTGGACGAGAAGCTCACCCGCGCCCAGTTCCAGCAGCTGACGGCCGACCTGCTGGAGCGCTGCAAGACGCCGTTCCACAACGTCATCAAGGACGCCGGCATCAACCTCTCCGAGATCGACCACGTCGTTCTCGTCGGCGGTTCGACCCGTATGCCCGCCGTCGCCGAGCTCGTCCGCGAGCTGACCGGCGGCAAGGACGCCAACAAGGGTGTGAACCCGGACGAGGTCGTCGCCATCGGCGCCTCGCTCCAGGCCGGTGTCCTCAAGGGCGAGGTCAAGGACGTCCTGCTCCTCGACGTGACCCCGCTGTCCCTCGGCATCGAGACCAAGGGCGGCATCATGACCAAGCTGATCGAGCGCAACACGACGATCCCGACGAAGCGTTCGGAGATCTTCACGACGGCCGAGGACAACCAGCCGTCGGTGCAGATCCAGGTCTACCAGGGCGAGCGCGAGATCGCGGCCTACAACAAGAAGCTCGGCATGTTCGAGCTGACCGGTCTGCCGCCGGCCCCGCGTGGCGTCCCGCAGATCGAGGTCTCCTTCGACATCGACGCCAACGGCATCATGCACGTGACCGCGAAGGACCTCGGCACGGGCAAGGAGCAGAAGATGACCGTCACCGGCGGCTCCTCGCTGCCGAAGGACGAGGTCGACCGCATGCGCCAGGAGGCCGAGCAGTACGCGGACGAGGACCACCGCCGCCGCGAGGCCGCCGAGGCCCGCAACCAGGGCGAGCAGCTCGTCTACCAGACGGAGAAGTTCCTCAAGGACAACGAGGACAAGGTCCCCGGCGAGGTCAAGACCGAGGTCGAGGCCGCCGTCGAGGAGCTGAAGGCCGCGCTCAAGGGCGAGGACACCGCGGAGATCCGCACGGCCACCGAGAAGGTCGCCGCGGTCTCCCAGAAGGTCGGCCAGGCCATGTACGCCGACGCGGGTGCCCAGGCCGCCGGTGGTCCGTCCGCCGGCGCCGAGGCCCCCAAGGCCGACGACGACGTCGTGGACGCCGAGATCGTGGACGACGAGCGTAAGGACGGTGCCGCGTGACGGAGGAGACCCCGGGCTTCGAGGAGAAGCCCGACGTCCCCTCCGGCGCCACCCCTGAAGACGCCGAGCCGAAGGCCGCTCCCTCCTCCGCCTCGGCGGAGGGGGCGGCCCCGGCCGGGGACGCGAACCAGACAGCCGGTCTGGTGGCCCAGCTGGACCAGGTGCGCACCGCGCTCGGCGAGCGCACCGCGGACCTCCAGCGCCTCCAGGCCGAGTACCAGAACTACCGCCGTCGGGTCGAGCGCGACCGGATCGCGGTCAAGGAGATCGCCATCGCGAACCTCCTGACCGAGCTCCTGCCCGTGCTCGACGACATCGGCCGCGCGCGCGAACACGGCGAACTCCTCGGCGGCTTCAAGTCCGTCGCGGAATCGCTGGAGACCGTGGCCGCCAAGATGGGCCTGCAGCAGTTCGGCAAGGAGGGCGAGCCCTTCGACCCGACGATCCACGAGGCCCTGATGCACTCGTACGCGCCCGACGTCACCGAGACGACGTGCGTGGCGATTCTGCAGCCTGGGTATCGAATCGGCGAGCGAACCATCCGCCCCGCGCGGGTGGCCGTGGCCGAACCGCAGCCCGGCGCACAGCCCGCGAAGGCCGACGAGGGCGAGACGGCGGCGGCGGACGACAAGGAGAGCGGTGGCCCGGACGAGGGCTGAGCTTGACGCGATCGCCCCGGCGATCGTCGTGACTACACGAGAGGAGGGACGTCGAGGGTGAGCACCAAGGACTTCATCGAGAAGGACTTCTACAAGGTCCTCGGCGTCCCCAAGGACGCCACCGAGGCCGAGATCAAGAAGGCGTACCGGAAACTCGCCCGCGAGTACCACCCGGACGCCAACAAGGGCAACGCCAAGGCGGAGGAGCGCTTCAAGGAGATCTCCGAGGCGAACGACATCCTCGGTGACCCCAAGAAGCGCAAGGAGTACGACGAGGCACGCGCCCTCTTCGGCAACGGCGGCTTCCGTCCGGGCCCCGGAGCGGGCGGCGGCTCCTTCAACTTCGACCTGGGCGACCTCTTCGGAGGCGGCGCCCAGACCGGCGGGGCCTCCGGCGGCTTCGGCGGCGGCATCGGGGACGTCTTCGGCGGCCTGTTCAACCGCGGCGGCCCGGGCACGACCCGTACCCAGCCCCGGCGCGGCCAGGACATCGACACCGAGGTCACCCTCACCTTCACGGAGGCCATCGAGGGTGCGACGGTCCCGCTGCGCATGTCCTCGCAGGCCCCCTGCAAGGCGTGTTCCGGCACGGGCGACAAGAACGGCACGCCGCGCGTGTGCCCGACGTGTGTCGGCACCGGCCAGGTCGCGCGGGGCTCCGGCGGCGGCTTCTCCCTCACCGATCCCTGCCCCGACTGCAAGGGCCGCGGCCTGATCGCCGAGCATCCCTGCCTGGACTGCAAGGGCAGCGGGCGCGCCAAGTCCTCCAGGACCATGCAGGTCCGCATCCCGGCCGGGGTGACGGACGGGCAGCGCATCCGCCTGCGCGGCAAGGGCGCGCCCGGCGAGCGGGGCGGCCCGTCCGGCGACCTCTACGTCGTCGTACACGTCGACCCCCACCCGGTGTTCGGCCGCAAGGACGACAACCTGACGGTGACCGTGCCGGTGACGTTCACGGAGGCGGCCCTCGGCGGCGAGGTCAAGGTGCCGACGCTCGGTGGACCGTCCCTGACCCTGAAACTGCCGCCCGGCACGCCCAACGGCCGCACCATGCGGGCGCGGGGCAAGGGCGCGGTCCGCAAGGACGGCACCCGCGGCGACCTGCTGGTCACCGTGGAGGTGAGTGTCCCGAAGGACCTGTCGGGGAAGGCTCGTGACGCGCTGGAGGCGTATCGCGAGGCGACCGCGGGCGAGGACCCGCGGGCGGAGCTGTTCGAGGCCGCGAAGGGAGCCTGAGAGTGATGGACGGCCGTCGACGCAGTGACAATTTTCGCGGGCCGTATGAACTGACCGAGGAGACCCCGGTCTACGTCATCTCGGTGGCGGCCCAGCTCTCCGGCCTGCACCCGCAGACGCTGCGCCAGTACGACCGCCTGGGCCTCGTCTCCCCCGACCGCACCGCCGGCCGGGGCCGACGCTACTCGGCCCGCGACATCGAACTGCTCCGCACGGTGCAGGCACTGTCCCAGGACGAGGGCATCAACCTGGCCGGCATCAAACGGATCATCGAACTGGAGAACCAGGTGGCCGCCCTGCAGTCCCGGGTGGCCGAGATGGAGGCCGCGCTGGACGGCGCGGCCGCGGCGATGCAGCAGCGCGAGGCGGCGGTGCACGCGTCGTACCGACGGGACCTGGTGCCGTACCAGGAGGTACAGCAGACCAGCGCGTTGGTGGTGTGGCGGCCTAAGCGGCAGCAGCCGTCGGACTGAGGCATGGACATAGGGCAAGGGGTCCGGAGTTACGACTCCGGGCCCCTTGTCCGTTGGCTACGACACGTCAGTCACCCATGCCGACGCCCGGCTCCGGGCGTTCGTGGCCGGGTGGCTGCTGCTGGGGCTGCTGAGCGGGGGTGGGCGGCGGTTTCGTGGCGACCTTGGGCACGCCCAGCTGCCACAGATGCGAGCCGGGGACGGTCGGGGTCGGGGTCGGGGTCGGGGCTGGAGTTGGATGATCCGCGGCATGACTCGCGGCCTGACTCGCGGCCTGAGCCGGGGCCGGGGCCGGGGCCGGGGTCTGAGCCGGGACATGGGCCTGGGTCTGGGCCTGGGTCTGGGGCTGGGTCTGGGCTGGCTTGGCCTGGGCCGGCTTGGGGGCGAGGGGCTTCGGATCCCGTTCCGCCGACTCGGCCTTCTCCTGGGGCGGGGCGGGGTTCCCTGGGCCTGTGATGGGCGCGTCCCTCTCCTCGTCCGGGCCCAGGCGTTTCCAGCGCTCCGGGATCGTCGACATCCGCCGTACGGCTTCGGCTTCGCCCGCCGCTGCCGCCGCGACGGCGCGGGCGCGCAGGGCGCTCTGGCGGGCGATCGGGGAGAAGCCGGGCGCCGCGTTGCCGGTCTCGGACGGCAGACCGCGAAGGCCCATCTGGTTCAGCTCGCCCTGGATTCCCGTCTCCGGGGCGAATATCTCGCGGGGCAGCTGCCAGGAAGCGCCGCCGTCCACGTCCACGCGGTGCTCGCGGCCGTCCACGGCGAAGGTGAGACCGTAGCCGATGTACTGGTCGTCCTTGTCGAACAGCAGGTCCCCGGAGACCTTGCCGCCCCGGTCGCGCACCTCGTTCGCGAGGTCCTGGAGGGCGGGCGGGAGCGGGTTGGTGCGGCCGAGGCTGGTGACATAACCGTCGGCCCTGACCGTCTTCTGTTCCCCGGTCGCCTGGTCCACATAGTCCGCCAGGAAGCAGGTCTCTCCGTTCTCGTCCAGGTAGGTCTCGATCGCGCCCACCTGCGCCCGGCCGATCGTGAGGCGCGGATTCTCGCCCCGCGCATACTTGGCGACCATCTCGGGGTACTGGACCTGGTGCTGCAGCGCGTCCGGCGGCCTCGAGCCGATGATCGTGACGTGGGCGTCGAGATTCTCGTTCAGGATGATCTCCGCGTTTGCGACGCCCGTGCCGCCGGATCCGGCGATGATCCAGTTTCGGGCGGCGTGCGGGTCGAAACGGTTCTCGGCGACCTCGTCGCCCAGCAGCACCCGCTCCGGTGCGGCCTCGCGTGCCGTCTCCCATTTCCGCGTCGAGTCGAGGGCGGTGAAGCAGTTGCCCATGCGGGTGGCGTCGTCGGTCCCCAGGCCGGCCGTGAGGGCGTCCTTCAGCGTGGGTGACGACTCCAGGGCGCTCAGCACGGTACGGGCGTCCGCGCCCCCGCGCTCGGCCTGGGTCAGCCAGGTGCGCATCTCGCTCGCCCCGGTGACCCCCTGTCCCTCCAGCTCCCGCAGGCGATCACTGATCAGACGTACGGCTTCGCCGCGACTCTCCACCGGGAAATCGCCGCGCGGCATGCCCGGTACGACATCGGGCGTGAGGCCGGTCGCGATACTCGGCGTCCCATCGCACGCAACCCACAACGGGGTCTCGCTCTCCTTGCCGTCCTGGTCGAACTTCCGCACCTCGGCGAGCAGTTCGCCGTCCCGGCCCAGGCGCAGTCGGGCGCGGCCGTTGACCAGGTCGCCCTGGGTGGCGAGCTGGTCCTCCCAGACCCGTACCGCGTGGATGGACACCCGATCCCGGGGATCGTCGACCGCCGAGTACGGATCGACGCCCATCCATCGCGCGAGATCCCGGTCCTGGTCGGCGGACTGCACGATCCCGTTCCCGGGGTCCAGGTGCCACCGGCCCACGCCGTCGATGAGCAGCGCGTCCGGATCGCGCCCGGTGAGGCTCGCTCCACCGCCGATCACGACTTTCCGCAGAGGGAGCTGCCCGGCGGCGAGCTGCCCTTCCAGCGCCTGCACGGTGCGCTCGCTGACCTGGGCGCGGTATTCCGCCCACTGCACGGACGCCGCTTTCAACTGGTCGCGGGGGAGGGGCAGCCCGTTCTGGTCGTAGCCGGGCAGCGGCATGGTGACTTCGCGCCGGCCGATGAACGCCTCGACCTGCCGCTCGGCGCGGAGGGCTGCGTCCCGGGATGCCTGTAGGGCGGTGGCATCGGCGGGGGGGAGGTGTTCTATGGGGTGGGCGAGGGCGGCGACCAGGCGTCTGGCGGCTGAGGAGAGTGCCCGCCGCGAGATGTAGCGGCGGGTCTCGGCGGCCTCTGATTCGGCCTCGTGTGCTGCCATCTCGGACATGGCAGTCGTCGGGCGCATGCCGAGTTGGTCGAGCAGGGACGAGAGCTGCGTACGGGCTTCGGCGCGTTCTTCCTGGGAAGCTTCCACCGCAGCGGCCCGGTGGGCGAGCCAGTTGAGCTCGGCGATGTTTCCGTGGTCCCGGCTGGACAGCTCGTGTCGATCACCGATCTCGGCGCCCTGTGTCAGGAAGTGCTCGCGCACCGGTGCCAGCCCTTGCCCGGACCGGTCCCGTACGGCGACGAGTTCACCCACCTCGTGGGCGAGGGCCCGGGACAGGTGCTTACTCGGCAGACGGTCGGATATCTGGACGATGTAGTAGCCCGACGCCGTGTTCGTCACGGTGTATGCGATGGTGCCGGTCTCCATCGGAATGGCATCCACGCAGATCTTGGCTGAACCGCCCTGGGAGTCCTTCAGAAGGAAGTGCTCCCGTTCCTCCTCAGTGGCCGGTACTTTGTCGACTGATCCGAACCGCTCCCCCAGGACGGCGGCGGACACCGCGCCCAGATCACGTTCTGCCGCTGCGATCAGGGCTGCCTGCTGTGTACGCAACTGCTCGTCAGTGAACTCTGCGGACTCCGGCTGCGGCATTCCCCCGTACCTCCATGTACGTCTCCCTCAACGGCCCTTAGGATCATGTCATGTTGACAGCGCGCTCAGCCTTCGAAGCTCACCTGTACATGGATCTGCATCCGTGCGAGTGCGGCTCCGGTGACTTCGGTCGGCAGCACCGGCTGGAGCAGCACGGCGATGACATCGTGGCGGTGTACGAGGGGCCTTGCCGGCAGTGCGGTACGACACGTCGTTTCGTCTTCCGCATGGCCGGGGAGATTCCGCCGCCTCCCCCTGCGTTCGGCGGCCGGGAACCGTCGCAGATCATCGATCCGTGGGAATTTGCCGAGGTCGGCTTCCGTATTTCCGAGTCGACGGGAATCAAGCTACTCAATACGCCGAAGTCCGAGCATGGAAAGCTGCGTGACGCCGTGGCTTACACGGTCGCGGCGTTCGAAGAGATCCCGAAATTCATTCCGCCTGGCCAGGACGCGGTACCTGCCTCTGCTTTCACATCCGAAGCGGGCAAGGCCGGGTATCGACGTGATCCGGGTAACTTCGACCGGGACATACTCGAGATGAACATCAAAAACGCGAGAGCTGTGCTCGCCAACATCGACAAGCACAGCACCCCGCCCGGCGGCGCCGCGTCCAAGGCGTGAGCGGGGAGGGCGCGCGTCCTCGACGGCTTCGAGTATCGGACCTGCCTGAGGACGTGGTGAAAAAGCTCCTCTATGAGGTGAGGCTTCGTCTTGCGATTCCCGAGCGCAGGAATGAGGTCCGTTATGTTCTGCGCCATGTCTATGCCCCGGACGGAGGGCCGATCACCGTTTATCTGACCGTCGCCGCCGACGAGGTGAAGAAGCACGTTCTTGAGGTCGGCGGGACGTTCTCCGTCCGCGATGAGACGTGGGTCGTCGACCGAGTGGACGTGATGAGCGATGACGCGCGGGTGGTTTTGCGCAGGGTGGAGTGACGAAGCCGACTGGACGACACGCAGTTGAACTCGGTGGGCCTGAGGTGGTGCAGCAGGTCGGCGAGGGTCTCTTGGGCGGTGTCCAGGATGATGTCCGGGGTGTCGGCGCGGAAGATGTTCCAGGCCAAGCCCTGGGCGCGGGTGGCCAGGGGAGCCCATCACCACTTCGCGACTCTCCAGAACCGGAGCCGATGTACTGGTGGCGGTATTGGAGTGATGGCAAAGTGTCTGAAGTCAGGCTTGTGCATGGAGTTCCCGTTTTCGATGACGGTATTCAATTTGGAGTGATTTACGTCTATGCTCCGCCCGAAGGGCCGTTGACTGTGCGATTGGGGGTGGCTGCGGGCGGTGAGCGAAGGTACACCCTTGAAGTGGGCGATTCCTTTCTCGTCCGGGCTGAGACTTGGAAGGTTGATCGAGTGGAGAATCCCGGCAGTAATGATTGGTGTGTTGTTCTGAAGAAGGTCGATTCGGATTTTTTGCTCGGCTGACTTCGCGTGAACCGGAGACCTCAAGGGGCTGTGCCCGCGCGGACGTGAATCATCGGGGGCTGAACTGAGTTCGCTCGGAAAGCCCCCGCCGGCAGGCAGGATGCGGCCTCCCGGGCTCGCTCGCCTCGTGATAGGCGCCCTGCCGGGCACGCTCCAGCATGTCGTGCGGTGTCCGCGAGAGCATGGCGAGGAACCTGGGAACCAGCCACTCCCCGTCCCCGCCCAGATGACCGAGTGACGGCGTCGGCGGCCGCGATGATGGGACCGCGTGATCGCGTGGTCGACCTGCGGTTCACTCACGCACCAGAGTGGATCACGAGGGCCTGAGGACGTGCCCGTTGACTGCCGGTGAGCTTATGAGGACTGCTTCTTGGCGTGCTGCAGGAGGGCGCTCAAGGTCTCCGGCGTGGTGGCCAGGATGATGTCCGGGGTGTCGCTTTCGCGGAGGCGGATCGTTCCGTGGGAGGTGGGGGCGAGGTAGAGGCAGTTGCCTTCCGGGCCACCGCTGTACGACGACTTCTGCCAATGGAGTTCGGGCATCCGTGCCTCCTCAGAGGGTGTAGAGCAGGTGCTGAATCAAGGCCAACGAGTCCTTCACCGAGTGTGTTTCGGGGGCCAACGATACGTCGATGGGGGCGAGGGCGTACTTCGCGATGCGGGCGAACAGGGCGTCGTACTCCGAGAGTTGGCACGGCTTCGCCAAGTAGTGGGAACCCAGTAGCTGTTCGACTACCACCGTGCTCAACTTCGGGTCGGCGGGGACGATGTGTGCGAAGTTGCCGGTGAGGGCGGCCTGGGCCTGAGCGCTGAACGGGTAGATCTGGATCGTCACGTTGGGCAGGCGTGACAGCTCGATCAGACGCAGCAACTGCTCCCGTACGACATCGTCACCGCCGAATCGCATGTGCAGTGCCGACTCGTGGATGACGGCATGTACGGTCGGCGGTTCGTCGCGCGTCAGGATGTGCTGCCGTTCCATGCGGAACCTCAGCCCCTCCTCGATGTTCGCGAAGCCCAGGCCCGGGCTGGTGAAGATGGCACGCGTGTAGGCGGCGGTCTGAAAGAGGCCCGGGATGAACAGCGGCTCGTGCGTCCTGATGGCCACGGCCTCTGATTCGAGTTCGGCCAGATTGAGGGCGTCGGGCCCCATGTGCTTGCGGTATGCCCGCCACCAGCCTCTGCCGGTCGACTCGGACAGGGCAACCAGGGATTCAATGTACGCCTTATCTGTACAACCGTAGAGGTCGCAGAGCTCGCGCAGCCGAAGGGTCAGGATGCTCGTCTTGGCGGTCTCGATCTGACTCAGCTGAACCCGGCCCATGCTGATCCGCTCGGCCGCCTCACCAGCCGTCAAACCTGCCTGTTCGCGCAGTTGTTTGAGTTCAAAGCCGAGTCGCCGCTGACGCTCGCTGATCGTCGTGCGCAGTCCCACGTGTCTCTCCTTGTCGGCGTGCCCAAAGTCTGCCTCGGCTGGAGCGGTTGGTCCACCGATAGGGGTGATTGGGTTGTTAATGAAAGCCTTTCTGCTCTACCTTGAGTGAGGGATCAGTCACGCACCGAGACCATCCAACTTCCCCTGCCCATAAGCCGACAGAGCACCCACCCCCTGTGGGCGACGCCATCGCCGGGCACGCAAAGGAGCCGCCCGCCATGAACCCAGCCCGCCGTGCCGCCCACCGCCCAGCTCAACTCGCCTGGGACTACAGCCTGTTCGCCCCCGCCGATGTCACCTCGCCGCGCGTGTGCCGGGACTTCGTCCGCGCCGTCCTCTTCACTCACGATCGGGAGTCCCTCGTCATGCCGGCCGCTCTCTGCACGTCGGAGCTCGTCACGAACGTGCACCTGCATACCAAGGGCACCGCCATGCTCCGGATCCGGCTCACGCCGGCCGGGCTGCGGGTCAGCGTCTTCGACGAGAGTCCTGACCCGCCCGTCGTCACTCGCCCCGCCGCCGGGGCCGTCGCCTGTTGGGGGAGGGGGCTCGCGCTCGTCGAGGAGATGGCGGATCTGTGGGGCGTCGCCGATGAGCGGGCGGGGCGGTATGCGAAGGGGGTCTGGTTCGAGTTGGGCAGGTCGTTCCGCCCGAGGACGGGAGCGAAGGCGTGAAGGGCTCCTCCGTGGAGAAGGCGGTCTGGAAGGCGTGGAAGGCCATGGAACTACCCGAGGGCTACCGCGCCGAGATCGTCGAGGGAGTGATCGAGGTGTCGTCCAACGGAGGCTTCGCGCATGCTCAGGTCGCCAACCGCCTGTGGGACGCCCTGGCGGAGTTCCTGCGGGGCAGTGCGTACGGAGCGTGGGGCGTCACGGATGTGATCCACCGGCGCAGGGCGTGGACTCCGGATGTGCTCGTCGCCCCCCGGGGCCGGAAGTCCGGTGCAGCGAAGGGCGGACTCGGCCTCAAGGCCTCAGCGGTTCGGATGGTCGTCGAGGTCGCCTCTCCCGGCAAGCGTGATCAGGAACGGGACCGGGTCGGCAAGCGCCGCGAATACGCTCGCGCCGGCATCCCCGTCTACGTCCTCATCGACGACTACGACGGCCAGGGCGCAGTGACCCTATTCACCGGGCCTCGCCCCGACAAGGCCGACTGGGAGGACGTTCACCGTGTCCCCTACGGGACGGACGTGACCATCCCCGAGGGGCCCGCCAAGGGCTTCGTCATCGGGGAGGCGATCACCGGGCCCAAGCGGGGCTGAAGGTGAATCTGTTCAGCCCAGTTGTTCCGTCGTGCCGTCCGGGTGGATCAGGAGGCGGATCGCGCCGCCGTAGCGGTTGTCGGTGATCGTGGCCGGGGTGGGGGCTCCGAGTTGTTGGGCGCGTTGCTGGAGGATCGACAGGACCACGTCCTGGATGTCGCCGTAGGGCGGGGCGGTGACCGGGACGCCGTCGATCAGGCCGGCGTTGGGGGAGAAGACGTGCACCTGGGCATCCGCCGTGGCGGGGGGCGGGGGCGGCGTCGGTTCGGTCATCGGGGGTCTCGGTTCCTTCTCGCTCGGGTCCGGATCGGGTCCGGCTCAGGCGCTCTTCGCCTCGTCCTGATCGGGGACGTCCGCAGTGACGTCCATGGCGACGTCCATGGCGACGTCCATGGCGACGTCCATGGCGACGTCCATGACGACGTCCACGGTGCGAGCGTACGTGCCGCGGGCGAGGCGTTGCAGGCGGCCCGACTTGACCAGCGCGGACAGGACGTTACTGATCGTTTTCGACGGGTCGCCGTAGATGCCGGGCGGGAGGGCGCGCAGGACGTCGCGGGCGGAGAAAGGGCCGGGAAACGTTGACACGGCTGTTTCCACGGCGGCCCGGATGCTGGGGGCAGCGGGGTGGGCCGGTAGGGGGGTGGAGTGGCGGGCGGCGCCGCCTGCGCTGGTTCCCCCGGAAGGGGGCGTCGGGTGCGGGAGGCGGGCCCGGATGCCCTGGAGCGCGGTGCGGATCGGCTCCAGGTGGACCTCGTCGCCGTCCGAGGTCGCGGCCAGCATGGTCGCCACCTTCTCGATGTTGGCGAGGGAGGAGGCCAGTTCGCGCAGCAGCGGCTCCAGGAAGTCGCGGCGCAGGGCCGCCACCGGGTCGGTGGTGGCGAGTTCGACGGAGACCGAGCCGGTCAGGGCGCGGAGGGGGCTGGTGGTCTCCGGGGACGTCTCGGCGGGGTCGTAGGAACCTTCGCCGTTGCCCTCCGGAGTCATCACCTCCAGTGCCTCGACTGCCTTCCGTGCGGCGCGGAGGTTGTCCGGCAGCTCCGGGGCGATGTCGCCGCCGGGCACGCTCGCCAGCATCGTGACCAGCTGTTCGAGGCTGTCGAGCGTGGGCAGGGCGGAGCGGACCAGGGGGGCCAGCAGAGCCTGTCGTACGGCCTGGGCGGGATCCTCGTACGAGAAGGCGATCCGCTGCCCGGACTCGGCCGCTGCCATGTCCTCGCTCCTGCTTTCCGGGTGTGCGTGCGGGTGGGGATGTCTGTCGCTGTGGGGTGACTGCGCGGCGGTGTGCTCGTGCAACTGCCTCGGTATAGCGGGCAACTGCCTCTGGTAGGAGGCTAGTTGCTCCTGACGGGCGTCGAACGCGTCGAGTACCTGCTCCAGTTCGGGCAGGCCTCGCTCGGCGGCGTGCCGGGCGGCGGCGTCGGTGGTGCGGGAGCGCAGCCGGAGCAGCCGGCGGGAGGTGTCGCCGGAACCGGTGCCGGTTCCGGTGCCGGTCGGGGAGGCGGGGCCGTCCGTGGGGTGGGTCGGGAGGTTGCCGTTCTTGTCGCCGAGGGCGAGGGCGCGGCGGATCCAGCGGCGGTCTTCCAGCGTGGTCGCGGCCGCGTAGCCGTAGGGCTCGGCGTGGGCGATGGCGTCCTGGAGGCATTCCGCCCACAACGGGCAGGAAGCGCACAGGTCGCGGGCGGTGCGCAGCAGGACGAGGTGCTGGTGGCGCTGTTCGGGTGAGGTGTCGGGCGAGGTGTCCGGGATGTCCGTCGACGCTTCCAGCAGCGGGTGCTGGAAGACGTCCGGTCGGCGCTGGCAGGGCAGGGCGGCGTCGGGTATGTGGGCACCCGCCGCCGATCCTCGTACCGGCCCGCGCGCAGGGCGCGCGTGCAGCACCGTATGGCTGGCCATACGCATGTGTGTTGTCCCCCGTGGTGATCCGTGATCGGAGGGGACTCTAGAACGACCCGTCAACCAGGTGCAACGCATCTGCAAAGCATGTGCCGATCTGGCACAGTGACGAGACGAAAAGTTCACACGAGCCTCAACTGTCCGTCGGGTCAGTGGCTTTGCGCGGCCGCAGGCGGCCGAGTGCCCGGCGGGAACGGGCCACAACCGCTTTCGCGCTGCTTCCGCGCAGCGCCAGAACGGCGATCACCCCCAGGAAACCGAGCGGTACGCCCGCTTCCGGCAGGAACATCCCGACGACGGACGCGATGACGAGGATCACATCCGCGAGGAGCACGGTGAGGCCGCGGCGGCCGGGGTGTTCCTTCACCATCCACGCGCCGAGGAGGGCCATGCCGGTGAGGGCCCAGTAGCCGAACACCGCCTGTCCGGTGACGGCCGCGCTCGGATTCTCGCTCGTGCGCGCCGCGTCGCCGACCGCGGAGAAGTAGCCGGTGAAGGCGATGGCGAGGATGCTCACCCCGAGCGCCAGGAGCAGCTGGGTGCGGCGGCGGAGGAGCCAGAGCACGAGGCCGAGGAACAGCGCCGCGCAGACCGCCACGAAACTGGAGCCGCTCTGCGAGGCCAGCGTGACCACGGTGTAGAGCGCTGCCGCGCCGAAGACGATGCGGGGCAGAAGACGGACGGCCCAGGCGTCGTCCTTCTCCTGTCGGAGGAAGCGGCGGAGGAGGGGCAGCGGCGGGGCGGTGGGTGCGGGCGTTTCCGGACGGGCGGTGCGGGACGGGTTGGGGCGGGGCCGACTGGGGCGGGTGCGCCTGGGGCTGCTCATGGGCGGGGTCACACTCCCATCCCTGTGTCACGTGACTGCTCGGGGGCCGGAGGGGCCTGCGAGGGAGTTGCGGGGGAGTCGCTCTTGGCCGGGACGGCGACCGGCTTCGCCTGCCGGGTGACACCGGGCAGGAAGTTGTGGGCGTGTACGGCGGCCGTTTCCGATGTCGGCAGAGTGAGCGACTCGAGCTGGGCCGGCCCCGTCCTGGCGTTGACCGTGACGCCGGGTAGGTACTGGCCGTGGGTGCTGACGGCTGCCGGCGGCGGCCCCGTCGGCGCGGCGTGTTCCTGGCCGCGGACCTCGGCCGCCCACTTCTGGTCCTCGACGCTGGGCAAGGTGACCTCGTGATCCGGGCGCAGGACCTTGATCTCCTCGACGAGCTTCTCCACGTCGGCCGCGCGGGCCGGGCCGTCCATGGTCGCCACGCGTGCGCAGACCTCAAGGACGGCGGCGAGCTGGGCCTCGGGCGTGGGGAGCGACCTCAACTGCTCCAGGTCCAGGTGGCCCGCCTTGGTCAGCGGCGTGTACTTGGGGTCGTTCTCGTCGTAGGAGAACGTGTGGACCTGCGCGCGGACGGCCTGGGAGGCCAGCAACTCCTGTGTCTCCGGGGCCAGGTCCGCGTACTTCTGCGTCGGCGCGGGATACATGAACTGGATGATGTCCAGCTTGCCGTCCTGACGGAGCTGCCGGGACTCCGTCTGGTAGGCGACGGTTCCCGGGTTGAGTTCCGCCATGAAGAAGAGGGCTTCGTTCTCCGTCTTCGCGGCGTACTTCTCGGAGAGGGTGCCCCAGGCGTCGTAGGCCAGGGCAGTACCTGCTTCCCTGTTCAGCCCCAGCGCGCTCTGGACCTGCGCATCCCACAGGTGGAGTTCGCCCAGGGTCTTTCCGCCAGGCGTGCCCTCCAGGTATCGCAGGGTGTCCGGCGTGATCGAGTTCTGCGCCTCTGTGTATGCGGCCGCCATGTGCATGCTGTAGAGCGTCTCCCCGGACTGAGCGTCGATACCGGGGTGGTCCTCCAACTGGTAGGACCAGAAGGTCGATCTGGTGTCCGGGGTGGGAAGGTCGACGTCCTGGGCGAGCGCGAACTCCTTGACGCGTTCGCGGAGCCGCTCCCGGTATTCCTCGGGAGGCAGGCCGTCGATGCCCTCACCCAGACGTTTGGCTATCCGCTTGACCTGGGCCGGAGTCAGGGAGGCCTCGCCTTCCCGCTGGCGGATGCGGGCGTCGTCGAGGACCTGGTCCGACACGTGTACCTGGATCACAGGCGCTCCGGGGGATAGCAGTCGACATTGATGCGCGCGCTGCGGTACCCGCCGGGGCCGGTAGCGGGTCCCAGGCTGACGGTCAGCACGGTGAGGCGGCCCTCGGGGTCTTTCTCCCGCCACAGCGCCATGCGGTAGGGGTCCATGTCTTCCATACGGAGGTCGAGGGGCATGAGCCAGTGCCGCTCGTGAGGCGGTTCCGGGAAGGCGGGGTCGTCCCAGGCGCCGGCGAAGGCGGGTTCACCGAGCAGGGGGCGTGCGGCCGCCACGTACGAGGCCCACGTTTGGGCCGACTGTGCCAGGACCTCGTCGTTTTCGGACGGGTCCTGCGCCCACACCTCCCAACTGGTCCAGCTGAGTTGCTTGACCGGAGCCCAGCCAGCCTCGCGCACCGGGTAGAGCCCGAAGTCCTGGCCCGTGACACTGCGCACCGTCAGCACGCGCTCCGCTGACGTCGGCTTCCAGCCGAACAGCGCGCACCAGTCGTCCAGTGCCTGGCCGGGGTTCGGCGGGCCCGCCCAGACGGTCGGCCAGTCCACGTGCTCGAGGCCCTGGAGCTCCTCGGCGAACTGTTCGGGGCTGCGTTCGATCCTGAGGGTCGTCATCGCGCGTCACCTTTCTCGCGTTCCGCACGGCGCCGGTTCATCCGTGCCGTGCCTGCCGTCGGGACTCCGCGTGGGCGGGGTCGTGGCAGGCGAGTCCGATCCTCGCATTGGCCGGTACCGGCCCCCGTCGTACTGTCGCGCCGAGCGTCATCCTGAGCTCGAAGACCGGCGCCTGCGGCACCTGGAAACGCCACACCGCGACGCGGTGCGGGTCCTGGTGCTGCGCGCGCCACTCCGCCCCGGGCCGCGTTCCCGGGCCCGGCAGTTCCGGGAAGTCCGGTGCGTCCCAGGCGCCGTTCCAGCCCGGGTTGCCCAACAGACCGCGCAGGGCGCTCAGACAGGCGGACCAGTGGGCTTCCGCCAGGCCGGTGACGACTGTGTTCTCGTCCGTGTCCAGGGCCCGGGCCGACCACACCGTGTGGTCGATCCGGGTCACCGGGCGGCCAGGGGCCTCGGAGGCGAGGTGCAGGCGGCCGCCCAGGGATGTACGGACGCGCAGGCCGCCCTGAAACCACAGCGGCCGCCAGCCGAACCCGGCGCACCAGTGAGCGAGCCTTTCCGCGTCCTGCGGAACCCCCGCCCACACCGTGGGCCAGTCCACGCCGATGAGCCGCTCCAGTTCCGCGACCAGTTGGTCGGGGGTGCGGTCGGCGGTCAGGGCGGGCATGGAGGGGCTCCTTGGGGTTTCTGGGGCGGGGCGGGCCGGCGGGTGGTGCTAGACGCGGCCGCTGGGGCCGCGCGGGTCCCTCGGGGGCGGGACCGGCGCCGCCGGGGGCTCGGCGGGTCGGGGGCGAGGGGTCGGCGCCTGCGGATGTGCTGCCGGCGCGGGTGCGGGTGCGGGTGCGGGGCGGGGCTCGGACGGAGGCGTGGGCGGGGCCTGCGGAGCCGGCTTGGCGCTGGATCCGCTGACACGGCGGCCTCGGCTGGGCGGTGCCGCTGGAGTCCCTGGCTCTGTGGCGTCCGGCTCGCCGAATTCCCTGTCGTAGTTCCTCTTGGTCATCTGCGCGCCCTGGGCGGACGTCTGTCGCTGCTCGCGCTTGGACTGACCGATCCAGCCCTTCTGCTGCATCTTGTCCCGGCCCTTGCCCTTGAAGGCGATCTTGTCCACCGCGCGGGCGCTACCGCCCACGACTCGGCCCGCGCCCTTGGCCGTGGTGCTCGCGACGCGGCCACTGGTACGGGCCGTGGAAGCGGCGAGGCCGGGAGCCATGGCGGTCGCCTTGTTGGCCATGTCGGCGACGCCCAGAGCGTCGTCCGCACCCGCGACCTGCGGGCTGAACTTCCCGGACAGCAGGTTCTTGAGCAGCATGATCACGGCGACCGTGACCAGCAGGAGCATCAGCAACTGCATGCCCAGCGGGACCTGTAGGGGCAGGATCAGCTGGTAGAAGAGCAGCAGAACGGTGAGGATCACGCCGAATCCGGCGCGTAGGACGAAACTGTGCACGAAGGTCTGCCACCAGCCTCGGAGCAGCTTCTGCTGGGTCGGGTGGATCGAGATGATCGCGACCAGGGGCAGCAGGATCACCATGATGAGCGTGACCGCGTGCCACAGCAGGGTCAGGGCGCTGAGCACGATCACCATCAGGCCGACGATCAGAGAGGCGACCAGGGCGTAGACGCCGATGCTGATGCGGTTGGCGGGCTTGTGACCGGCCCACTGCTCGTAGATGCGGGCGTCCTCGTTCTTGGCGATGTAGTTGCGCAGCTCGCCGTACTGGTTTTCCTTCGCCTTGATGATGTCCTTCTCTTCACCTTCGATCTTCGACCGATCCGCGTAGTACTCGATGTTCGATACCGACTGGACGACCACCTGCTTGACCCGCAGGTCGGTGCAGCGCTTGCCCGTCCCGAAGTCGCAATTCTGGTCGCCCTTGTACTCCATGGGGGCCTTGCCCGGATCTCCGAACTGGCCGATGGCCCACGGGCGGAACGCGAGGGTGTCGTACATGGCGCAGCTGGATATCCGCATGCCGCGTTGCGGTGCGTTGTCGGGCAGGTCGCAGGGGGGATTGACGCCGTTCACCGAGCTGTCCAGGACAGCCTCGGTCAGTGCAGCGTTACCTTGGGCGATTCCGGAGTCGGCAGTCTGGACCACGGCCACGTAGTTGCCGTTCACCAAGAACGCCGATACCGCGATCACGACGAAGGCGGCCCAGCCAACGCCCGACCAGACCTCCCGCATGTCGCCCTTGCGCCATTTGCCGAACACCCAAAGACCCGTGAGCAGGATCATTGTGGGCACGGCGAGCTTGAAAACACCGTTGTTGAGGCGGTCGACGACGCTGTCGTCACCCGAGACCGTGCCGTCGTAGAGGGCGGCCAGCGGACTGGGGTTGGACGAGATCTCCTTGATGCTGATCGCCGCGCGGCTCATGGTCTTGCTCATGTCGAGGATGGCCTGGGCGATGCTGTTGTAGATCTCGTTCTGGAGGCTGCAATCGTCGGCGTGTTCCCCGCGCTTTCCTTGCCGCGCGTTTTCCTGACTCTGCTGAGTAGCAGCCCAGTTGAGACCTCGCATGGCGCTGAGTTCGTAGAGGGTGTACTTCGACGCGGGTCCGTCCATGTGAGTGGCGCCGGCGACGAGTTCACGCTTGCCGTCCCACTGCTTGACCGAGGGAAAGATGTTCTCCCCGGCGGGACCAGGCATGTCGGCCATCTGGTTGATGCTCTGCGACGTCCAGTCACAGGTACTGAAGAGGGCCTGCGCCGACTGTGGAGCGGAGAACGAGAGGGCGATCACCCCCAGCACCAGGAACAGCATGGCCCGCGCGGCGACACCGGTGCTTATGAGTGTCTCGCGCAGGGAGCGCCTCGTCCGGGGCCGTGCCGGACGGCCGGAGCGCGGCCGGATGCGGGTCAGCATGACAAGCCCTTCGGAGGGATCAGTTGGCGTAGTAGTTCGTGAGGACGCATCCGTCCACCTGCGCGGGCTCCTGCTTGAAACCGCTGGGAATTCCATCTGAATCGCAGGACAGGGTCACGAGGCCAGATGCCTTGAGGGCCTGGGCGCTTTGGGCATCGCTGGGATCCACCGCGAAGTCCTTGCCGACCAGGATGTTCTTGTATTCCGCCTCCTTGAAGGCGGTCTGGAACTTTTTCATGTCCGACAGCAGGAGCAGTGTGTTGGCATGGGAGTAGTTGTCCACGCAGGCGGCGCGTTCCTTGATTCCCCACTTGGGTTCCTTCGCCATGTCTTCGTCGCCCCACGCGGGATGCCTGTCGTATTCGTCGGCCTCGTCGTACTGAGCGCCAGGCTTGAGATCCAGGCATGGCGTGTACTTGTTGAGGAAGTACGCGATGGACGCCATGTCCGAGGCCTCGGGCAGCCCCGGGCTCGCCGCCTGGCTGCTGCCGTCCTTGCCGCTGCCGGTGCTCGCGCCGGTCTTGCCGTCGCCGTCGCTGTTGCCGCTGCTCTTGTCGTCGCCGCCGCACGCCGTCATCGACGCCGACATGAGGAGGAGGGCACCGACGGTGATCGCTCGCCTGAATCGCATGGTTTCTCTCGCCTTACTCGGGGACGTAGTTGGTCAGAACACAGCCGTCCACGAGGCCCGGCTCCTTCTCGAAACCGCTCGGCGCCGAGAAGTCCGCATCGCAGGTCAGGAATTTCAGATCGGACTTTTGCAGGGCCCGTACCGCCTCGTCGCCGACCGGGACGACGGCGAAGTCCTGGCCGACCAGGAACTCGTCGCTGTTCGCCTTGGCGGCGGTCTGGAACTTCGCCATGTCGGAGACGGTGAGCAGCGCGATGGGGCGGCCGGAGCCGTCCGTGCAGACGGCGCGTTCCTTGATGGCCCAGGACGGATTCGCGGCCTCGTCGGCGCCCCACGCGGTCTTGTCGCCGTCGTGGTTGGCGTCGTAGTCGTCGCCGGTCGCGAGGTCCAGGCAGGACGTGTACTTGTTCAGATGGTCGGCGATGGACGCCATGTCCGCCGCCTTGGGCAGGCCGCCGGCGGATTTTTGACCGGCGGTGTTGGTGGTGTCGGCGGTGCCGGCGGTGTTGGCCGGGTTCGCACCGGCCGCGACGTTGCCGGTCCCGCTCGTGGCCTTCCCGTCGCCGTCACTGTTGCCGCATGCCGTCATCGACGTCGACACGACGAGGAGGGCGCCGATGGCGAGTGCTTTCCTGAGGTGCATGTCTGCCTACTGGTCCAGGGGGTCGAGGAGGTAGTTGGTCAGTACGCAGCCGCTCGCCTGTGCGTCCTGTGCGCGGTATCCGTCAGGAGCCTTGAAGGCGGGGTCGCAGTTCTCCATCAGCATTCCGGCTTCGAGCAGGGACTTGCTGGCCTGGTAGTTAGTGGGATCGATGACGAAGTCGGTGCCGAAGAAGAATTCGCCGCGCGCCAGGGTGTCCTTCCAACCGTCTTCCCCCGAGCTTTCCTTGGCCTTCTTGCGGTAGTTCTCCTGGAACGCCTTCATGTCGCTCGGCAGGTAGATGATCCAGCCGCCGAGGTCGGACCGCGTCTCGCCGCAGAAGCCCGACCTCCTGATCGCCCAGGCGTCGATCTCGGCCTTCTCGGCACCGGTGTCGTTCTCGTCCGCGGGGCCGAGGAATCCCTCGGAAGGCGTTCCCTGCGCGCTCTCGTCGTCGGTGAGGTTGTCGCACGGGAGCCCCGCGCCGGAGATGAACTCCTGGACGTCCCGCAGCGTCTTGGCGCTGGGAAGGCCCTTGGACGCGGAGTCCGAGCCCGATCCGGAGCCGGGGGGTGAGCCGCCGGCGCCGAAGACCGAGTCGGCACCGGTCTGGGACTCCGAGCCCGACTGTGTGTCCGACCCGCACCCGCTCAGCGTCGCGAGCAGGGCGAGGCAGGCGGCGCCGGTGGCGAGACCTCTGGACAGGTGCATGGAGGTGCGGACTCCTCGGGGGGTTCGGGTCGTGAGGGGCGTCATGCCGTTGCCGCCGCTGACTGTGGGGCCGTCTCCGCCGCAGGGGTCACCGACCGTGCCGGGTCCTCCTCCGCCTCCTGTAGGAACGTCCAGTCCCAGACGCTCAGCGGCGGGTTGATGCCCTGGCGGGCCGGGCGGGTGGTGCCGTTGGTGTCCGTGGCGGCGAGGATCTCCTTGAAGACCAGGTCGACGGCGACCGTGCCGACGCGCTTGTCCGCGTCGCGCTGGAGGCAGACACCCGTGCGGAGTTCCTGCAGGGCGGCGATGACCTTCGGGTCGTTCTCCGGGCGGCCCAGGAGCGGGGCCACCAGGGAGGCTTCCTGCGCCGACTTCTGCTTGAAGGCGAAGACGGTGTGGATCTGGTTGGCGCCGCCGCTGCGGGCCTCGGAGTCCTCGATCTGGACGAGGTCGATGGCCTGCTGGGTGATCAGGACGGTCACCGCGAGGTAGGAGCGGCCCTGCTTCAGCGCGCGGCGCATCAGGTCGCGGCCGGACTCGGTCGCCGTGACGACGTACGCCTCGTCGACGAAGAGCGCCTTGGGGCGCAGACCGATCTCGCCGGTCACCGGGTTCTTCTCGTAGCCGACGTCGAGCATCTGGCTGCCCAGTTCCACGACCGCCATCAGGGCCGTCGCCGCGAGGCGTTCCGCCGGGTTCCAGTTGCGCGGGTCGGAGGCCGCCGGCGACTGGAAGCCGCGCAGGGTGATGACGGTGCGGCGCTTGCGCATGCTGGAGAGGGGCTGCGGGTGCTCGGCGAAGGAGAGCCGGGCGTAGGGGAGCGTGCGCAGCTCGGTGAGGAGCATCTGCGCGAGCTTCAGGTCCTTGATCGCCTCGCGGTCGCCGCTGGCCACCGCGTGGTCGTACGCCGCGACGACCTCGTCCACGACCTGCCACAACGTCGGGCGGGGGACGGCGAGTTCGGCGTCGCGGGCGGTGTGGCCCTGCTCGACGGCCTGGCGGATCGCGGAGTTGTAGCGGCCGATGACGGTCGCCATGCCCTCGATGACGGGGAGGCGGACGCGCTGGTAGTCCTCGTCGCCGAGGAAGCCGCGGAGCATGGACTCGGCGAGGAGGCGGCCGGCGGGGACGTCGCGGGCGATGACCCACGGGTCGAGGACGCCCGCCTGGCCCTTCAGGAGGTCGACGACCTCCGTCTCCGCCCAGAACTCCGGGTTCACGGGCTGGAACCGGCTCTGTGGGGTGCCGAGGAGGCCCTGTTCCGCGTCGCCCGCGAAGGCCGGGTCGTTCACCTGGGCGCCGAAGGCCAGGTAGTAGCACATCTGGGCGAAGTCGGTCTTCGGGTCGATGACCAGGCAGCGGACGCCGGACTCCGACTCCTCGTAGAACTTCTGCAGGGCCAGCGACGACTTGCCGCCGCCGGACGCGCCGACGATGGCCAGGCCACCGCCGTCGTTGCGGGCCGGACCGACGTGGAGCGAGTAGTGGACCGGCATCTTGCCCGCCCAGCCGACCAGGTTGCCGACCCAGCCGAGCCGCTTGCCGGACCGCTGCTCGGGGTTGTCGCCCAGCTCCGTTCCGGCCGTGGGAAGTCCGGCGCCGAGCTGCTCGACCTCCTGGAGGCGGAGATACGGGGCGATCGGCAACTTGGGTGCTTCGCCAGGCAGTTGGGACTGGAGCAGGCGCCACTGCTGGCGGGTCGGGCGCAGCAGCGTGACCTTCAGGTCCTGCTTGAACTGCATCTCCAGGACGCGTCGCCGGCGCTCCAGCTCCTTCACGTCGTGAGCCGAGATCGTGAAGCGGATCTGCGCCTCCATGCCCGGCATCTTGTGCTCTTCGATGTCGTCGACGAGCTCCTGGGCGCGGGTGACCTGGGTGGCCAGCTTGGTGTCGGGGCTGCGGCCGGAGTTGGCCATGTCGTTCATCTCGTCGACGAGGTTGCCGCGGATCTTGTCGGCGCGGTCCTTGAACTTCAGGTACGGGATGAGCGTGAACCGCATGTCGATCTCGACGGGGAAGTCCACGTGCTGGGCGGCGTAACGCGCCCAGGCCGTGGACTGGCGGAAGCGGGTCTCCGCGGGCCAGTTGGCGGCTACGAGCGTCGTGGTGTAGCTGGTCTGCTGCTCGCCCGTCACCTCGTCGTACTGGTGCAGGACGATGTGCGTCTTGCGGTTCTCGCCGGAGAAGTCGACGACCAGGTCGAAGTGGTTGGGGCCCCAGGCCCGCGAGCCGAGCACCGGCTCCGGCGGGACCGGCAGGTCGCCGTGGAGCGGCTTGCGGATCAGCCAGACGAGCTCCTCGCGGCTGAGCGGGGTGCCCTTGAGGCCCTCCAGGCTCTCGTGGACCTCGACGGCCGTCTGCGTCCACTCGGCGAGGACGTGCGGGGAGAGGTACTCGTCCGTGACGCCGGTCGCGGTGGCGGCGGCCTGGTCGGCGGCGCCGCGCACGCCCTGGAGGAGGCCGGGCTCGTCGTACGGCTCGTCGTCCTGCGCCAGGACACCGCTGCCGCCGCTCGTCCGCTTCAGCGAACCCAGCTTCACCAGCAGGATGTTGCGCTCCCGCTTGGCGCCGATGCGCTCCTGGTACTCGGCCTTGCGCAGGTTGTACGCCTTGTAGTTCTCGGTGGGCTCCCAGGCGATCGCGTTCAGTTCCTCCGCCCAGGTCAGCGCGGTGATCGGCTGGTAGACCTTGCGGTAGTGGCATTCGACGTTGCGGTCGCCGCGGGCCAGGTTGAGCAGACCGCGGGCCGGGCCCTCGGCCATCGCCTGGAGCTCGCCGGCGTTCAGGTACTCGTCGATGGCGTTGGGCAGGACCATGCCCGTCCACACCGAGTCGCCGTGCACGAAGATCATGTCGTCGGCGTAGCGGTAGGGGAGACGGAGGTCCTCGCGGCGGGCGGACGCCGACGAGCCGGACGGCCTGGAGCGGGAGGAGGACGACTGCCTGGAGCCGCCCTGGCCGCCCTGACCGTTCTTCTTGCTCGACGAGGCGGCCATGATCATGGCGACCACGAAGAAGGCGGCCGCCCCGCCCAGAAGGATCAGCATGAACATGGAGGAGTCACCTGCGGTGGTCGACGTGAAGGACGTGAAGGACGTGAAGGAGGAGGGGGAGGGGAGGGGTCAGCGGTAGGTGGAGAAGGCGCTGCCGCGTGCGGCGGCGGCCTGGCGCGCGGAGTCGTAGCGGGCCTGCCAGCGCGGCGAGCCGGGGGTGAAGAGGATGACCTGCCAGTGCAGCTCCTCGGGCTCCTGGTCGGCGGCGAGGCCCTGCAGCCGCTTGGGCTGGAACCACCAGTCGGTCCACACCACGAGCTGCTGGCTCAGCGTGAGCGCCGAGGGCAGCGGCCGTCCCCAGACGAAGTAGACGGCGAACGGCGGCCCGAAGTAGAGGATCGACGTCCACATCGACATCCCGAGGAACGGCAGGAACGCCGACATCGTGAACAGCGCGATGAGCCAGATCAGCCCGAAGCCGAAGGCCGCGCCCAGTGCGGGCAGCAGCAGGCCCGGCAGCGGGATGTTGCCCCAGTTCCAGATCCGCTTGGGGCGGTTGACCAGATCGGTGTGGTCGTACGCGACCAGCGGCTCCGGTGGTGCCTCCTGGCTCATGCTTGCGAACTCCCCTGGTAGGGACGGCTACTGACGGTCCGTCGGGCGGGGCCCGGACGGTCGGTCAGTTGCCGCCGCCGATCTGGCTGCCGAGGCCGATCAGTACGCCGGCGAGACCGCCGGCGCCACCGATGATCAAGGCGGCCAGCGCGATCATGCCGAAGCCCTGGAAGGCCTCGCGCATGCCGTCGCCGCGCTTCATCGACAGGAGCATGCGGATGCCGAGGATGAGCAGGGCGATGACGGCGACCATGGTGCCCGCGTTGCGCAGGATGTCCTCGATCTGCCCGAACATGTCGTTCAGGGTCGTACCGGCTGCCAGGTACATGGTGATTCCTCTCGGGTGGTAAAGCGGTGGGGAGCGGGGCGGGGTGGCGGGCGCGGTCCGGTCAGGACTTGCCGGGCTTCTTGTTCTTGGACGACTGGGGCGTCGTGGGGGCGGAGGTTGAAGGAGCGGGGGAGCCGGAGGCGGTGGCCGAAGGCGAGGCCGTTCCCGTTGCGGAGCCGCTGTCGGTTTCGCTGTCCGCCCGGCCGCCCTCCGCGTCGAGCACACCGCCGCGGATGTCCTTGATGAACCAGCCCTGAGCCGTGTTCACCGTCGTCATCCGGTAGGCGCGGCGCACCGTGACGCCCTTGGCGTCCTTCCAGTCGACGATCACGCGAACCTGGACGGCCTGACCTGCGCTGTAGGCGTAGGGCTTGGTGTCCTGCACGTTCACCGGGACGAGCGCGACGACGGTGCCGACCTGCGGGCCCGTCAGACGTCCGACCAGACCCGTCGTGGCCGTCAGGGACGCGTCGGGCGTGATGAAGCGGGCCATGGCGGTGGCGTCGGAGGCGCCCCAGGCCTCGAAGTAGCCCGGCAGCACCTCCTTCTGGAGCTGCGTGGAGAGCGTGTCGTCCACGACCTCGTCGCCCTGGTCGACCTCGGGCACGTCCGCTGCCGCCGGCATCGGCATCTGGCCGACGTCGCCGGCGACGCGCATGCCCTCGCCCGTCTTGAGGTTCTGCACGTACACCGGGACGGTGAGCGTGGTGAGCGTGCCGTCGTCCGTCCGGACCTGAACGCCGATGTACCGGCCGTGGTCGCCGTACTCGGGAAGCTTCTCGGCGGTGCCGTCCCACGCGGCGGAGACCGCCTTGCTGGTGCCGTCGCCGCTCCAGCCGCAGTCGGGGTCGACGCCGGCGGAGGCGTAGCGGGCGAGGTCGGTCCGGCGGGCGGACGAGGTGTCCGGGGAGAACGTCATGCAGAGCTGCGCGTACTGCTCCGCGAAAGCCGCCGCCTGCTCGGTGGGGAACTCGGTGAGGCGGTACCGGGTGGCGTCCGACGCGTCCAGCCCGGCGGTGGGGGTCCCGGACGACTTGCCGACCACGAGCCCCATCACGCCGCACGAGCCCAGCGCGAGCAGACAGGTGGTGATCAGCAGCGTGGCGCGGAGCGCGACGTGCGTACGGCGTCCGCCGCCGGGGATGCGGCCGCCGGGCCTGGGGACGTCGAAGTCACGGGCGGGCTTCGGGGCGACCTGGGCCGGGGCGCCGGTATGGGCGGGCGCGGAGTGGGCAGTCGCGGCGATGGCGGCCGTGGGCCTCGCCGAGGGCGTCACGCTGCTCGCGGCGGGAGCATGGGGCGTGGGCTGACCCGCCACGACGGGCGTGGGCGTGGGCGCGTGCGCGGTGGCAGCGGCGGTGGTTGCGGTAGCCGTACCGCCCCTCTTGCGCTGCTCTTTCTCCGCCTTCTTCTGCTCGTACGCAGCCTTGCGCGCCGCCCGCTCCCGCTCGCGCTTGTCCTTCTTCGACTCGCCCTGTGGGCGTGTCTCGCGCGGCGGCAGCGACGGTACGGCGGCCTGCCCGGCGCGGGGCGTGTTGCGCACCCAGGCGGCGGCGACCTGTGCGCGGGCCGCGTCGGAGGGGAGCTGCTGAGGCTGAGGCTGGGGCTGCTGCGGCTGCTGCGGCTGCTGTGGGGCGGGGGCCTGCTGCCCCTGGCCCTGCGCCTGCCACGCCTGTTGCTGTGGCTGCTGGGTAGGACCGAAGGACCCGGGCTGCCCGGAAGGCTGGCCTCCGCCGACCGCGCCAGCAGGGCTGTTGTGGTCTGTCATCGAGTCGGTTACTCCAGCGAGTCGGTTCCCCGTCCGCCTGGGCGGGTTCACGACCGCACCGCACGACGGGCCCTGGCCCCAGCCAGGTGCGCTGGCAGTGTGACAAAGACCCGTCACGGGACCGGTGTCGCTTTCCTCACCGGGAGACGGAGAATTCCCGGCGGGACGCCCATGAGGAAACCCGTCGGGAAAAGTGTCAGGGACGCGTCGGGAAGACCCTGTGTCGCACCGACCCGCCCTGGGCCCACAATGCGCTGGGCACGCCTGCCTGACGTGCCGACACCACTACCGGCGCCCACCCCTGGATCCGACGGACCCGGCGAAGGACGAGAGTTGACCGACCACAACGGGAACCCGCAGCAGCCCGGCCGGCCCACCTGGGAGATCCCCCAGCAGGCCCCGCCGGTCCAGATGGCCCCCGCCCCCGCCGCCGTACCGGCCCTCCAGGCTCCGCAGGTGACGCCGGCGCCGCAGGTTCCCCAAGCTCCCCAAGCTCCTCAGGTCCCCCAGGTGTTCCAGGCCGATCACGCCTGGGTCGACGGCTATGAGCCCGGCAACCCCTGGCAGGCCCGCCTGTGCGTGCAGACGCCGTACGGGACCTTCGCCTATCCCCTCACCCCGAACACGATTCCCGAACTTCTCGAGCAGATGGTTCTGGTGGCACAGGAGCAGCAGGGGCTGCCGGTCGGCTTCGACGAGGATCCCGAGCCGCTGCCGATGGACGGCGAGGACCCGGACGAGGACCAGCAGGCGTCGCCGTCCAGCATCCATAGCGGCCGTGCCGCCCGCATGACCGGCTGGGCCGTCGTCCACGACCTGTGGGAACGCGAGGACCCGACGGCGCGCATCGTCATGGGCGCGATCGTGGTGGCGCTGTTGCTGCTCGGTATCGTCCTGACCTGATGGTCTGATCGAGAGGGGTAACCATGCTGACGGAGACGACCGGCCGCACGGCACAGGACCTCGTCGCCGAGCTGGCGGTGCTGCGGGGCGTGGACTGGACTTCCGTGTGGCCGGGTCCGCCATGGGGCGTGGAGCGCGTGCTGCAGGAGTGGTGCGGGCGGTACGGGTGGGAGCCCCTGACGTTCGACCGGCAGCTGGTCGTGCGCGGCCCGAGCGGGGGGAAGCTGACGTTCTACTCGAACGGCCGGTGGGCTCCCGTCTCCGGCGTGGGGTACGAGGCCTGGCATGTGAAGGCCGACGGGGCAGGCGCCAACAGCGCTGTGTTGGCCGCCGCGGACGAGCGCTGGCCCGCCTGTCTGGAAGCGGCCACGAGTGTGCTGGGAACTCCGGCGTGGACGGGTGCGTGGGACGCCGAGGACTTCCCGGAACCGTCGGCTCCCGCGTTCTGGGAGGACCGCGAGTCCCGGCTGCGGCGCCGCAGCCCGTACCGGCTCGCTCACTGGACGACCCCGGGTGAGGGCGGCGCGGCGTTCGTCCTGGAGCAGTCGGTGTCGTTCCCGACGTGGACACAGGACCGGCCGGGCGGATCGATGATCAGCCTGTCCGTGTACCCGGCCGTGCGGGGGGCTGGGTGAGCTTCGGTGCTCCGCCGACGCAGGCCGAGATCGCGGACGCTCTCGCGCTCCAGCGCGCCTCCCACCAGGCCGAGCCACAGTCGAGGGCGGACGGTGCGGAGGTGGCCGAGCGGATCTACGCGGACTGGCGAGCGGCCCACGAACAGGGCCGTCCGGTGCCGGATCTGGCCTCCTTCATCCGTGACGTGGCGCAGAGCGAGTCCGTCACCCATGAGGGCCGCGGCACCGTGCGGGCGTTCTGGTCGTTCATGTCGCAACCCGAGGGCGCGCCGGAGCCGGTAGGTCACCGTTTCCTGGCGCAGGCATGCGGCAGGACGAGGGGCTTGCAGGTGCTGGAGGACTCCCCGGCGGGCAGCCGGCTCGACTCGTACCAGCTGTGGAACAAGCATGTGCAGAGCGCACTCGTCAGGGACTACGAGCTGGACTCCGCCGAGGTGGAGGCCCTCGCACCCGAGGTCTGGTCGACGGTCTCGCAGCGCTATGCCGAGGCCGCGCAGGGACCTGTTGTCGCCTTCGCCACGGACATCATCAGGTCGTCCGTCCTCGGCAAGGACGAACTGCCTCGGCTCCTCGCCCACGAGAACGTCGGCAAGGACAACATCAAGTTCCCGCTGCCCGCACCACGGCACGGGCATCTGCCTGCGGAGATCGACGAGCTGATCACGAACGACGCCCTGCGGGCGCAGGTGTGCATGGATGACTTCGACCCGGCGAAGTCCCCGAAGGAGTTCGCGCAGAAGCTCGGCGGCGTCGAGGTACCTCAGAAGCTACGCGACAGCCATGAAACGGCACTGTGGCGACTTCAACTCGCCGACTCTTACGAGGAGTTGAATGCCAAGGTGAAGCCGGCGCAGCGCGCCGCCGCCAACGAGTTCCTTCCTGGCGTCGACGTACGCCCCGTCGCCCGCCCCGCCGCCCCGCGCGGGCCGACCGCGGGCCACGGAGTCCTCAATCCGGCCGCGGCCCTCAGCCTGCCGCCCCCGGTACCTCAGCAGCAGCCCGCAGGAGTCGAACGATGACCGGTACCGAACCTGTCGGCGAGGAGCCGGAGTTCTACTTCGCGGACGTCTTCGTCTTCGTCTCCGACTACCTTGCCCAGATGATCCGCCGCCGGATCAACGGCTCCTCGGCCACCTGGTGCCCGAGGTGGTGGGAACACCCCGAGGCCGGTGCCCGCCTTTCCGCGCTCTGGCTGGCCTGGGAACACCTGCGTCAGGACCCGGCGCTCGGCATGTCGACGTGGTGGCTGCATCACGCGGACCCGCATCTGCGCGTGCTGATGGACGCAGACGCGGGCCCGTTCGCGGCCTGTTCGCCCAAGGGCGGGCACACGGCGTA
The DNA here is from genome assembly GCF_044460385.1 of Streptomyces sp. NPDC050121. Taxonomy (NCBI): domain Bacteria; kingdom Bacillati; phylum Actinomycetota; class Actinomycetes; order Kitasatosporales; family Streptomycetaceae; genus Streptomyces; species Streptomyces sp. NPDC050121. The sequence continues at coordinate 235,242 of NZ_JBITJV010000009.1, read as the reverse complement.
CCCGTTCGACCCGCTTCCGGTGGACCCGCGGCCCGAATGACCGCTGTGGCGGGCGGCCGGAGTGCGTGCCGCGGACGGCAGCACGGTGAGGTGAGCCGGGCCCGGCTTTCCTCCTCTTTCCCGACCCTCGCCCCTCCCGTTTCCCCGCCAGGAATTCCCCCGACTCCCCGCCTCCTGCGCCGCCTACCGTGTCCCGGTCACCCGCCGTACCGGCTCAGCACAAGGGAGGCGCGGGAGCGTGGACTTGCCTGCGGAGAACAAGCGCACGGGGCTGATGGCCCTGGGGGTGCTCGGGTTTCTCCTGATTGCCGTGCTCACCGTGTTCACCGTCTTCGACGGAGACGACGGGGGCGATGGCGGCGACGAGAGCGGCGGCTCCGCGGCGCCCACCGCCACCTCGGGGCAGAGCGACTCCGGCTCGGACGGGCAGGGTTCCGGCGACGGCGCCGGGTCGCAGAACACCGCGCTCGCCCCGATCGTCTCGGTCTCCGAAGCCACCCGGGCTCACGCAGTCATGGTCCAGTACATGGCCGGGCTCACCACGTACGACCACTCGAGCAACGCCGCGACCTGGAGCGCTCCCCTTCTCAGGCTCACCGTGAACGACGCGCAGATGAAGCAGGCGACCTCGCTGCCGACCGGCAAGGAGTGGGCGACCTGCCAGGCCGAGAAGTGCTCCTCCAAGGGCGAGGCCGTCGTGGTGCGCGACGCCGTGGTCTCCGACGACGTGGTGCGGGACAGCGGCCGTTCGATGTCCAGCCTGGTCAAGGTGACCGCCACGCACACCGCGGACGGGAAGACCACCACCGAGTCCAATCAGTGGCTGGTGACGGTCAAGGAGGACCACGACGAGTGGGTCGTCTCCGGGTTCGACGTCTTCGGCCTCGGTGACGTGGGCGCGTCCGACGATTCGGGGGCGTGAGTCGACATGGTTGCACCGGCGGTACTGGCCGCCGCCAGCAAGGCGGCGAAGGTCGCCAAGGCGGCCAAGGCGGCCAAGCAGGCCGCCCAGCGCGGGAACGATCAGGGCGGCGACAAGAACAAGAACAAGAGCAACAAATGGATGTGGATAGCCGGCGGCATCGGCTGCCTGCCGATCGCCGGGATCGGCACCCTCGTCCTGGTTCTTCTGGGAAGCATGGTCGGAGGCGTGGGCGCCGGTGCGGCCGCGGCTTCCTGCGACGACTACGCCGACAACGCCAACGCCGGCAACACCGGTGACGCCGCGGCCACGAACCCGGTCATGCCGGCCGGCAAGATGTACATGCCGAGCACGACCGCGCGCAACGAGATACCACCGAAGATGATCCTCGCCGCGATGCGCGCCGCCGCCCGCTACGACGGCCTCGACTGGACGCTCATCGCCGGGCAGATGTACCAGGAGACAAAGTTCGGCCAGGACAAGTCGGCCGCGCCCGGAGGCAAGAACTCCCTCGGCTACATGGGCATCCTGCAGTTCGGCAAGCCGGCCTGGACGGACTACGGCGCCGACGGCAACGGCGACGGTACGAAGGACCTCTACAACATCGACGACGCGGCCTGGGCCGCCGCCAACTTCCTGCACGCCAAGAAGGCCGAGACCGCGCCCTTCAAGGCGCTCCAGACCTACTCCGGCTCCACGGCCTCCAACACGATCTACCCACGCGTCGTCCTCACCCAGGCCGCCCGCTACCGCGGGGTGCTCACCGGCGACCAGGACCTCATCAAGCGGTGGTACGCGCATCTGAAGGAGACCATCGAGAAGAACCCCGGCTTCCCCACCCTCGGGCAGCAGTCGGACATTCCGGAGCCGGTCGGCAACAACGCCCAGCCCGGCTCCGCCCTCAGCATCGCCGCGACCCCGGCCCGCTCCTGGTCGACGCCGCCGCTGGACGGCGACAACAGTGACGACACCACCACCGCGATGTCCCTGGCCGCGTACACCGCCGAGACCGGCCTCACTGCCGGGACCGGTCACGCGACGACCGTGTCCTTCCCCCTCGCCAAGGAGCCCACCACCGGCAAGGACTGGCAATGGCCCATGAAGCAGGGCACCTACACGATCGGCACTCCCTACCACCAGAACGGCCGCATGTGGAGCCTCGGCTACCACACCGGCCTCGACCTGGTGGCATCCAGCGGCACCCCGATCTACGCTCCGGCCGACGGCAAGGTGGTCCACGCGGGCCCCGGCGGCTCGTACGGCAACGAGACGGAGATCCAGCACGCGGGCGGCGTCATCACGCTCTACGCCCACCAGACCTCGATCAAGGTGTCCGTCGGACAGACCGTCAAGCGCGGCGACCAGATCGGCACGGTCGGCGCGACCGGTAACGTCACTGGCCCCCACCTGCACTGGGAGGTCCGCGTCCCCGGTGTCGACAACCCGTTCGTGGCCGGCCAGGACCAGGGCCCGGGCATGGTCGACCCCGACGAGTGGATGAAGGGCAAGGTCACCGCCAACCCCGACTACGGCACCGTCCCGGGATCCGACGAGGACAACCGGGACGCCCAGTACGCCGACTGCGCCCAGGACAACGGCGGTGCCCAGGTGGCCCCGGACGGCGCCGGCGCCTCCGGTGTCCTTCCCGACTCCGACGACCCGGTGATCCGCGCGGTCCTCGGCTGGGCCCAGCGGGGCATCGGCGTCCCGTACGTGTTCGGTGCTCCGCGGCTGCAGGGCGAGAACCCCACGAGCTTCGACTGCTCGAGCTTCACGCAGTGGGCGTACTACATGGCCAGCGGCGGGAAGATCAACATCGGCACCACGACCTACACGCAGGAGCCCTACCTCAAGAAGTACGAGGTGCCGCTGTCCCAGGCCCAGCCCGGCGACGTCATCTTCTTCCGGCCGGAGGGCAACGGCCACTCCGGCCACGTGGGCCTGGTCTGGGACCCCAAAGGCCACAAGATCATCCACGCCCCGCGTCCGGGCCAGTCGGTCAAGTTCAGCACCTGGGACGTCCAGGACAAGATCACCGGCGTCTACCGCGTCCCGATCCCCCAGGGCACGAACGCGGTCGAGGGCGACGGCAAGGACAGTGAGACCGGAGCATGAACAGACCGTCGAAGTCCAGAAAGGACGGACCCGCGGGTGACCGCAGAACAGAAGAAGAAGCCCCGCGCCGAGGACGACTGGACCTTTGAGATCGTCATCGCCGTCGCGGTCGTGCTCGTCGTCGCCGCCGGCGCCTGGCTGGCGGCGAAGATCGGCGCCGGGTACGCCGACGCGCCCGCGCCGGCCTCCAATCCGCTGACGTTCCTCGTCGAGGTGATCAAGGGCGACTACAGCTGGCCGGGTTCGCCCGCCAGTGCCGTCGCGGCCGGGGAGGCCGTGGTGGTCGGGATTCTCGCGCTGGCCGGGTACCGGGTGCGCGAGCGCTTCCGGAACAAGCCCGAGGTGGACGGCGCCGCCAGGCATCTCGCGCAGGGCGAGGAGCTCGGCAAGCTGACCATGAAGGGCGCCGCCGCCACCGCCGAGCGCCTCGGCGTGCAGTCGTCCACGCCCGGCGTGTTCATCGGACGGTCCGTCAAGGGACGGCAGCCGCTGTACGGGTCGTACGAGGACATGCACGTGGACATCTGGGGGCCGCGGACCGGTAAGACGACCCGGCGTGCCATCCCCGCCATCCTCGACGGGCCCGGCGCCGTCCTGGTCACCTCCAACAAGCGGGACATCGTGGACGCCACCCGGGGCCCGCGCACCGCGCGCGGACCGGTGTGGGTCTTCGATCCGCAGCAGGTCGCGCAGGAGGAGCCCAGCTGGTGGTGGAACCCGCTGTCGTATGTCACCGACGTCGCCAAGGCCCGCAAGATGGCCGACCACTTCGCGAGCGGCTCGCGTGACGCGAACGCCGCCACCGACGCCTTCTTCGACCCGGCCGGCCAGGACCTCCTCGCCAACCTGCTGCTCGCCGCCGCCTGCGCCAAGGCGCCGATCACGCAGATCTACACCTGGCTGTCCAACCCCAAGGACGACGCCCCGGAGCGGATCCTGCGCGGCGCCGGACACGCCATGCCCGCGGACGGACTGGCCGGCGTGATCAACGCCCCCGACAAGCAGCGCAGCGGCATCTACGGCGTCGCCCAGCAGATGGCGTCCTGCCTGGTCAATCCCGAGGTCAACCGGTGGGTGACGCCGCCCGCCGACGAGTATGCGGGGCAGTTCGACCCGCACGCGTTCGTCCGCGGCGGCGGCACCCTGTACTTGCTCAGCCGGGAGGGCCGCGACTCCGCAGGGCCGCTCGTGACCGCGCTGACCGTCGCCGTCGTCGAGGCGGCCGAGGAGTACGCCACCACCCAGCGCGGCGGCCGTCTCCCGCTGCCCCTCGTCGGCGTCCTCGACGAGGCCGCCAACGTCTGCCGCTGGCGTTCCCTGCCCGATCTGTACTCCCACTACGGCTCGCGCGGCATCATCCTGATGACGATCCTGCAGTCCTGGGCGCAGGGCATCGAGGTGTGGGGCGAGCGCGGCATGGAGAAGCTGTGGTCCGCCGCGAACGTCCGCGTGTACGGCGGCGGCGTCTCCGACACCCGCTTCCTGGGCGACCTGAGCGAACTGGCCGGCGAGTACGAGCTGCGCGAGTACCAGACCAGCCGGGAGTCGGAGTTCGGCGGCTGGTCCGGCGCCCGTGCGATCAGCGAGTCCACGCGCCGTGAGCGTGTCCTTCAGGTCTCCGACCTCGGCGCCATGCCCCCCGGCCGGGCCCTCGTCCTTGCCTCCGGCACCAAGCCGGTGCTGGTCGAGACGGTCCCGTGGTGGGAGGGCGCGTACGCGGCCGAGGTCCAGGCCTCGCTGAAGAAGTACGACCCGGGGGCGCGCTGAGCCGCCGCCGGCCTGGCCGCGACCGCGCTGGTCACCCCGGGGTCACGGCCTCCGCGACGTTCGTGAACGCCTCCGTGCCGTCCGCCTCCGTGAATGAGACCAGGTAGTAGAGGGTGGTTGCGGCGGGGGCGGTGGTGTCGGTCCAGTAGGAGGTCGTCGCCGGCGAGTCGGTCAGCCGGACCCAGCTGTTCGTGGTGCGGTCCCAGCGGTGGACGTGGTAGCCGTCGGCCTCGGTGAAGCGCGCCCCGAAGCAGTAGGGGTCCACCATGACACCGCCCGTGCGGACGGCCGAGGCGCTCAGGTCGCAGGCCGTGACCTCGGGCGCCGGGGTGGTCGGGCCGAGGTCGAGTTCGGTGACCTCGACCGTGGCGACGGGCTCGCTCCACTCCCAGTTGTGGAAGGTCGCGACGTTGCCGTAGTTGTCGACGCCGACGACGACGAACCGCCGCGCCTCGCCGTTTGCCGGCGTCCGCAGCACGGTCTCCGACTTCGACGCGTCGACGATGCCGAGGTACCGGGGCTCGTCGTACCGCGTCGGCTGCTCGTAGAGCCAGTACTCCTTCAGGTCGGCCACCGGGCTCGGGTCCCAGTCGAGCCTGATGCCGTACTCCAGGGGCTGGGCGGTCAGGTTCGTGACGGCCGGGGGCGCGATCTCGTCGCCGGGACGGGTGACGAGGATCTCCGGGGACGGGACCGACCAGCGGTCGTAGGAATCCTTCCGGCGCACCGCGTAGGCGTAGGTCGCGCCCTGGTCGCCGTCGTAGTCGGTGCAGGAGCGGACCGTGGCGCCGGTGCCGTCGGTGCTCGTCGTACGGCTGCGGCAGTCGATGGCCGTCCAGGTCCGGGCGCCGTCCGCCGCGGCGGGTGAGCGCAGCACCGTGTACGCGGTGGTGTCGCCGCCGGCCGGCTCGGTCCAGGTGATCACCGCGCCGTACGACGGGGTGGCGGCCGTGACGTTCTGCGGCGGGGCGATGGTGGGCCGGCCGCTGACGACGGCGGACTCGGAGTGGTTCCAGGCGGCGTCGTACCCGACGACCTTGTAGTCGTAGGACCGTCCGTACACCGCGCCGGTGTCCCTCCAGCTCCTGTCGGTGGTCTCCGGGTACTCGGTCCACTCGGTCTTCGAGGTCTCCTTGCGGAAGACCGAGAAGGCGACGACGTCCGCCGGCGCCGTCCAGGACAGGTCGTTGGAGTCCACGGTGGGGGTGACCGTCAGGACCGGCGCGGCGGGCGCGGTGAGGTCCGGCGTCGGGACCGGGCCGAGGGCGGCGGTGCCTGCCGACTCGTTGCCCGCCTTGTCGTAGGCGCGGAGCTGGTAGAGGTACGACTGTCCGGTCGACGGCGCGACGTCGGTGAACGTGCGGAGCGTGGTCGCCCCGACCCGGGTCCAGGCGGCATCGGCCTGCGGGCGCCGGTAGACGCGGTAACCGGCGAGGTCCATCTCCTTGTTGGCGGCCCAGCGCAGGATCGCTGCCTCGCCGCCGCCGGTGTGCGGGGTGTGGTCCCAGGCGGCGCCGGTCGGCGCGAGCGGCCGCACCTTGTCCACGGTCGCCGACGTGCGGGGCGTGTAGCCGAAGCCGACGTTCGCGGCGCCCGTCCAGTTGACGTAGTCGACGCGGAGGGTGTGCCTGCCGGACGGGAGGGTCACGTTGACGGCCTGACTCACCGTCGTCGAGCCGTTCTTCCAGAGGCTGACCTTGCGGACGCCGTCGACGTAGACCCGGATGCCGTCCCGCGCGGCGGCCGAGAACACGAACGGCCCGCCCGAGCCGAAGTCCCTTGTCACCGTCCACCGGACGCCGAAGTTGTCGGACGGCAGGCCGGAGGCGGGGGCCTTGGCGCCCCAGTTCTCGGAGATCGCCGCATCGCAGCCCGTCTGCCTCGCCGGTCCGGAGAACGTGGTGTTGGCGAAGATCTGGCGGGTGTAGACCGGGGAGGCGCAGGTCGTCGCGGCCGAGGCGGTCGGCGCGATGACGACGGCGGTGGTGACAAGACCGCCGGTCGTGGCGAGCACGACGGCGGTGGCGAGTCCGGCGGGGCTCTTGGCGGGGCGCATGGGTCCTCTCGTCGAACGAAGCCTGGAGTGATGAGGCGGGCGGGGTTGTGATGCAGCCGGGTTGTGAGGAGCCGGGTCGTGACGAACTCTTTCGTGATCACGACCCGCGAGGAACGGCATTGGTTGTACGGCTTCTTGGACCGTTTCCCGCCCGATTTCCGCGACGGCCGCACAGCGGTTTCCGCGACGGCCGCACAGCGGTTTCCGCGACCGTTGCACAGCGGTTTCCGCGAGCGTTGCGCAGCGGGTTCCGCGACGGCCGCATGGCGGTCGCACGACGGTTTGCGTGGTGGTTCCGCCGGGTTTGCGCGGCGGATTCCGTGACCGGTCTCCGACAGGTCTTCGCGCGATCTTCGCAAGGTCTTCGCTTCGTCTCCATGCGTCTTCGTCCGCTAAGCGGAGTGTGATGTTGCTCCTTCGTTAACCGGTTCCGCTTGACTCCGGCGGTCGCCGCCGCGTTGTCTTTTGAGACACCTGGGTCACCATGTCGCACCCATGTGTGCCCGGAATCGCACTGAACGCACCTGAAGTGAGCCCCGAATGCGTCGTATCGCCATAGCCGTGGTCGCCTCCACGATGTCCCTCTCGCTCGCCGGGTGCGGGATGCTGGGGGCCTCGGAGAGCAGCGGCAGCGCGACACCGACCCGGGGCAACGACATCACGGTGGGCGTGCTGATGCCGGAGGAGACGAACACCCGGTACGCGCAGTTCGACTACCCCATCATCAAGAAGACGGTCGCCGAGCTCACCCAGAACAAGGGCACGACCGAGTACGCGAACGCCGCCGGGGAAACCAAGGCGCAGAAGACCCAGATGCAGAAGATGATCGACGACAAGGTCGACATCATCCTCCTCGACGCCGTCGACGCGAAGGAGATCGCGCCCATGGTGCAGAAGGCCAAGGACGCGAAGATCCCCGTCATCGCCTACGACCGCCTCGCCCAGGGCCCGATCGACGCGTACGTCTCCTTCGACAACGAGCTCGTCGGCGAGGTGCAGGGCCGTAGCCTCGCGGAGGCCATCAACAATCCCAGCACCGCGGACAAGATCGTCATGGTGAACGGCTCGCCCACCGACCCGAACGCCGGCCAGTTCAAGGCGGGCGCGCTCAGCGAGCTCAACGGCCGGGTCACGATCGCGAAGTCGTACGACACCGACAAGTGGGACCCGAAGATCGCCCAGGCCGAGATGACGAAGGCGATCGAGGCGCTCGGCAAGAACAACATCGCCGGTGTCTACTCCGCCAACGACGCCATGGCCGGCGGCATCGTCAAGGCCTTCGAGGCAGCGGGCATGAAAGACGGCGACCTGCCCCCGATCACCGGCCAGGACGCGGAGCTGCCGGCCGTGCAGCGGATCATCACCGGCGAGCAGTACATGAGCGTCTACAAGCCGTATCCGGCGATGGCCGCGGCCGCCGCACAGGCCGCCGTCGCCAAGGTCCAGGGCCGTGAGCTGCAGTTCGAAGCCCTCACCCGCGACAAGGTCGACAGCCCGACCACCAAGGGCATTCCGGCCAAGCTGCAGACCGTGGTCGCGCTGACGAAGAGCAACATCAAGACGACCGTCATCGCCGACGGCATCTTCACGGTCGACCAGATCTGCACCGCCAAGTACAAGGCCGCCTGCGACGCCCTGAAGCTGAGCTGAGGTCCCTGGGCCGTGTGCCTGGGCTCGTCGGCTACCAGCCCATCAGCGGTTTCATCGCGATGAGGACCCCGCCCGGCGTGAACGGCGCCGGGTGGCTGGTGTTCAGGTAGCCGGCCGGATCGCGGTCGCCCGAGACGCGCAGACCGCTCACCTTGGCGTCGCGCGGGACGTCGTACCAGAGTTCGACCTCGATCAGATCGTGCCCGCCGATCTCCACGCTGTCGTGCTGGCGCCGTACGGCCATGGCGAAGGTGTCGGGCGTCCCCGGGCGCCCGGGGACGCCCGACAGCCGCTGGCTCTTCGCGACGTAGGTGTGGAACTGCGGGTCCTGGTTGTCCACCCGCAGCCGCGCCCAGCAGAACTGCCCGTCCGGCTGTCCCTCGCTGTGTGACCCGGAGACCGCGCTCAGCCCGCAGCGCAGGGACAGCAGGGTGAAGGTGAGATGCCCGTCCTTGTAGGGGCGGGAGGCCGCCTGCGTGGCAGGGGCGGAGGAGGCTGCGGAGGGTTCGCCGTCGCTCCCGCCCCCTCCGCAGCCCGCCGCCGCACACAGCACCGCCCCCATGGTCAGGACCCGTACCCGGTTCCTCGCACGGTTCGTTGCACGGTTCCTCGCACGGTTCCTTGCCCGGTTCCTCGCCATACCGGGATTGTCCGGCGGCCGCCCCGGAAAGGGGAGGCCCCGTAACGCGCCCCGTTCACGCCACCCGCGTGAACTCCACCGTCACCGCCGGCGGCCCGCCGGCGACCCCCCGGTAGACGCCCTTGTGCGGGGTGACGTCGTCGTAGTCGCGGCCCCGGCCGACCACCACGTGGGACTCGTCGGCCCGGGTCCGGTTCGTGGGGTCGTAGCCGTGCCAGTCGCCCGCCCAGTACTCGACCCAGGCGTGGCTCTGCCCGGCCACCGGGCGGTGCAGCTCCGCCTCCCGTTCGGGGTGGAGATAGCCGGAGACGTACCGCGTCGGCAGCCCGAGGCCACGCAGCAGCGCGATCGTGACGTGCGCGATGTCCTGGCAGACGCCCGCCCCCTGCTCCCAGGCCTCGGCGGCCGAGGTGTTCACGCCGGTGACGCCGGGCAGGTAGGTCACCCGGTCGGCGACCAGCGAGGACACGGCCACGACCGTCTCGTGCGGGTCCAGGCCCGCGGCCGCCTTGCGCGCCTTCTTCACCAGCTTCGGCGGGACCGTCGTACGGACCGTGGGGCCCGCGAACTCCAGCAGCCGGGAGACGGCGGTGCGTTCCACGATCTCCGCCCAGGCGGGGGAGGGCGGCAGGCCGGCCGGCGGGGACGTCTCCACCAGGCTGGACGCCGTGATGGTGAGGTCCGCGTGCGGGTCCATCAGCTCGAAGGCGGTGACCTGGGTGCCCCAGTAGTCCCAGTACGACCAGGTCGTGGCCGCCGGCCGGATGGTCACCCGGGCATCCAGGGTGGTCTGTCCGGGCAGCGTGAGCGGGGTCATCCGGACCTCGTTGTGGGAGGAGACCGCCGCCTGCGCGTAGGAGACGTGCGTGGTGTGGCGGATACGGAGCCTGCGGGTGCCGTTGGCGCTCATGCTCACGCTCCTTCCTGGGCCCATACGACGGGCCCCTGGTACGGGAAGAACCGCTCGGCGACCGCTTCCGCCGAGGCCATGCAGGCGGTCTGCAAGTCCCTTAGCAGCAGCTGCAGTTGTTCTTCCATGGCGTGGGTGTCGAGGTATTCGAGGCGGGTGCGCAGCCGGCCGATGGGCCGGCGGGCCGGGTCCTGGCGGGGGCGGCCGAGGGCCGAGAGGCACTCCTCGGCCGTCGTCAGCGCGTGCAGCGCCGAGCGTGGGAAGTCCCGGTCCAGAAGGAGGAATTCGGCCACCCTCGGGGTGTCGCCGAAACCGCCGTACACGCGCGCGTACGCCTCGTCGGCGCCGGACGCGCTCAGCAGGGTCGGCCAGTCGGGAGCGTGCGCGGCGTCCAGGACGCGTACCGACAGCAGCCGTACGGTCATGTCCACGCGCTCCAGGCTGCGGCCCAGGACGACGAACCGCCAGCTGTCGTCGCGGCTCATCGTCGAGTCGGCGAGCCCGAAGAAGAGGGCCGCGCGGCTGCGGACGAGCTCCAGATAGCCGTAGGGGCCCGTGCGACGGGCCGCGCGGCGCTGGTCGGCGAGGGCGTGCCAGGTGGCGTTCAGGCACTCCCACATCGCCGACGAGACGGCCTCGCGGGCGCTCCTCGCGTTCAGCCGGGCGGCGCCCAGCGCGCCCTCGATGGAGCAGGTGGAGCGGGAGTCGAAGGCCAGTTGGTCGAGGACCTGCTGCATGTCGACGGGGTCGGGGCCCGCGTCGACGCCGAGGATCGCGTACAGCGACCGGCAGGCCGCGTCCTCGTCGCGCCAGGGGTCCTCCAGCATGCGGTGCAGATAGGCGTCGAGGATGCGTGCGGTGGCGTCGGCCCGTTCGACATAGCGGCCGGTCCAGGTCAGCGCCTCCGCGATGCGGGAGAGGATCACGTCGTTCACCGGCCCTCCCGCGCGTATACCGGGTAGGGTCGACTCGTGCCGAGCGAGAACCAAGCCAGCACAGCAACCTCCAATTCCTTGGGGAAACCGGGCTGGTTCCAACCCGGCTGGTGTTGATCGCGTAAGACTCGACTGTTCGCTGAGCGGCCGAGCGGTGTGAGCCAGGATCCTCCTCACCTGCGAGGAGGAGGGCTCAATGCTGCTGCGCCCCTTACTGTTGTGCCCCATCCGGTACGGCGGCGGGGATGCCGTCGGGGCCGAGTTGGCGCGGAGCGACGGCGGGCGGCGAGTCATCGGCCGGTATCTGGGCGGGCTCTTCAGAGGGCCCGTCGGCGAGGACCCAGGTGTCCTTGGAACCGCCGCCCTGGCTGGAGTTGACGATCAGGTTGCCCTCCTGCAGCGCCACGCGCGTCAGCCCGCCGGGCAGCACCCAGACGTCGGTGCCGTCGTTGACGGCGAACGGCCGCAGGTCTATGTGGCGCGGCGCCATGCGCTCACCCGCGAGGGTGGGGGAGGTGGACAGGGCGACGGGCCGCTGGGCGATGAAGCCGCGCGGGTCGGCGGCGACCGCCTTGCGTGTCTTGTCCAGCGTCCTCGCGTCGGCCTTCGGGCCGATGACGATGCCCTGCCCGCCCGCGCCGTCGACCGGCTTGATGACCAGTTTGTCGATCTGGTCGAGGACGGCGTCGAGCTGCCCGGGCTCGTCGGGGCGGTACGACTCCACATTGGGGAGAATCGGTTCCTCGCCGAGGTAGTACCGGATCAGGTCCGGGACGTACGTGTACAGCAGCTTGTCGTCGGCGACGCCGTTGCCGACGGCGTTGGCGAGGGTGACCCGTCCGGCCACGGCCGCCGTCATGATGCCCGGGCAGCCGATCACCGAGTCGGGGCGGAAGTGGAGTGGGTCGAGGAAGTCGTCGTCGAGCCGCCGGTAGACGACGTGGACGGGGACCTCGCCCTTCGTGGTGCGCATCCACACCCGGTTGTTGCGGCACACCAGGTCGTGCCCCTCGACCAGCTGCACGCCCATCAGCCGGGCCAGCAGGGCGTGTTCGAAGTAGGCGGCGTTGCTGGGCCCGGGGGTGAGGACGACGACCCGCGGGTCCGCGGTCCCCGCGGGCGCGGCGGCGCGCAGGGCGGCGAGCAGCCGCGCGGGATAGCCGTCCACCGGCACGACGTGCTGCCCGTCGAAGAGGGAGGGGAACACCCGGGTCATGGCCCGCCGGTTCTCGATGACGTACGACACCCCGCTGGGCACCCGGACGTTGTCCTCCAGCACCCGGAAGTCCCCGGCCTCGTCCCGGACGAGGTCGATGCCGGCGACGTGGATGCGCACCCCGCCGGGCGGTTCGACCCCGTGGGCCGCGCGGTGGAAGTGCGGGGAGCCCAGCAGCAGCCGCCAGGGCACGACCCCGTCCTCGAAGGCGCGGCAGGGCCCGTAGGCGTCGGCGAGATAGGCCTCCAGGGCCCTGACCCGCTGGCTCACGCCCCGTTGTATGAAATCCCATTCCAGTGCGTCGAGGATCCTGGGCACCAGGTCCAGCGGCCAGGGCCGCTCCTCGCCCGCGAAGGCGTAGGTCACGCCCCGGTCGGTGAAGGCGCGGGCCATCTGGTCGGCCCTGAAGCGCAGTTCACCTGGTTCGATCGGCTGAAGCGCCGCCAGCACCGGCTCATAGGCGGTCCTGACCTCACCCGGCCGCTCGAACATCTCGTCCCACGCGTCGGCCAGCGCGTACGCGTCAAATATGTCCGCCATGGGCCGACGTTAAGTGCGGGACGTAACACGACGATCACTCGGATATTTCCGGGAGCGCACGGGTGCTGCCGGGTACCGGGGCGTGCGGGGCGCCAGGGCATGCGGGGATGGCCCGGAGCCCGGCCGGACTCCCCCGTGGTCCGGCCGGGTTGGCTCCGCTTCCCCCGAGTGGGGAGCACCCGGGGGAACGCGGAACTCAACGATGCACCGCCGCAAAGGCCCGGCACCACCGTCAGCTTGTTGCAGTGCGAGGGGAGGAGGCCGGGAGAAACTCACGCAGACGGGTGGTTTTCCTCGGCCTCGGCCGGACAAGCCGTGTTGCGGACCCGGTCCGGGCCGCGCATAGTTGCGCTCCGGAAGCGGCGTGGGCGGGGGTGGGATGGGCGATGGCCGGGCACGGGACGGAGGAACATCCACACGGCGCCGACCGACTGTGCGACGCCGGGGATCGCGTGTATTCCCGGGCCGTACGGCGCGGTCGGGTGGCCCGGACCGACGCCGAGCCCGTCCCGTGCCTGCTCGAACTGGCCCTCCTGCACCCCGACCCCGACGACATGGACTGGCTGGTGCCGACCTCCCCGCAGGAGGTCATGACCCGGCTGCTGCACGGGCTTTACGACGAGGTCAGCGCGAGCGGGCGGCGCATGGGCGCGGCCGTGGCCGCCTTCGAGTGGTACGCGGGCCTGGGCGGTCCGGCGCGGGGCGCGACGGCCGGGGAGGGCGCGGCGATCCGGGTCCTGGACGGCTCCTCGCGGATCCAGGCCGCGCTGGACGCGGCGACCGAGGCGTGCATGACGGAGGTCCTCACCGTGCAGCCCGGCGGCATCCGGCGTGAGCACGAACTGTCGGAGGGCCTGCACCGGGCGCTGGAACTGCGCGGCCGAGGCGTGCGCATGCGCGACCTGTACAACCACGTCGCCCGGCACGGCCAGGGCCTGCTCACCTACCTGGAGCTGATGGGCGACGCGGTGGAGGCCCGCACGCTGGACGAGGTCATCGACCGGCTGATCCTCTTCGACCGCACGGTCGCCTTCATCCCGGCGAACAGCGACCGCACGATGGCCCTGGAGCTGCGCCACCCGGCCCTGATCTCCTACCTGGTGACGGTCTTCGAGCGGCTGTGGCGGCTGGCGATCCCGCTCACCGCCCCGCTCCCCGACACCCGCATCGAGGGCATCTCGCACCGCGAGCAGTCCATCGCCGCCCTGCTGGCGGAGGGCCACCAGGATGCCGTCATCGCCGAGCGCCTGGGCATCAGCGTCCGCACCTGCCGCGCCCACATCGCCCGCCTCTCCGAGACTCTGGGCGCCGCCAGCCGCACCCAACTGGGGGTCCGCATTGCCCAGGTCGGCCTGGACCGCCCGTCGGGCGTCAGCGTCCCGGCTCCTGCCCCTCCCCCTGCGCCTGCGCCTGCCCCGGCGTCTGCTCCAGCCCCCGGTGCTGTTCCCGGTCAAGGATCCCCGACCGGCCGATGAGGTAGCCGAGTTGGGCGCGGCTCTCGCTGCCGAGGGTGGCGGCGAGCTTGGCGATGTGGACGCGGGCGGTACGGATGTTCATGCCGAGGCGGTCGGCGATGACGGCGTCGGTGTGGCCCTCGACCAGAAGCGCGGCGATGGCCTGCTGGCGGGGCGTCACACCGTCCAGGGACGGGCGTCGGACCGCCTGGGGGTACATGGGGACGGCGAGCCGCCAGAGGCGGTCGAAGGTGGTGGTGAAGTACCTGAGGAGGGCGGGGTGGCGGACCTCCAGGGCCAGCAGCCCGTCCTCGCCCGCGGGGATGAAGGCGACCGTGCCGTCGATGGCGATGAGCCGGTCGGTGACCTCGTCCAGGGTGCGGGCCTCCGCGGCGCCGCGGAGCTGCTCGTAGCGGGACAGGACGAGCGGCTGGTGGCGCTGGGTGTGCTGGTAGAGGGTGCGGATGCGGCAGCCCCGGTCCAGCAGCGCCTGGTCGCGGGCCATGGCGACGGCCTGGGCGCTCTCGCCGCGCGGCCCCCTGTAGTGCACGTGGGGCTGGATGCACAGCACCTCGTCGGTCGCCTCGGCCATCGCCTCGGTGATGGCCGCGTTGATCCGTTCCGTGCCGCTGAGGATCCGCAGGGAGGCGGGGTCCGTGGGGGGAGTGCGGCTGCCGGTGACGCGCATGAGGGGCTCGAAGAGCGTCGCCAGTTGTTCCTCGCGGCGCCGTTCCTCGGCGATGCGGTTGCCGGAGGCGCGCAGCAGCCGGTGCAGGGCGAGCGCCGGGGGCACGGGTTCGAGCTGGGCGAGGTCGTCGACGACCGGCTGCAGCAGGCCGAAGGACAGCAGGCACGGGGCCGCCGTCTCGGCCGCCTCGGTCTTGACGCGTCCGTCGCGCAAGGCCTGCTCGTAGAGCTTCGCGCCTGCGGCACACAGGTTCTCCACGCCGTGGTGGGGGTGCGGCGGCGCGCTCACTGCGGTCTGCCTCCTGTCCGTGAGTCCGTGAGTCCGTGAGTCCGTCAGTTCGTCAGTTCGTGCGTTCGTGAGTTCGTGCGTTCGTGAGGCCGCGTGCGTCCGTGAGGCCGTGCGGGTGTCAGGGTTCCTGTCTGAGGATGCCCGACTGGGCGATGAGGAAGCCGAGTTGGGCACGGCTGCCGCTGCCCAGGGCGGTGGCGAGTTTGGCGATATGGGCACGGCAGGTGCGGACGTTCATGCCGAGCCGGCGGGCTATCGCCTCGTCGACGTGCCCCTCGACGAGGAGCTTGGCGATCGAGTGCTGGATCTCCGTGATGCCGTCGGGCGCGGTCTCGTACGGGGCGCCGGTGGCCAGGGGTACGGCGCGGCCCCACATGAACTCGAAGACCTTGATCAGGTAGCGGACGAGCCCCGGGTGCCGGAGTTCGAGGGCGACCTGACCGTCGTCGCGGGTCGGGATGAAGGCCACCGTCTCGTCGCAGATGATCAGCCGCTCCACGAGTTCGTCGATGGTGCGGTACTCGACCTTGCCGTCGGTGAACTGGGAGACGTAGGCCAGGGTCTCGGGGCTGTAGCGGGCCGTGTGCTGGTAGAGCGTCCGGATGCGGCAGCCGCGTTCGATCAGCGGTCTGTCGCGCTCCAGGCCCTGGACGAGGGTGTGCTCCAGGCGGCGGCGGCTCGGCTGGACGGTGAGCATCTCGGTCTGGCACTGGGAGGTGGCCAGATCGAGCGCCGCGTTGATGCGGTCGATGCCCTCCAGCACCGTGATCGAGTGTGTGGTCGGCGTCGGCTGGGCGCTGAGGGTCATGAACGGCTCGAAAGCGTCGGCGAGTTCGACCGACAGCCGTCTGCGCTGGGTGATCTCGCGTTCGATCGGGTTGAGCAGCTGGGACAGGGCGATCGACGGGGGCACCGGGCGCAGCCAGTTCGCGTCGTCGGGGTCGGCATGAAGCAGGGCGAACTCCATCAAACACGGAGCGGGCTCCACGTCCGCACGGGCTATGCGGCCCGTCCGAAGTGCGTTCCCATAGAGACGGCGACCTTCCTCGCACAGCTCAGTCGACGCATGAGGATGTGTCTGCTTTGTCTCATTTTTCGTCAAATCTCCACCCCCCAGGGTCCTGAACGTGCAGGAACATGATGCATCGATTGTGTGGCCATGACGTGCCCGAATGGGCCATCGTCGTAGTCGACGGGGGAGAGGTGACCTTCAAATGAGGACGAAGCCGACTATGCATAAGAGAATGCTTCGCTCGGCGCTTGCCGCCGCCTTCTCCGCCGCCCTGGCCTTCGGAGCGCTGAGCGGCCTTGCGGGGACGACGGGCGACACGGCGCGCGACAGTACGTGGAGCCCGGGTGTCGACACCGCCGTCGTGGCCGGCGACAGCACGTGGGTCGCTCCGCGCGACAGCACGTGGGTCGCTCCGCGTGACAGCACCTGGGTCGTGACCGCGGCGGACGTGCTGCGTGACAGCACCTGGGTCGCTCCTGGCGACAGCACCTGGGTCGCTCCCGCCGACAGCACGTGGGTCGCCGAGTCATGACCACTCCACCCGACGACCGCTCCTTCCGCCGCGAGATGGCCACCGCCTACCGCTCCGGCTGGCACTTCATCGACCTGGTCACCGCCATCCCCCACAGTGGTGACTCGTTGATGGTGACGGTCTTCGGTGAGCCGGTCGTCGTGACGCGCGACGAGGACGAGGACGTACGGGCCTACCGGTGCCTGCGCAAGCCCCGGGGAGCACCGCAGCCCGTGCGGTGCGCCATTCGATACGGAATGATCTTTGTGAACCTGGACCAGCGGGACCACCGGCTCGTCGAGACGGAGGCCCCGCCCCTGAAGACCACCTCAGCCACCCCCCGCAGTGCCTGACGCGATTCCCCCGTCGTAAAAAGATCGCTCAGGCGCTTCCCCCCGCAGCGGCGTCACCGTGACCTGAACACGGTGACGCCGCTGCAGTTTGCGGGGATATTTCGGGTTATGCATCCGCTTGAGCGTTGGCTGGAAAACGACGCCGGAACACAACGGGACAGAACCGGAATCCGGTCAGCCGCGTCGCCGGCCGCGCCGTCAGCCCTGCCCCATCGCCCGGGTCAGCTCGATCTCGATCACCACGCGCGCGGGGTTCGGGCTCGGCGTGCGCCCGTAGCGCTGCGCGTACCGCCGCTCCGCCTCCGCCACCCGCTCCGGCTCGGCACGTACCTGCGCGCGCCCCTCCAGCGTGGCCCAGCGCCGCCCGTCCACCTGGCACACCGCGACCCGGGCGCCGGCCGGGCCGGCCGCCAGGACGTTGCCCACCTTCGTGCTGGTCTTGTTCGTGATGACCCGGGCGAGGCCGGCCTCGGGGTCGTAGGTCACTCCGACCGGAACCACGTGCGGACTGCCGTCCGGGCGTGGTGTGGTCAGCGTGCACAGATGCCGTTCGCGCCAGAAGGCGAGATACGGCGCGTCGGGAGCGCCCGGGTCCTGGGGGTATGCGGCCATGGCCCGGAACCTACTGCTCGCACATTGAGGCGGCACCTTGAGCGGAATAGACTCAACTTTGTGTACGCTGACTGAGTCAGTAACGGGTAGCGCTGACGCAAGGAGGAGACAGCGAACGTGGACGCCGAGCTGACCAACCGGAGCCGGGACGCGATCAACGCGGCCGGCAGCAGGGCCGTGTCCCAGGGACACGCCGACCTCACCCCAGCCCACCTGCTGCTCGCGCTGCTCCAGGGGCAGGACAACGAGAACATCGTCGACCTTCTGGCGGCCGTCGACGCCGACCAGGCCGCCGTGCGCGCCGGGGCCGAGAAGGCGCTCGGCTCGCTGCCCAGCGTGACCGGGTCCACCGTCGCGCCCCCGCAGCCCAACCGCGAACTGCTCGCCGTCATCGCCGACGCGCAGAGCCGGGCCCGCGATCTCGGCGACGAGTACCTGTCCACCGAGCACCTGCTCATCGGCATCGCCGCCAAGGGCGGCCAGGCCGGTGACGTGCTCACCCAGCAGGGCGCGACCGCGAAGAAGCTGCAGGAGGCCTTCCAGCAGGCCCGCGGCGGCCGCCGGGTGACCAGCGCCGACCCCGAGGGCCAGTACAAGGCCCTGGAGAAGTTCGGCACGGACTTCACCGCCGCCGCCCGCGAGGGCAAGCTCGACCCGGTCATCGGGCGGGACCAGGAGATCCGGCGGGTCGTGCAGGTCCTCTCCCGCCGTACGAAGAACAACCCCGTCCTCATCGGCGAGCCCGGCGTGGGCAAGACCGCCGTCGTCGAGGGGCTGGCCCAGCGGATCGTCAAGGGCGACGTCCCGGAGTCGCTGAAGAACAAGCGGCTCGTGGCGCTCGACCTGGGCGCGATGGTGGCCGGCGCCAAGTACCGGGGCGAGTTCGAGGAGCGGCTGAAGACCGTCCTGGCCGAGATCAAGGACTCCGACGGCCAGATCATCACCTTCATCGACGAGCTGCACACGGTCGTCGGCGCGGGCGCCGGCGGCGACTCCGCGATGGACGCCGGCAACATGCTCAAGCCGATGCTCGCGCGCGGTGAGCTGCGCATGGTGGGCGCGACGACGCTCGACGAGTACCGCGAGCGGATCGAGAAGGACCCGGCGTTGGAGCGCCGCTTCCAACAGGTGCTGGTGGCGGAGCCGACCGTCGAGGACACCATCGCGATCCTGCGCGGTCTCAAGGGCCGCTACGAGGCCCACCACAAGGTCCAGATCGCCGACAGCGCCCTGGTGGCCGCCGCGACGCTCTCCGACCGCTACATCACCTCCCGTTTCCTCCCCGACAAGGCCATCGACCTGGTCGACGAGGCGGCCTCCCGCCTGCGCATGGAGATCGACTCGTCCCCCGTCGAGATCGACGAGCTCCAGCGGTCCGTGGACCGGCTGAAGATGGAGGAGCTGGCGCTCGTCAAGGAGACCGACGCCGCCTCCCGCGAGCGCCTGGAGAAGCTGCGCCGCGACCTCGCCGACAAGGAGGAGGAGCTGCGCGGCCTCAACGCCAAGTGGGAGAAGGAGAAGCAGTCCCTCAACCGGGTCGGCGAGCTGAAGGAGAAGCTCGACGACCTGCGCGGCCAGGCCGAGCGCGCCCAGCGCGACGGCGACTTCGACACCGCCAGCAAGCTGCTGTACGGCGAGATCCCGACCCTGGAGCGCGACCTGGAGGCCGCGTCCGAGGCCGAGGAGGAGGCCGCGAAGGACACCATGGTCAAGGAGGAGGTCGGCTCGGACGACATCGCCGACGTCGTCGCCGCCTGGACCGGCATCCCGGCCGGCCGCCTCCTGGAGGGCGAGACGCAGAAGCTGCTGCGTATGGAGGCGGAGCTGGGCCGCCGCCTCATCGGCCAGACGGAGGCCGTCCAGGCCGTTTCGGACGCCGTACGCCGCTCCCGCGCGGGCATCTCCGACCCGGACCGCCCCACCGGCTCGTTCCTCTTCCTCGGCCCGACCGGCGTCGGCAAGACCGAGCTCGCGAAGGCCCTCGCCGACTTCCTCTTCGACGACGAGCGGGCCATGATCCGCATCGACATGTCGGAGTACGGCGAGAAGCACAGCGTCGCCCGTCTCGTCGGCGCGCCCCCCGGCTACGTGGGCTACGAGGAGGGCGGCCAGCTCACGGAGGCGGTCCGCAGGCGCCCGTACAGCGTGGTCCTGCTGGACGAGGTGGAGAAGGCGCACCCGGAGGTCTTCGACGTCCTGCTCCAGGTCCTGGACGACGGCCGGCTCACCGACGGCCAGGGCCGCACGGTCGACTTCCGCAACACGATCCTGGTGCTGACGTCGAACCTGGGCAGCCAGTACCTGGTCGACCCCGTCACGACGGAGGCGGAGAAGAAGGAGCAGGTCCTGGAGGTGGTCCGGGTGTCCTTCAAGCCGGAGTTCCTCAACCGGCTCGACGACCTGGTCGTCTTCTCGGCGCTGAACAAGGAGGAGCTCGGCCGGATCGCCCGCCTCCAGATCGACCGCCTCGCGAAGCGGCTGGCGGAGCGCCGCCTCACCCTGGAGATCACCGACGCGGCCCTGGCCTGGCTCGCCGACGAGGGCAACGACCCGGCCTACGGCGCCCGGCCCCTGCGCCGCCTGGTCCAGACGGCCATCGGCGACCGCCTCGCCAAGGAGATCCTGGCGGGCGAGGTCAAGGACGGCGACACGGTCCGTGTGGACGCGTTCGGAGAGGGCCTGATCGTCGGCCCTACGACGGGCAAGACGCTGTAGTTCCGGGGCCGAGGTGGGGCCGAGGTGATGGGACGTGGGCGCCGGCGTTCGGGTGCTCACGTCGCTGATCCGTCGCGTGGTGGAAGCCTGTCGGCCGGGGCAGGTTGCCGGGCACGGGGCAAGAGAGAGAGGGTGGGCTATACGTCTGGTCTCAGCGATGGCCGGACGATCCAGACGACCGCGGGAGTACCCAGTATGTCCATCGACCCGTCCTCGATTCCGAACTTCGGGGGCCAGCCCGAGCCGCAGCCCCAGGGTGGACCGGCGGGCCCCGTCGTCCCGGACCAGGATCTCGTGAAGCAGCTCCTCGACCAGATGGAGCTGAAGTACGTCGTCGACGACGAGGGTGACCTCGCGGCGCCGTGGGAGGAGTTCCGTACGTACTTCATGTTCCGCGGCGAGGGCGACCAGCAGGTCTACTCGGTGCGGACGTTCTACGACCGGCCCCACAAGATCGACGACAAGGTGCAGCTGCTGGAGTCGATCGACGACTGGAACCGGCGCACCCTGTGGCCCAAGGTCTACACCCACACCCACGACGACGGCACCGTCCGCCTCATCGGCGAGGCGCAGCTGCTGATCGGCGCCGGCGTGAACATCGAGCTGTTCGTCTCCTCGACGGTGAGCTGGGTGCGCGCGGCGATCGAGTTCGACAAGTGGCTCGTGGAGCAGCTGGGCCTGGAGTCGGAGATCAACGACGCCGACGGCAACCCCGGCGAGGGCATCGAAAAGGCCGAGGGCGACGAGTAGGTCCACGACCTGCCCTACGTCGAGCGGGGGGGGCGCCCCCCCCGGGGGGGGGGCCCCCCCGCCCCGCCCCCCCCCCCCCCACCCCCCCCCCACCCCCCCCCACCCCCCCCGCCCCC
>NZ_JBITJV010000009.1:0-213982 GCF_044460385.1 Streptomyces sp. NPDC050121 | reverse complement strand
GCCGTCCGAGTCAATTCCGGCGCCCGGTTTTACCCCCCCCCCCCCGGCGGGGGGGGGGCGGCGGCGCCCCCCCCCCCCCCCCCCCCCCCCCCCCCCCCCGCTCCCGTCCCGCCCGACCCATACCGCGACCGTACTGCCGTGAAGACCCCGAACGACCGGCTCACGACTTCTGCGGCTCGCCCCCGCTACGCGGCTTCGGCTTCGGCTTCAAGTGGAACTCCTGGGACATCAGCCTGCGCGACCGGCAGCAGCGCGGCCCGGGCCAGGACCTCGACCAGGTGCTCGGCCAGCAGCCCAACGTGGGGATCAGGCTGGACAAGCGCGGTCGCCTGGCCGCGGCCGGTGCGTTCTACGGCCCATTCGTGGTCGAGGCTGGTGAAGTCGTCGTCGATCCAGATGACGGGCGCGTCGCCGAGCCAGGTGTCGACGTGGTCGCGTTTCCAGAGGTAGCCGTTGGGGTGGCTGGTGGTGATCTGCGGACGTGGCAGGTCGACGTACGGCATGGGCGGGAGGCCGAGAAGCGGGCCGATGAACGTGCTGGCGTCCTGACGCCAGCTGGTGCACCACACGGGGGTGACCAGACCGGTCCGGATCACCTGCATCAGCAACGGGCCGTGCGCAGGGTTGAGCCAGATGGCGACCGGGTCGTCGGCGGTACGGCCAGTCGGCATGACGTCGTGGCGGGCGTGGGTGGCCGGGCCGACCCCTTCCGTGTCCGGGAAGGGGATGAGGACGCCGTCGACGTCGAGGAGCAGGTAGGGCGGGCGCATTGTTTTCTCCCAAGGGGAGCGGGGGTGGGGGTCAGAGCTTGCGCGCGGTGATCAGCAGGGTGGTGGGCCAGCGGCCGTGGCGGGCGTCGTGGAACTCCTGGGTCGAGGTGAGCCAGAGGTCGGCGCGGTAAAGGTGTTTCTCCCAGCGGGCGGCGTCGAAGTCCCAGCGGGCGATGGGTAGTCGGGTGCGGTCGGGCAGGGTGACGTAATCGCGGCGGGGCCGGTCGTCGGCGGCTGGGCGTAGGCCGCCGCGTTGGGGGTGGGGGACGGAGAAGGCGAGGGTGCACCCGGGTGTGAGGTGCTGGGCGATGGCCGGGAGCAGAAGCTCGGGGGTGACGAGTCCGATGGCTCCGAAGACGGAGTAGATGGCGTCGAAGTGTTCGTCGGAGGCTTGCAGGTAGTGCAGGGCGTGGCCGGCGACGAAGGTCAGGTTGTTCAGTCGCCCGTAGTGCGAGCGGGCTCGGCGGACCTGGAGGCCGACGAGGTCGACGCCGGTGACCTGGGCGCCGTAGTGGGTGGCGAGGTAGGCGGCGTTGTGGCCCGGGCCGCAGCCGAGTTCCGCCACGCGCTTGCGGCGCAGGTCCGGGCCGAGGATCTCGGCGCCGGGCCCGCTGCCCGGACGTGTGGTCCACTCCATCCGTGCGGGCACGGTCAGCGGCTCGGCGGGGCTGGCCGTGGTGCGTTGGAGGGCGTGGACGTACCAGGGGGAAGCGTGGGCGAGCACCTAGACCTCCAGGAAGTGGAGGACGTCGGTGAGGTGGCGGCGGACCGCCTTGATGTAGGCGGGGTCGGTGGCGGGGTCGTTGATCCAGCGGATGGACTGCTCCATGAACCACTCGACGGCCCACATACGGTGCCAGCCCAGTGCCCAGTTCTCGGCGGTGAGCCCGCCGCGCGGAGTGAGGGCGTCAGGGGCGCCGCCTTCGGTGACGTAGGTGTCCAGGAAGACCCGCAGGCGCACGGGGTCGGGGGTGTCGAGGGTGCCGTGCCAGCTGGCGAGGTCGAGCAGGCCGGGGCCGGTGAAGGCGCGGGCGAAGTCCAGGAGCCTCCAGCCGTGTCGGCCGATGTGGAGGCTGGTGGGGTGGAACTCGGAGTGCACCCAGCCGAACGGAGCGACCGTCGCACCGGCCGAGCGCGCCTCGGCTGCCCGCGCGATCCGGTCGAGCGCGACCTCCACGTCGTCCGCGTCCTGCCACCGCTCGGCCTTGCGGAGCCGCCCGAGGTGTTCCAAGGCCCGGCTCGGCAGGGTGCGCAGCCTCTCCGGGTCGAGGACGGGCAGGGCGGCAGCCGTGCGGGTGCCATGCAGAACCACGGCAGCGGCAGCGCCGTCGAGGTCGTCGGCCTCGCGGGCGGCGGGGCCGAGGTCCTCCAGCAGCATCCCGAGCCAGCCGTCCACGACTGCGGAGGCCTGAACGGCCGGCACCGGAACGCCGAGGGTGCGTGCGAGCCGGAGTGCCTGGTCCTCGCTGTCGAACGGCTTCTTGGCGTACTTGAAGATGGCGGTGGTGCCGTCGGTGAAGGTCAGGCGCTCGACGCCGGACATGGACCACACGCGCACCTCCTCGCGCTCCGCAGCGGATTGGCCGGCGATGGTCAGGAGGTTGTCGACGAGGTCGGCGTTGAGGGTGGTGTCCATAGGGGGCTCCAGTGCGATCGGGGCGTCCGGGGCGGGCGAAGAGCGCCTGCCCGCCCCGGAGCCAGGTTGTGGTGCTACGCGGCGGGGGGCACGCGGTGGGCGTAGACCTGCTCGATCCAGCCGGCCTTGAAGGCCGCGAGGTCGTCGCGGAAGGCGGTCATCGCCGCACCGTAGGGGGCTACGACGCCGCCGGACTGGTCCGGCACGGACTGGCAGCCGTGCACGAGCCTTCCGCCGAGGGCGGCGTGGGCCTTGATGGACTCGATGCGGCGGTGCTCGTTGAACCAGCCGCCGTGGTAGACCTCGTCGAGCATGCCGCCCGTCTCGTCGTTCAGGTCGAAGACGACGGAGGTGGCGGCGGGGAAGAACCAGCACGGGCCGACGTTGGAGATGCGCCCGTCCAGCTCCACCTTGTTGAGCGCCATCAGCGTGGCCGCCTCGCGCAGCATCCGCAGGTGCTCGGCGGTGATCTGCGGCAGCCCGAGGCCGGCGAGATGTTCGTTGCGGAAGAGGTACGCGTACACCTCATAGGCGGTGGCGAGGACGCGGGCGGCGTCCGAGGTGGACTCGGTGTGGTTCTTGATGAACTCCAGCGCGAGCTGCTCGACCGCGCTCTCGGTCGTCTCCTCCACCCCCAGGAGCTGGGACTTGACCAGTTCCCAGTCGGCGACGAGCCACGTGCTGGACTCGAAGCGGAAGAAGTACTCGGCCGGGTCGATGGTGATGCGCCGGCCGTCGACCTGGATGCCGGGCAGGCGGCTCCAGCGCTCGTCGAACGTCTCGGGCATTTCGACTGTGATGGCCGTGGTGTCGATGGTGGTCACCGTGTCTCCGTCTCTGATCGGCCGGGTTCGGGCACAGAAATGCCCGAACCCGGTGTAGGTGTACGGAACTTCGGGGTGCCGTCCGGCCGAAGGGGGGAGCCTGGTCGCGGTGTCGGACCAAGCCGGGCGGCTGATGATTAGTGAACACTTCGTCACGCACAGTGGGTACGGTGAGAGGCAGTTGAAGCGGTATACGCGGTTTACAGCCCGGACGGGAGGCGAGCGTGGCAGCGCCGAGGGAACCCAACTTCCGCCTGCGTGACACCGTCGACGCTACCGGCTGCACGTACGAGGCCCTGGCAAGGGATGTCCGGCGCATCGCGGCCGAGAACGGCGAGATCCTCCAGACCAACAAGTCGGCGGTCTCCCACTGGGTGAACGGCACCCGCCGGCCCACCGGCCGAACAGGGCTATACCTCGCCGAAGCCTTGTCCCGCCGATCAGGCCACACCGTCCCCCAGACCGAGATCGGCCTACGCACGCCCAACACCGACGGGTCGGACGACCGGGACCCCGTCCTGGCCGCCACCGACCTGGGCCGCGCCGACGTCGAGCGCCGCCGCTTCCTCGCCGTAGCCGCTTTCACCACTGCCGGCGTCGCCATGCCGCTCGCCCACGACCACGAGGCCACTGCCCGCATGCTCCGCGCCCGCACTGGCACATCCGTGGTCGGAGCAGAGGACGTGGACGTCGTGCGCCAGATCACCGCAGCCTTCAGCGCAGCCGACGAACGCCTTGGCGGCGGCCACGGCCTGACTACGGTCACTGCCTATCTCGCAGACACCGCCGCGCCCATGCTCCGGGGCCGCTTCGCGAACGAAGCCTTACGGCAGGCTGCCTTCGGCGCGGTCGCAGAACTTGCTTACCTGGCAGGCTGGAAGCACCACGACCTCGGCCAGGAAGGCGCTGCCCAGCGCTACTACCAGGTCGGCTACCAGCTCGCCTGCGAAGCCGACCCGCACGGCCACGCCGCCTGGATGATGCGTGCCCTCGCCCACCAGGCCCTCAGCCTCAAGCAGCCCCACCACTGCGTCGACCTCGTCGAAGGCGCCCTCCAGCGGGGACTCAGCCATGTCGACGGCCAGACCGAAGCCCTGTTGCACATCACCCACGCCCGCGCCTACGCCGCCGTCGGTGAGAAGCCCGGAGCGGCCCGCGCCCTGCTCGCCGCCGAGGACGCCCTACTGCGCGAAGACGGACCCCAGCCCAGCTACTCCCGCGTCAGTGGCCCAGCCGCCGGCACGGTCGCCAGCCACACGGCCCGCACCCTGACCGATCTCGCGGACCACGTCGGCACCGAGCAACAGCACCGCGACGCTCTGATCCGCTGGGATCCTGAGAAGTACAAGCGCGTCCACGCCCTCACCTACGCCGATCTCGGCGACAGCCTTGCCGCCCAGGCCCGCGCAGACGAGGCCGTCGCCGCCTGGTCCCGGGCCCTGACCCTCATGGAAGGCTTGACCTCCGACCGCACCCGCAAGGCCATCACCTCACTCCGCTCCACCCTCTCCCTCTACCAGCGCCGCAAAGTGCCCGGTGCTACCGAACTCGCCCGCCGCGCACGCGAAGCCCTGGCCTAAGCTGCCCACCAACCGGCCGACGAAGGGACACCAGCCGTGGCTCAGCGGACAACCGACGACCAGCCCAAAGCCCTCCCGCCCGCACTCGAATCCATGACCCTGCTGGTCGCCGCCGTCATCGTCCACGACCAGGCAACCAACCGCGTCGTCCTCCTCCAGCGCAGCCAGGACGCCAAGTTCGCCCAGGGCATGTGGGACCTCCCCGTCGGCAAGAGCGAACCCGGTGAGCCCATCACCGCAACCGCCGTACGCGAGCTGTACGAGGAGACCGGCATGACCGTGAAGCCCGAGTCTCTGAAGGTCGCCCACGTCATCCACGGTGCCTGGGGCGTCGAGGCCCCCAACGGCTTCCTCACCGTCGTTTTCGCCACCCATGAATGGGCCGGCGAACCCGAAAACCGCGAGCCGCGCAAGCATGCTCAGGTTCGGTGGGTCGACGCCGATGCGATTCCTGAGGAGTTCGTGGAGACAACCGCCAGTGCCCTGAACCACTACCTCATCGGCGGGGCCCAGGTGTCGCTGGATGGGTGGGAGTAGGCGAGTTACTGGCCCGCCCTCATATGCCAGTCAAGGCCGGGCATCACCGTCCCTGAGGTGGCCGGGTCCCGGCCGCGGTCCGTCTTCCGGGCTCACCGGACCCTTGGCCGTGAGGGTCCGGCGGGCCACTGACCTCCCCAAAGAACCGGGGGAAAGAACTACCCGCCCACCCACCCTCCCCGGCCGCGAGGCCCACGTCACCCGTCCGAGTGACCGGCTTGCAGGCGCGGGATGCGGGCGGTTACGTTCGCCGCGACAACCGCAAACGAATACGGCCCCCGGCCGGGACTGCAATCCCGAACGAGGGCCTGACCGATCAGGAAGCTCCAACCTTCCCAATGGCTGAATCGCAGTCTAACGCGCGCCTGCGCGCCGACGCCGGAGCTCCGACTTCCGGCGTGATCCACGTCCGCACCCGGCTCACGGCCGACTTCACGGTGATCTCCAACGCCCTCGCCCAGCGGCGCGGCAGCGCGGTCACGATCGGCGTCGCGGCGTACATCCTCTCCCTCCCCGACGGCTCCCCCATCAGCATCGCCGCCCTGTGCGACCACTTCACCGAGGGCGAGATCCTGATCTCGCGGGCGCTCAGAGAGCTCGAAGCCGCCGGGTACCTGGAGCGCCGCCGCGAGCGCCTGCCCGCCGGGCAGATCCGCACCCGGATGTACTTCTACGACGTCCCGGGCGGCGACCCCGACGACGGCCCGCCCGAGCCGCCGAAGCCGCGCCGCCCCCGGACGCAGCAGGACACCGCGAAGGCCGCGCCCCCTTCCGCGGCCGTACGCGAAGCAACGCCCGCACCCGCTCAGACAGAACCCGCTCAGACAGAGGCTGAGGAACCAGCGCCAGCGCCACTCGACGACGCCGACCCGCAGGCAGTCGCCGTACTCACCGCGCTGCGCCGGGTCGACCCGCGCCTGATCCTGTCCGCGCAGGAGGCCGCCCGACTGGCCCCGGCCGTGACCCAGTGGCTGGCAGCGGGGGTAGCGGCGCCCGAGATCACCGAGCTGCTCACTGCACGACTCCCCGACCGTTTCAAGAGCCGTCCGGCAGGCATCCTCGCCTTCCGGCTCAAGGAGACACCCCTGCCCGCACCGGCCAGAAGCACTGAACCGCCGGTGCGTCCGGAAGTTGTGCGCATGCGGAACTGTGACGGTTGCGACCGGGGGTTCCGCGCGGCGGAACCCGGCCGTTGCCGGGACTGCCGGTCCCGCGACCGACTCGTTGCGGCCGGTTGAGCCGGTGACTGGGCGTGCGGTCCACCCGCAGGTGGGAGGCTTGGTGTGGAGGTGGGGCATGGTCGACAGGTTCAAGGACGGGCTCCTGACGTCCACGGAAACAGCCTCCTACCTGCAGATTCCGCAGTCGACGCTCACCTCGTGGTTGAAGGGCAGGGCCGCCGGAGCGCCTCTCGTCCACCAGGTGGAGCCGCTGCGCAAGGGGCAGCCCTCCGTACCGTTCATCGCGGCGGCCGAGGCACATGTGCTCCCGGAGTCTCGGTCGCCGCGTCGCCGCGTCGCCGAAGGACTGAGGGCTTGCGGGTGGAGCGTTCACCGCATCGGAGACGTCATCCCTGACGACGGGCAGGATGTCGCCGAACGAGGACTGGATCGCTCACGGTCTCGACCGGTTGTGGATCCCGCTCTCGAAGGACGGGCGGATCAAGACGCGGGACCTGGAGATCCAGCCTGTCCTGGACCGTGAGGCAGTGCTCTTCTATCTAGACAACCAGCAGCTTCGCGCCCCCGAGATGATCGAACGTCTCGTGGCGCGCCGTGAGGTGATCCACGTGGCTGTAGAGAAGGGCGGGCCGGCTGCCTACGCGGTGAGGAGAGACCGCATCGAGCGCACATGGCCGTGACGGGCAGGCACCCCTGAGGCCGCCCGTCCGCCCGAGGCCCTGGTACGCATGAGTACGGATACTCATGCGCGATGGTCACCGAGGCGGGTGGGCATGCGATGAGCGGCCGCTACGGTACTTCTCGACCATCGCAAGATCGCTGTCGCACGTTCACATCAGCTCGTCGTTGCCGGACGGGCCGTCGGGAGGGGGCCACGCATGGCGTGGGACGAGTGGGAGCAACTCAAGGCCGCGGCGACCGAGCGGCACACCACGCAGCTGCAGCTCAACCAACTGCCCGCCGACCAGAGCGGCACCCGCTCCGGTGGCAGCGGCGGCGGCGCCGGCAAGCTGAGGTCCGACAAGGGGGCGTGGACCAAGGCGGGGGAAGGCGTCGGGACGTTGGGGGAGAACCTTGGCAAGGCATGGGTGAAGGCGGAGTCGGGCCAGACGGGCCTCGGGAAGGTGCCCGGGTGCCTGACCGCGGCGGCCCAGCAGGGCGTCTACGACTCCTGGAAGCGCTACGTCACGGACGTGAGCGAGGTGTGCGAGCTTGCCGACGTGCTGGAGAAGGCGGGCAACGACCAGCTGCGCACCGACGAGGCCATCGAGGCGGAGATCGCCAAGCTGAGGTCCGAGTACTACGGGGACACGTCCGGCGGCGGCCAGGCCAAGGGGCGGTGACCTGGACCCATGGATCACCTGACGCTCAAGGCGCTCAAACCGACCGAGTACACGGAGGCGGCGGACGGGTACCGCGCGATCAGTGGCACGGCCGACGCGGCCGTGGACCGGATCGACAAGCAGATCACCGCGGCCATGCGGAAGGCCAATGAGGGCGAGGCCGCGGACGCGGCACTCAAGCAGTTGCGAAAGCTGTCGGAGAACTTCCACTACACCCAGGTCGAGTGCGGCCTGATCACCGGAGCCCTCGACGGATTCTCGTCCGAGATCACCGCTCCTCAGCGACGTCTGATTGAGGCTTTGGACGACGCAGCCGCCCTGGCATACACCGTCAACGAGGACGGCACAGTCACGTATCCCGCCGGCGGTAAGAACGAACTCACCGGTGAGCCGATCCCCGGCGGCACCGTCCTGGGCAACAACGGCCTCATCACGGGCGACAACACGGGATTTCAATCACCCGGGCTGGTGCCGAACAACCCCCAGTTCAAGAACCCGAACCCGCACCACGCCAAAGCAGTGGACATCGCCGACCGCATCGCCCACGCCGTGCGGGAAGCTCAGGAGATCGACGATCGGTACAGCAAGGCACTGAACAGGCTCAAGGCAGCGCCGGGGCTGAACGTCACCACCAAGACGTGGGCGGACGTGGCGTCCGATGTCGATGCGGTGAGCACAGCGGCCAGTAAGTACCTTCAGAGCCATATCCCGTTGGACAAGACGCCCGCCGACCGCAAGGAGTGGTGGGACAGCCTGAGCGATGAGGAGCGCGAGGAGTACAGGACGGCCTTCCCGGAGATCATCGGCAACTTGGACGGGATCCCGTCAACGGTCCGGGACGAGGCGAACCGGGAGAACATCCACCTCCTCATCGCGCAGCTGGAGGGCCAGCCCGGTGATGCGTCCAAGGAAAAGCTCGAAGGGCTGAAAGGCATACAGACCAAGCTCAACGCGGGAAGCCAGCCGCCCATGTTCCTCCTGGGCGTCGGTCTCGAAGGAAACGGAAGAGCGATCGTCGCCTACGGGAACCCTGACACCTCGAAGAACGTCTCGGCTTACGTTCCTGGGCTGGGCACAAAACTCGACTCCGGATTTGCCGATGGCACGGTGAAGCGCGCCTTCTATACGGCTCAGGGTGCCCAGAAATTCGATCCCTCCTCATCCGCGATCGTATAGCTCGGCTACGACGCCCCTCAATCGCTCGACGTGATGACCACGGCCGACGCCGAGCGTGGCGCCCCCGCCTACAACAGTTTCATGAGTGGAATTTCGGCGACCAATGAAAATGCCGACCCCCACGTCACTGCTATCGGCCATTCCTATGGTTCCCGACTGGTCGGGGCCGCCACGCAGGAGGCAGGAGGAATCGCGGGCGCCGACGACATCATCCTCGTCGGAAGCCCCGGCGTCGGCGTGGACAAGGCGGAGGACCTGGGCGTGGGCAGGGATCACGTCTGGGTGGGTGCGGCTGAGAACGACATCGTCACCAAGCTCCCTTCGTCGAAGGAAGCCACGGCCGGAGCCATGGGATTCTTCGGGGGAGGACCGCTCGGCGCGTACCTCGGAGGAGATATGGCCGACCAGGGTGACGACGACATCTGGTTCGGCAAGGATCCGGCAAGTAAGGCGTTCGGTGCCAACAGATTCGTGACCCTGCCCGGTCCCGAGCTGGCGCAGCCTTCCTTCCCAGACGTGTGGGACTCGAAGCTGGATATCGAGGCCCATAGCAATTACTTCTCCCCGGAGGAAGGGAAGGACAAGGTTTCTGCGCGAAACATCGCTGCCATTGTCGCAGGGCAGCCGGGATACGTCGCGAGGGAGACGCCGCGATGAGAACAAGGGTTGCAGCCGCTGCCGTACTGGCTCTGCTTCTTTCCGGATGCGGCGCGACAGGCGGCGCTTCCTCGAGCAAGGAAAGCCATTCGAAGATGAACCTGCAAGAGGCCGCCGACAGGGCCGACGCGATCCTGGACGAGGCGTTTGCGGCCATCAAGCCTCCCGTTCAGTGGACGCACTTGTACTCCATGCCGGGAGACTGCTACGTGGACCGTGATCGTTCCGTCATGACGATCATCTCCGCCGAACGGCGGGGCAGTTTTCTCGGCGTGCTGGAGCGCCACTGGAAGAGCAAAGGCTACAAGCTCGTCGCCACGAGTCCGAACGGGCTGGCGGCCAATTTCGAGACGCAGGACGGCTTCCAGCTCGAAGTCCTGATCGGGCCCAATGGGCAGGCACATCTGAGCGTCACCACCCCCTGCGTGGAGAAGTCCGACGTCGCTCCGCCGACCAGCAGGCCGAATGGCCCCGACTACTCGAAGCAGAAGTTGCCGGAGCCGAACGTGCGGTCGACGTTCTGGTCGGGTGACACGCCTCTGTCGAGTTGACGGAGACGGCATCCGGAGGTCCGGGCCGTCGAGAGGCGCCCGTCCACAGGCTGTGGACGGGCGCCTCGTTCTGTGTTCGGTCAGCCCGCCAGTCGCGGTGGTCGTAGAAGACCGCGTTGGGGATGGCGACCACGCCCGCGCGCTCGGGCAGGGCGCGGCAGGAGGGCTCTGAACGACCTGCGCTCGCGACCGTTGGATACGTGAACCCACCAGTTCCGAGGCCCCAGTTCAGGGGTGTCGAGGGCGGTCGCGGGAATGGTCCTCTCCCGTTGCTGTGCTTCTCCCGTCCATCCGTGGAGCGGGTATGGACATGACAGGCCTGTGGCCTCTTGAATGCCAGGGCAAGATCAGCGCCGCCCTCAGCGCCCCTTCATGTGCCACCTCTCATGCGCCACCCCTTCGTGCCACCCCCCTGTGCCCCCCCGCACGCGCCCCACGGCGCCTCCTCAAGGAGACAGAAGACACTGATGAGTCGGATACGGCAGCACGTCCGAGGTTCCCGTCTCGCCACCGCCGGCATCGCCGCCACCACCGCCACACTTCTGGCCGCCGCACTCTCCCCGGCCGCCGACGCGGCCGACAGGCCGACCCGGGCCACCGCCCTCGACAACGCGGCGGCGGTCCTCGCCGGCCGGGCCGCGGCCCTGGGCCTCACCTCCGCGCAGGACACCTCCGTGAGTGACGTGGTCGTGGACAAGGACGGCGCCCAGCACGTTCGCTACGACCGTACCTACCGCCAACTCCCCGTGCTCGGCGGTGACTTCGTCGTCCATCTGGCCCCCGACGGCTCATACCGCAGCGCGGAACGGGCGACGAGGGCGGCGATCGCACTGCCGAGCACCACCCCGAAGGTGTCGGCCACCGAGGCGGCCGACGCCGCCGTGAACGCTCTGCGCGCGGCCAAGCCGGGCGACGCGCTGAAGCAGGTGAACGCCAAGCCCCGACTCGTCGTCGACGCCCTGCACGGTGCCCCGAGACTGGCCTGGCGCACGAACGCCGACGGGCTGGACTCGCTCGGCAACCCGGTCGCCCGCACGGTGCTGTCCGACGCCCGCACCGGTGCCCAGATCGACGCCTGGGACACCATGGAGACGGCCACCGGCGACGGCAAGTCCCTGTACAGCGGCACCGTCCCGCTGGAGACGACCCTCTCGGGGGCGACGTACCAGCTCAAGGACCCCACGCGCGGCAACACTTACACCGGTGACGCGGCCGGCAAGACCGACGTGTGCGGCGGCGGTAGCTGCAGCAGCCGTGCCCCCGTGACCCTCTTCACGAACGACGACAACCACTGGGGCACGGGCACGACCGCCGACCGCTCGACAGTCGCTGTCGACGCCCAGTACGGCAGCGACATGACCTGGGACTACTACAAGGACGTCCACGGCCGCAACGGCATCGGCAACGACGGCAAGGGCTCCTACAACCGCGTCCACTACGGCAACAACTACTCCAACGCCTTCTGGAACGACGACTGCTTCTGCATGACCTACGGCGACGGCAACGGCACCCATTTCGGGCCGATGGTCGGGCTGGACGTGGCCGCCCACGAGATGTCCCACGGCGTGACCTCGAGAACCGCCAGACTGGTCTACTCGGGCGAGTCGGGCGGCCTGAACGAGGCGACGTCCGACATCTTCGGAACGCTGGTCGAGTTCTACGCGGGGAACGCGCAGGACCCCGGTGACTACCTGATCGGCGAGAAGGTCGTCCGCTCCGGCTTCGGGCATGACGCTCTGCGCTACATGGACAAGCCGAGCAGGGACGGCGGCTCCGCGGACTACTGGAGCAGTTCGGTCGCCAACCTCAGTGTCCACTTCTCGTCCGGCGTCGCCAACCACTTCGCCTACCTCCTCGCGGAGGGCAGCGGCACCAGGACGATCAACGGGGTCACCTACAACTCCCCGACGTACAAAGGCTCGACCGTCACCGGTATCGGCCGCGCCAAGCTCGGCGCGATCTGGTACCGCGCCCTGACCGTCTACATGACGTCCTCGACGAACTACGCCGGAGCCAGGACGGCCACCCTGAACGCGGCCCGGGACCTCTATGGCGCGGGCAGCACGGAGTACGACACGGTGGCGGCGGCCTGGAGCGCGGTCAACGTGAACTGAGCGTCAACGTCAACCGAGCGCCACCGTGCGCCGGACGCGTCACGCGTCACGCGGCCGCTCCGAGCCCGGGACCGGAGCGGCCGTCAGATGTGGACACCTTCGGGAGTTCTGGGACGGACACTTCCGAATCGACCCGGGCCCTACTGAGATCGTGCTGGACAAGCGGCCCACGCACCCGGACCGGACCGGGCTGTCCCGGCGGAGCTACGGCTTCGGCAGGGTGCACCCGGCGGCGCTCAGGTCCAACTGGTTGCCGGTCGTGAAGCAGGCCGGGATCTGGTAGGTCTGCTGGCCGTAGTTGATGCCTTTGCGAACGGTGACGTCGCCCCTCTGGTCCACCTCGCAGGGGTTGTCCCGCGTGCAGGAACCGCCGTTCTCGTTGCCGGTGTTGTGGACGGCGACGACCTCTCCGGTGGCCTGGTCGATCACCGGAGAGCCGGAGGTGCCGCCGATGGTCTGGCAGGCGGAGGTGTAGCGGACCGAGTCCTTCCAGGTCCACTTGCCCTCCTTGAGGCGGTGCACGAACC
This sequence comes from Streptomyces sp. NPDC050121, assembly GCF_044460385.1. Classification (NCBI taxonomy): domain Bacteria; kingdom Bacillati; phylum Actinomycetota; class Actinomycetes; order Kitasatosporales; family Streptomycetaceae; genus Streptomyces; species Streptomyces sp. NPDC050121. The sequence continues at coordinate 201,086 of NZ_JBITJV010000009.1, read as the reverse complement.
CGTCGACGTTGCAGTCGAGGAGCTTCTTCCAGGCGCCGGACGCCACGGTGACAGCGGTGCCGGCGACCGGGTGCGTGTCCTGCACAGTCAGCGCCGACACGCCGTACGAGCTCTTGATCGCCGCGTAGGTGGTGGTGAGCTCGTAGATCGCCACGTCCGTGTCGGTCATCGTGCCGTACGCGAGCTTGGCGGCCTTCAGCGTGGCGACCTGGGCGCCTGAGGAGTCGAGCAGGCCGAACGGCCGGTTGGCCGGCCGGTCGGTGATGACCACCCCCGGGTCCATGAGGCTGCTGCAGTGGCCGTTGGAGAGCACCAGCGCCGGGTCGGCGTCCACGGAGTTCGGGAAGCGGACGAGCGAGCCGGAGCAGTTGCTGAGCGCCACGGTGCCGGCGAGGCTGACGGCCTTGAGCGTCGGCTCGGCCGCCTTGGCCGCGGGCTTGGCGCCGACGGGCGCCGCGACCGCGGGCGCCGCGCCCGCCCCGGCGACGGCCAGAGCGAAGATCGCGGCGACGACAGGCTTTCTCACGTGGGGGTCCCCTCTTATGACAAGGCGACCGAAAACCTTCCGACCACCGACTGTTTTGTCATGTGCATTGTTGATGTAGGGGCGCAAGAGATCAAGGCTCGCCTTTCAGCCGCGAGGACGCCCGTAAGGCCGGGCAGCCGTTCCCGGCGGCCGGCCCCATAGGGCGGCGGCAGTACCGCCGGACTCGGTGACAGAGCGCTGTCCGCCCTATCCTGACCACACACGGGAAGGAGCCGTCGATGAGTGTCGACGCGATCGTGCACACCGAGTTCCCCAAGGGGTACACGGTCCTGTTCGGGGCCGAGGGAAAGGTGATCATGACTCCGCGGAGCTTCGAGCACTCCAGCACGATCAAGTCGATGCAGTACGACACGATCGTGTCCCTCGGACGCCATGCGAAGACCGTCTCCGACGTCTGCATCGACTTCCCCGCCGACGAGAACTCCGCCCCTGATCTGGCGATCCTTCGCGAGGACGCCCGCCGGGAGGGCAAGCGCTACAGCTTCGAGGACGTCCTGCTGATCTCCGAGGTCGTCTCGACCTCCTCCGCACGCAAGGACTACGACGACTGCACCGCGAAGCACGGCCGCTATGGCATCCCGATCTACCTGGTCGTGGACCCCTACGCCCAGGAAGTCGTCCTCCACACCCAGCCGACTGCCACCGGTTACATCGCCGCACACACCCACAGGTACGGCACGGGCAAGCTTCCCATCCCCCTGGCCGACGGCCGCACCTTCACCCTCGACCTCGACGAACTCCCGCGCCCGGAGCCTGAGGCAGACGCCCGCTGACGAGGCACTCCCCGCTGTCCAGGCCCGTGCCGTCGGCACGGGCCTGGTCGTTCCTGGCCGGCACAGCCGACTGGGATGGCCTGGCCTTTCGTCGATCGGGATCGGCCAGGGGGCGTGTCGTTCTGTGCCGTGAGTCCGTGCGACGAAGTCCGGTTCGCCGCAAGGAGGTTCGAAGCCGTGTTTGCTGCGGGCGACAACCACCACGTACTGCCCTGAGGTAGTGGGCCCGCTCGTCCTCGGCCGAGTTGCCGGCCCCGGTTCGGCGATAGCGTGGCACGGCAACGACTGCTGCAGGCAGGTGGACGAGATTTCATGCGGATGCGGTTCGAACACAGGTGCAAGGGATGACTGCCGATCATCGGTGTCCCGGTCGACCAGGCGGCAATCGAGTGCGGGTGCGCGGCGGCTCGGATCGCGACCACCCCGCAGCGCTCCGGCAGCGCACGGCAGAAGGTGAAACCGTCGCTCTCACCAAGGGGCCGGATATCGGTGGTGATGAAGTACGTGCCGCCGGGCGGAAGACCTTGAAGCCCGCCCGCTCGGAGGCGCCATACGTCAGGAACTGCTTGGCCGAGCGGACGGCGGCGACGAGATCGGGAGCGCCGGTAACCCAGGCCACTCCGTATTCGCACACCTATCCGTGTGCGGCGCGGGTGCGTTGCGAGAAGGACGCCGTGCCCGACCCCCGAGTCCCGTCAGCTTTCGTAGTGGTAGCGGCACTGTGCGATCAGGACGCCGTCCTCGGTGGCCTTGTAGATCAGGCGGTGCTCGTCGTTGATGCGGCGCGACCAGTAGCCCTGGAATCCGTGCTTGAGCGGTTCCGGCTTGCCGATCCCCTCGTTGCCGTTCCGGGTGATGTCCGCGATGAGCGTGTTGATACGCTTAAGGATCTTCCGGTCCTGAAGCTGCCACCACAGGTAGTCCTCCCAGGCGCGGGAAGAGAAGGTGATCTTCAACTCGCGGCCCTTATTCGTCGGGCGCCAGCTCGCGCACGGTGCCGCCGCCGTTTTCCAGCTCGTCGATGGACGCGAGCAGGCGCCGGGCGTTGGCCGGACTGCGCAGCAGGTACGCCGTCTCCTTCAGGGACTCGTAGTCCTCAAGGGAGACGATGACGACCGGCTCATGTCCGGCCCGGGTGATGACGACCTCTTCGCGATCGTCGGTCACCGAGTTGAGCACCTCGGCGTACCGCGCGCGCGACTCGGAATACGTCATGGTCTTCACGATCGACCCTCCTCTCACGTACAGAAAATTGTACGTCGGTCCCTGTCGGTGCGGCAAGCGCCGAAATGACGGCCTGCGGCGCGAAGGTGCCGGGCGGGCGAGCGTGGCAGCCGGCGGGGAACGCGTCGACCAGTCCCGCGGGGCGGTGGTCGGTGCGCGAATGCCTTGCGGAGCCGTTCCGCTGCGTCCGCCAGTACCTCGACACGTTTGCAGAACGCGAACCGCGCGAACGGGGCGCCGGCCTCGCGGTGGTCGTAGAAGACGGCGTTCGGAATGGCGACGACCCCGGCGTGCTCCGGCAGGGCCCGGCAGAAGGCGAAGCCGTCGCTCTCGCCGAGGGGTCGGATGTCGGTGGTGATGAAGTACGTGCCGGCCGTCCGGAACACCTCGAACCCGGCGTCCGCGAGCCCCGTCGCCAGTAGGTCCCTCTTGGTCGGCATGTCGGCGCGGAACGCCTCGAAGTAGCTGTCCGGCAGCGCGAGCGCCTCGGCGACGGCGTACTGGAACGGCCCGGAGGCGACGTACGTCAGGAACTGCTTGGCGGAACGGACGGCGGTCACCAGGTCCGGTGTCGATGTGATCCAGGCCACTCCGTGTTCATGCACCCATTTGTTTCCTGGCTCCGCGTCGGGCCAGGTCGCCCCCCGTGAACTCGTTGCAGCAGCAGCAGCGTCGGAGGGGGCGGGTCCTGTCGCAGGAGTAGGGCTTTCAGCCGCTACTCACCTCGCACGCTAGAAATCAGAGCGCAATCAGAGTACAGTCTGAGTATGAGCATCGCACCCTTGGCATTCGAATCGGAGTCTGTCTCGTTCACCGATCTGTCGCGGAACCCGAAGGCTGTCGCTGCCAGGGCCGCCGCCCTGGGATGCCTGCGTGTCACGCACCGAGACGCGCCCGACATGGTGTTGACCACGGCCATATACGCAGAGCGCGCCGAGGAGAACCTGACCACGGCGTCCCGGCTGTTCCTTGCACTTTTGAAGCAGGACGACGGTGCCAAGTCGCTGTTGCTCGCGCTGCCCGAGGTGTTCCCGTGGGTGCGGCACCTGGACGCCGAGGAAGTCCGGGAATTCACCGTCGAGCTTCTGGAAGCGCTGTCCGACGCCGCCGAACTGGGCGCCAGGGAGGCTGTGCACCGAGCGATCGTCTCATGGCGGGCCACCGCTCGCATCAACGCCGACCCCGACCAACTCAGGGAAGCGCTCCGTCCGCTTGGTGAGGTCGACCTCGGCCCAGTCGAGGTGCACGAGTGAGCCCGAAGAAGGGCGATCGGGTCAGCGTCCCTCCGCTGAGTGGCTGGAACGTCATCCACGGGACGACGGAGGCCGCGACCGGTTGGGAGGAGCTGTGCCGGGTGGCGTTGCCGAACGCCCATCGCTGCCTGGAGGCCCTTCGCACAGACCCGCTGTCGCGGGCCAACTGGAATCGCCAGCACCAGCTCCGCGGCAGGCACGCCACCAGGGAATGGAAGGGCTCCGAGCTGGAGCAGTGGGAGTACGAGATCACCAGCGGCGGCCGGGTCCGCTATCTGGTCAGTCCGGATACCTCGACTGTGATCCTGGTGTACGCCTCTCCGCGACACCCGAAGGACACCGAATAGCCTCCGGCGCTTCGCCCGTGCAGAAGGCGAAGCGAACCGGGGCGCGGGTTGCGATGGGCTCTTGCGGTGCAGGTGGCGGGCCGACCGGAGTCGGAGGACGGCCGTGCCAAGGACGCCGGCCCCATGGAGCGGCGGTCAGTGCGCGAACGCCTTGCGGAGCCGTTCCGCCGCGTCCGCCAGGACGCCCTCCTGCCTGCAGAACGCGAACTCAGTCCGGGGATTCACTGTCGAGCTGCTCACGCTGCTCACGCTGCTGACGTGCACTGGGGCCGCCGGCTTCACATGACCATTGACACCGGCTGCTGCGAGAACCAGCGGTGTCCGGGCTGGGCGAGGTGTCCAGTCGTCGGGTCTGCGCGACTCACTCGATGTGCAGGGAGCCGTGGACGTTCCTGGTCATGATGACGGTCCCCTGGGTTCCACCGGAGATCTCCTGGTGTACGTCGCCGGGGCTTGTGACAGGGGCAGCCGCCCTCTCGGCCGTGCGCCGCCAGGACTCGAGGGCGCGTGCGAAATCCGGGTCCAGGCGGGCACACGCGCACGGGCGCCACCTCCGACGATGCCGTCCGTCTCGCCCGCGACCTCCTCCAGCGCACCCTCAAGGGTGCCGAGAGCTGCGACACGTCGACATCCGTGTGCGAGTGAGCCGCGCCGGCTGCGTGTCTTCGGACGCGCCCGCTCGTATGGGACGGCGTCCGACCCTGAGCACCGTCACGAACATGGCTGCTATGTCAGGCAGATCTTGTACAACGCACTGGAAGCAGCTGCAGGCGAGCCGTGAGTTCAGTCGGTCAGGCGTCGTAGCCGACCGGCGGCCTCGGTGAGGACGTCGTCCTGCTTGCAGAAAGTGAAGCGGACCTGGCTGCGGCCGGCGTCGGTGTCGTCGTAGAAGACGGAGTTGGGGATGGCGACGACGCCGCAGCGTTCGGGGAGGGTGCGGCAGAAGGCGTAGGCGTCCTTCTCGCCGAGGGGGGTGATGTCGGTGGTGATGAAGTAGGTGCCCTGGGGTTGGTAGACCTCGAATCCGGCCGCCCGCAGGCCGTCGCCGAGCAGGTCGCGCTTGCGTTGCAGGTCGGCGCGGAAGGTGTCGTAGTACGTGTCCGGGAGGCGTAGCGCCTCGGCGACCGCGTACTGGAACGGTCCTGCGCTGACGTACGTCAGGTACTGCTTGGCGGTCCGGGCGGCGGTCACGAGTTCCCGGCTGCCGGTAGCCCAGGCCACTCCTCGTTCGTACACTCATTCACATGTCGCGCAACAGGCCCACCAGGGGCAACTCCAGCACCATCGCCGCCGGTGAGCCGGCGGCGATCTACTGCCGCATATCCCAGGCGGACGATGACGACCAAACGGGCGTCGACCGTCAGGAGCGCATCTGCCGCGAGATCGCCGAGCGCCGGGGCCTGGTCATCAACCCCGCCCATGTCTTCGTCGACAACAGTCGCTCGGCGTGGAGCCGCAAGCGGAAGCGGCCCGGCTGGGACCGTCTGTTGGAGGAGGCCCGGAACCGAGGCTTCCGCCACATCATCGCCTACCACCCCGACCGGCTCATGCGGCAACCCCGGGACCTGGAGGAGCTGCTCCAGGTCTCCGACGACCAGGCGATCACCCTCCACGGCGAGGCGAATCGGCGGGACCTCGCCGACCCCGACGACCGCTTCATCCTCCGTATCGAGGTCGCGCACGCCTGCCGCTCCTCGGACGACACCTCGCGGCGGCTGAAGTCCGCGATGCAGGACCGGGCGCGGGAGGGGAAGCCGCAGGGCGGCGTGAGGCGGTTCGGTTACGCCAAGGACGGCATGACGATCGTCGAGGAGGAGGCCGAGATCGTCAGGGAGGTGTTCGACCGCTACCTGAAGGGGGAGGGCCCGGCACCGATCGCGAAAGACCTGCACAGCCGGGGCATCTACACGGCCGGCGGCAATGCATGGACGGGCGGCACCGTCCGCGCGCTGCTCGACTCCCGGCACGTCGCCGGAATCCGCATGCATCAGGGGGAGGAGGTGGGCCCCGGCACCTGGCCCGCGATCATCGACGCGGGCGTGTGGGCGGAGGTACGGACGCGGCGCGAGTACCGGTCGGCGGTGTACAGGGAGGCGCTCAGCAAGCCCGCGCAGCGCTACTACCTGCTGCGTGGCTTGGTGATGTGTGGGCGGTGCGGGACGCTGATGTCCGGTACGGCCAAGGGCACAGGGCCGGTCTACCAGTGCAACCGCCGGGGCCGGAACGACGAGAAGAAGTGCACCCGGTCGATCATGGCCCAGACGCTGGAGGACTTCGTCGCTGACGCCGCGGTCAAGCTTCTCGGCGAACTGCGGGTGGACGGCCGACTCGCCAGCAGCAACCTCTCCGAGAGCGTGACCGAGGAGCTGGAGGACGACCAGCGGCTGCTCGGCGAGCTGAACCAGATGTGGACCGCGAAGGAGATCTCTACGGCGGAGTACCGCAAGATGCGCAAGGAGATCACCGACCGGATCGCCAAGGCGCAGCGCAAGGTCGTCGTCCGGCCGATGGTGCTCCTCGACGGTCTGACGGGCGCGGGCGCGCGGGCGGCTTGGAACGCTGAGGACATGACGGACGAGCGGCGCAACGCGGTGCTGCGGTTCCTGTTCTCCGGGATTGTCATCGACGAGCCGAAGAAGTTCGGCCGGTACATGGACTGGGACCGGATCGGCATCGAGCAGAACCCGCTGTAGCGGGGCGAGGCCGGTGGAATTTGCCCTGCCGACCGAGGCGATGAAGGGCGCAACATAGCCGACGATCGCCGGTTAGCCTAACCGGCGATTCTCCGGACCATGGACCTCCCCAGCCAACCCGCCGGCCCTCACCACACACCGGTGGGTCGCCGACCGAACGCCGCCCTGAGGACGTCCATGCCCCAACGCCAGACCGAACCCGCCGTCATCCAGCCCGTCATCGCCCCCGAAGAAGCCCGCGCCGTCCGTCAGAAGGTGGACTCGGCGAGGGACGCCGCTCTCCAGCGCGTATGCGCGGGGTTCACGACGACGATCAGCCCACAGAGCGCCGCGCGGCTCGCGGACCTGCTCTCCACCTCGACCTACGTCCAGGCAGCCTGACCGGAGCCGGAGGAACGGTCCCGCCTCGTCGCGGGTCCGAGGACGGCCGGCACTAGCTCGCAGGGCGGCCCTGCAGCCGCTGGCAACCGGCATCAGCGCACCGGCTGGCAGCTTCGGATACGCAGCCAAGGACGCGTTCGCCGTGAGCTGTGTGGTTTCTCGGCCGAACGCTGGATCTTCGCGCGCGGGTGTGGCTGTCTTGGTGTTCCGCCTGGAGCGCTGGCCCGCGCGGACAGGAACTCCAGCGGGCCCTGGGCCAAGGAATCACCTGTGGCCGGGTCTCATCCCTCCCCGCGCCCTCGCGGCCCTCACCGACACGTCGGCACCGGGGACCGTGCCCCACCCCCACCCTGTGCACCGCCCGAATAGGGCCCGTCGCACCCGCCTGCCCTGATGAAGGAGCCGCCACCCGATGAGCTACGACGCCCGCGAATGGGTGTGGGACCACAGCAGCAGCAAGGGCACCGCCCGCATGGTCCTCGCCCTGATCGCCGACCGGTGCCGCGATCGCCGCTGCATCGCGTACGCGTCCGTGCCCACCCTCATGAAGCGCTCGAACGCCTCCCGTACGGCTGTGCGCGACGCCCTCACGAAGCTGATCGCCAGCGGGGAGCTGACGCAGCTCGCGGGCCGCAAGGGGCCGCGCGGAGAGACGTACTACCACCTCCCGATCGCCGCCTCCTTCCTCGCCGACCAAGCAGACGAGGGGGACCGGAATTCGGCCCCTCCGGGGGGTCGGATTCCGACCCTCGGAAGGCCGGAATCCGACCCTGCCGACGTCTTCGAAGGGGAGCCGGATAACGGCCCCGGGGACCGGATTCCGACCCCTGGGGGGACCGGATTCCAGCCCTTCGGGGGCACGGATTCCGACCCCCAGAACGGTAGTGAACCGAAGGTGAACGGTAAGAGCAGCAGCTCTGCCTCCCTTATCAACGCCGCCCAGTGGGAGATCGACGACGCCACCTGGGCCTGGCTGCGGCACGACGGGCACCTCGCCCGACTCGGCGAGCACGGCCTGCGGGCGGCCGACGAGAAGTGGCGCACCTACCGGGCGACGTGGGCGCCCCGCCCAGTCGCCGCGTGGGGCGCCGACTGGCGCACATGGATCGCCCGGGAACGCACTCCCACCCCGGAACGGCCCAACCTGCGCGCCCTGCCCGGCGGTGCCGCGCCACTCGCAGGCGGCATGACCCGCGCCGAAGCACACACCGCCGCCCTCCTCGCCGCCCTCGACGAACCGACAGGAATGGAGTAACCCACCCCCTTGGAACGCCGCGAAGTCGCCGCCGTCCTCGCCTACATCGGCCGCCTGGACCCCCGCACGATCCGTACCGATCCAGGCGAGGCCCGCGACCAGCTCGCCCAGTGGCACGAACTGCTCCACGACGTCCCCTTCGCCACGGACCACGGCTGGGATGTCCGCGAGGCGATTCGGGCGCACGTCCTCGGCTCGCCCTACCCGATCCTGCCCGTGGACGTCGCCCGCGCGTGGCGCACGTACCGCCGCGACCGTATCGACCGGCACACCGACCCCACGCTGGCCGCCGACCCCGACGACCCGACCGCATGGCGGGCCGAACTGCTCGGCACCCGGCAGGCCGTAGCCATCGGAACGGCTGCGCCCTCGACGCACCGACAGCTCACCAACGGTGGCCCGCACCCCGACGTGGAGGCCCGCGTGCGCGCCATCGGATCGTGCGTCCCACCGACAATCCGCGCCGCGCTCGCCCCCTACCGTCCGGCCCGTGCCGCACGCGAGGCCGCCGTCGCCGCAGGGCTCCCGGACGCCCTTGGCGTCGGGTGCCCGTGGTGCCATGCCCGCGAGGGCGAACCCTGCCGCAGTCGACTCGTGGGTCCCGACGGCCGCGCCCGAGGCAATGCGCCCCGCGCCACGCCTCACCCGACGCGCCTCGACCTCGCCGCCGCGGAAATCACCCGACAGGGAGCTGCGTGACCTACCCCTTCGAACGCTCGTCCCTGCTCGCGATCGGCGCGCCGTTCCTCGTCGTTGCCTTGCTCGCTGGATGGCTGCTGCGCCGACGCACCCGGAAGCCTGGTGTCGGGCAGCGACGTGGCACCGCCGCCATCCCGGTTGCCGCTGTCGCCGCGATCGGCTGCACCGCCTACAGCGCGGACACCAGCTGGCGCTTCGCCGCCGACTACCTCGGCATGGGCAGCACCGTCGAGCGCGCCTTCATGTTCGCCATCGCTGAACTGGCCTTGTTCGCAATGGCCTTGCTGGCGCGCCAGAACCTGAAGGGTCCCAGGCAGGCGCCGGGGCCGCCTGGCGTCCTGGTATGGGTGATCACCGGAGGCCAGATCATCCCCGCCTACGCCGAGTCCGGTCCCGTCGGTGGCACGGTCCGCGCCCTGATCGGCCCGGTCATGGCCGCAGTCCTCTGGCACCTGGCCATGGGAATCGAGCTACGCAACCACACCCCCGAGGCCGCCTCACGCAGCCTGCTCGCGATCCTCGGCCGGCAGGCACGCGAGCGACTGCTGGCGCGCCTGGGCATCCACGACCAGGACGCCGATGCCGCACGACTCATCCGCGAGCGCGCCCTGAGCCGGGCCGTCGCGTTGATCCTCCGCATCGAGGCGATGCCCGAGATGAAGCGCAACAAGGGGCGTGGCCGGCGTGCGACTCGGCGCCTGCACAAAGCGCTGGAGAGGGCCGATGTTGACGGTGATCTTCGCCAGGACGAGCTGCTGCTGCGGAAGCTCGGGACTCGACAGCAGGCCACCCGGTTGGCCTCGCTCCCGCTGCCCGAACGGTGGGAGACGCCCGGAGACCGAGTCAGCCAGCCCAGCGCTGCCGTGGCGAAGCGGGCAAGGCCCAAGCGCCCCAAGGCCGTACCGAATCCGGGCGACGAAGGCGTACACCGGTCGAACCGCCCGGAATCCATCGTCCGCCCTCGAACCGCTACCGATGCGGGCGCGGAGGTGAGTATGGCCAGAGACGTGGGTGCCGAGCTTGGCGAGGCGCCGGAGCCGAAACGCTTGGGTCGCAAGCCCGACCTGCCGCGGGATGTCCTCATCGCGTACGCGGAGCGCATCTACCGCGAGACGGGTCGCCTCTCGCGTGACTCCCTTAAGGCAGCCGTCCGTGCCGACGGCCACCAGGTCGGCACCGACCTTGCCCAGAGCGTCGTCAACGCGGTCAAGGCCGAGCACCAGGTGCCCGCCCGTACAGGCCACCCCCACTGAACGCTCCCCCCGCACTTCCAACCACCCATCGCTGAAAGGCCCACCTGCCATGCCCCGTTCGACCGTGTCCGCCTGGACCTGCGACTACGACGCCTGCCCGATCTGCACCGCTCTGGAACGCGACGAGATGAGCCTGCTGCGTTGCGCCATCCTCACGCTGCTCGACCAGGGCCGTTGGATGGCCGGCGACGACATCCCCCTGCGCGGCATCCTGTCCGCCGGCGGCGAGTACCTGAGCCGGCTCAGGGGCGGAGTCGGTGACGGGATCCACGTGAGGTGCCCGTGAGGCGGTGCTGGAGCCGGCCGAGAACTTCGACCGGCAGGCCGTCGAGCAGGTAGGCGATACGCGGGGTGTCGTAGCCGGCGTCGAAGAGGACCAGGAGGTCGGCATCGCTGTCTTCCCGCTGGCCGCCGTTGGCGAGGTCGGTGACGACGCGGCGCGGACATGGGCTTCGGGGCAGAGCTGCCCGGAGCCGGCCTCGTGGCGAGCGGCGGGGCATGCCACCGCGGGCCGGGTGCCGGCGCCGTCGTCACCCCGCTGCGCTCAGGCGGTGAGCAGGGGGCGGGTCAGGCCGAGCCGGTCGGCGAGGACCGCCGTTTCGACGCGGTTGCGTGTGCCGAGCTTGCTGTAGATCACGCTCACGTGGTCCTTCACCGTGGCCGGGCTCAGCACCAGCTGACGGCCGATCTCGGCGTTCGACAGTCCCTCGGCGAGCATGGTGCAGACCTGGGCCTCGCGGGGGGTGAGGGCACTGACCCGGGCCCGGACCTCCACGGGCAGGCTGGTGCGGTGGAGCTCGTCGATCAAGGAGAGCATGGCGGCCGAGGTGACGACCCGGTTGCCGGCGGCGACGGTGGCGATCGCGTTGTGCAGCACCTCGGGCGCGGCGTCCGGGTGGAGGACGGCCGCGGCCCCGCCGCGCAGCGCCTCACTGGCGACGTCCGCATCGACGTCACGCACCAGCAGGATGATCTCGAGCTGCTGCCTCTGGCGCCGGAGTGCGCTGAGATAGCGGGAAATCCTGCGTGCGGACGGACAAAGGCCGGCCACGACGATGTCGGGGCGGCACCGGCGGGCGGCCAGGGCGACGTCGCTCTCGCTGCACGTGCCTTTGACCTCCACATGGTGCGCCCCGTCCAGCACTGCACCGAGGCCCAGCCGCGCCAGATGATCATCGTGCGACACAAGAACGCCAATCACGCGCTTCCCCCATGTGTGGTCTTGTTCCCGCCTGTTGGTCGTCAAGCGGAACCTCGCGATCAATCGTGCGGGCACCACGAACAGATCTCAATGTTTTCGCTCAAAGTTGAGCTTGTGCAGAGGTTCGTGAGCCGTTGCCTGTGTGAACTAGGTGAAGAACAAGCCAACTTCCGACACCTGCGCCACGGACGCCGGTGTCCCGTGCCGGCCCGTCCGGCGCGCCGCGCCGCAGCCCCGCGGAAGTCCCGACTCCGGCACTGACCTGATCTTTCTGCCCGGAGGCGCCGCCGCGCCGGTACCCGCCCGGCGGGCCCGCCGCCCCGCCGTCACGCGGGATTCGTCACCCCGCCGGACGGCGGGGTGACGAACCCCGTACGGCCGATGTGCCGCCCGGACCGCCGTGGGCATCATCCATCCCGCGATGCCTACAGAAACATCACAACCAGGGGGCCAAGTGCAGGGACAGCGCGCCACATTCACCCCGTCGGACCTGGAGGCGGTGCCGGCGGTCAACGCTCTGCTGGGCCAGCTCGGTCTCGGACGGCTCGCGACCGAGGACGTGGAGTCTCTCTTCGGCCGCAACGAGAACTGGGCCGGGACGACCTCGGCGGGCGTGGGCGTGTTCGTCAAGCGGGTCTCCCTCGACGGCGGCCCCGAGGACGCGGCGCTCCGGATCGCCCGCAGCCGGTCCTTCGCCACCATGATCGCGGCGCACGGTTCGCCCGACCTTCACACTCCAGAACTCGTCGGGGGCGACGACACGTCCCAGGTGCTGGTGTTCCGGCTGCTCGACGAGACGCGCACGTTCGCGGAACTATCCGCGGACGAAGAACTGGACGCGACGCTGGCCCGGCGCGCCGGACGGGCCGTCGGTGTGCTGCACAGCCTGGGCGAGGCCCTCGACGGCACGGCTCATGTGGACGGCCTGGACCGCTCGTCCTTCCCCTTCCCCAGTCTGGGGCTGCTGCGTGCGCTCCCCCTCAGCGGCTTCATGAACCTGACCTTCGCGGAGGTCACGCTCTGGCGCATCCTGCACGGCGACCCCGAACTCACCGAGGCTCTGGCCGCGTTGCGCCGCTCGGAGGCGGCCGCGCCCCAGGTCACGGCCCACTGTGACCTGCGCTTCGACCAGTTCCTGCTGTCGCACGGCACGCTCCATCTGACCGACGGCGAGGAGTTCCGCTGGGCGGACGCGGCCCGCGACATCGGCTCCCTGGCAGGCGAGTGGCTTTTCCGGGCCATCACCGGCCTCACCTCACCCGGGCGGGACGCCCCGCCGGCCACGCTCGACGTGCGCGAGGCCACGCACGAGGAGATCGTCGCGCGTGGTGTTGCGGAGATGGACCGGGTCCGTCCGCTGATCAGCGCGTTCTGGGCCGGTTACCGCTCGACCCGGACCACCACTGACTCGCAACTGGCCACCCGCGCCACCGCGTTCGCGGGCTGGCACATGATCGACCGCGCCATGGCGACGGCCGGCCGCGGCAGCCGACTACCCGCGGTCACCCGGGCGGCCATGGGCGTGGGACGCACCGCACTGCTCGCCCCGCAGAACTTCGTCGGGGCCCTCGGACTGGAGGCCGGACGATGACGACGCTGCGGACCGACCCGATGCCCCTCGCCGTCGACGGGCTCGCCCCCCGGCTGGCCCGGGCGCTCAGCACGGTGCACATCGCTGACGACGGGCTGGCGGCCCGCGTCGGAACGGCCGAGGTCACCGCCGACACCCCGGTGAAACTGCGCGACCGGCTGGCCGTGTCGATCTACGAGAACCTGCACGCGGGCCGCCCAGGCGGTGAGGAGACGCTGCCGCGCACCCTGCGCGACACAGCCTTCGAACAGCCCCTGCACGAGGCGACCCCGCACACCACGACGCCGTACCGGGCTCGGGTGCACGGGCTGCATGACGACCAGCCCGTGATGGAGATCGAGGGCGTGCGCGTGCTGGTGCCGGCCACTGGTCCGCACGGCCCGACGGACCCAGACGGCACCCTGCGCGCCGCGGCCCTGCGCGCGGCGCAGGCATCCGAGGCGGTGTGGGCCGACCTCGTGGTGCCCGCCGCGCGGCCCGCGCTGTCACCGGGGTTCTTCCTCGCGGACGGCTCGCGAGGACGGCCCGCCGCCGGGCCGGTGCTGCGCCTGTACACGCACATCACGCAGGCCCGGTACGCGGCGGACGTGTGGGGTGTCGTGCTGGGCGCACTGGAGTCGGCCGCGGTCCCCTACCGGGCCAAAGTGTCCTCCTCCCCGCTGCTGTTCCCGCGCCGTGACGCGCTCGTCGTCTATCTGGACACCGGCGCGCTGCACGCCCTGGACGCGGTGCGCGAGGCGGTGCGGGACGTGCCGGGGCTGGGGCCCGACACCTCCCCGTTCACGTACGAGATCGCGCCGGGCTTCGCTGCCGCGTGGGAGCCCGACGACGATCGGCCGGGCCGACGCCACATGAGTTTCGGCGAGCACCGCTCCGCCCTCATGGCGCAGGCTCTGGTCGAGCACGCCCTGTCCCCGCAGTACCCGTCCCGGGACGCGGCGGTCGCCCACGCGCTGCGCGAGGCGGGCGTCGACCCGGCTCACCCGGCGCGCGGGCTGCGCCAGCCGCACGCCGATCCGCGGGTGAGTCCGCGCAAGGAGGCGTGAGCGTGCCCAGGCCGCCGGCGCTGCCGGCTAAGGACAAGACGCGGCTGGTCCTCGCGGTACTGGCCAAGGAGTGCACGGTCTCGGAGGCCGCCCGCGCGGCCCAGGTGTCGGAGCAGTCCATCGCGAACTGGCGCCGCCAATTCCTCGAGGGCGGCAGCATGGCGCTGGCCGGTGCGGCTCCGCCGTCGGGCTCGCAGCGCGAGGCGGCCCTCATCGAGGAGGTGCACCGGCTCAAGCAGGCGCTCGGCGAGGCGTACGTGGAAGTGATGGCCTGGCGGCGCACGGGGGACCGCCCCAGGGTCCCTTCGAGGACCTCGAAGCGCTCCGCACCGAACTGGGAATCCCCGTTTCGAGGTACTGCGTGATCTTGGGAATCCCTCGCCGGACCTACACCCGGCGACTGCAACAACATCGAACGCGGGAGGGGCATGACGATGCACGGTCCGACTGACGTCGCGCCGGCTATCACCGTACGGGACCTGACCATGCGGTACGGGCGACAGGACGTGCTGCGGGGAGTCGATCTGACGGTCGAGCAGGGGGAGTTGCTGGCCCTGCTCGGCCCCAACGGGGCGGGGAAGACCACCACCGTCGAGATCCTCGAGGGCTTCCGGACGCCGACCGAAGGACACGTCGAGGTGCTGGGCCAGGATCCGGCGCGCGCGGACGAACGGTGGCGCGCGCAGGTCGGCGTGGTGCTCCAGTCCTGGCGCGACCACGCGCGGTGGCGGGTGGGCGAACTGCTGGAGCACGTCGCCTCGTACTACCCCGCGCCGCGTTCCGTGGCCGGGACCCTCGACACGCTGGGGCTGACCGCGCAGGCCCGCAAGACGTGCCGGGAACTCTCCGGCGGCCAGCGGCGACGCCTGGACGTCGCCCTGGGGATCATCGGCGACCCGCGACTGCTGTTCCTGGACGAGCCGACGGCGGGATTCGACCCTGTGGCGCGCCGCGAGTTCCACGAGCTGATCGAGCGGCTGCGGGAGGACGGCATGACGATGGTGCTGACCACGCACGACCTGAACGAGGCGGAGCGGCTCGCCGACCGCACGGCCGTGCTGATCGACGGCCGGATCGCCGCCTTCGGCACGGGCGCGCAGCTCGCCGAGGAGGCGCGGGCACGGGCCCGGGTCGTCTGGACCGACGGCGGGGAACGCCGGGAGCAACGGGCGGCGGACCCGTCCCGTCTGGTGTGGGAGCTGCACCAGAAGTTCGGCGGGCCGATCCCTGGGCTGGAGGTCCACCGGCCCACGCTGGAGGACGTGTACCTGCGCATGGTCGCGGAAGCGGAGGGGTGAACATGAAACGTGTGGACGGGACGTCGCCGGGGCCACGCGGCGCCGGACACGGGTTCGGACGGGTGCTGGCAGTCGGGGTCCGCCGGGGGCTGATCGAGGTGCACCAGCTGGTGCGCACTCCGCGTGAGGCGTTCACGCTGCTGAGCACCCCGCTGCTGTTCATCGTGCTGGGGGCGGTCGTCAACGGCGACATCCCCGGCTCGACCGTGCCGATGGCTGATCTGCTGGTGGCCGGCGGCGTGACCACGATGGTGGTCCAGGCGGGGCTCCTGACGTTGGTGCAGACGCTGGCCGTGGAGCGGGAGGACGGCACCCTGCTGCGCATGCGGGCGGTGCCGCACGGCATGCCCGCCTATCTCGTGGCCAAGACCGTCGTGGTGGTGACGACCGCGGTGGGCGGTGGCGCGCTCACCCTGGCAGCGGGAGTGCTTGTGCTGGGCACATCGGGGCCCGGGAGCGTCCGGGACTGGCTCGTGCTGCTGTCCGTGCCCGCCGTCGGGTTGCTCGCCCTGGTTCCGCTGGGCGCGGTGCTCGGGGCCGTACTGCCCAACGCCCGTGAGGCGCTGGGCTTCCTGATGATCCCGCTGCTGGCCCTGATGCTGTTCTCGGGCATCTACTTCCCCGTCACCTCGCTGCCGGGCGCCGTGCAGGACGTCGTCCAGGGCTTCCCCCTGAAGTGGACGGCCCAGGGCATACGGGCCGCGATGCTGCCCGACGCAGCTCTCGCCGCGGAGGCCGGCAGCACCTGGGATCTGCCGAAGGTGTACCTGATCAACGGCGCTTGGGCCCTCGCGGGCTTCCTGGTTGCCCCGCGCGTCCTGCGCCGGATGACCCGGCGCGCGACCGGCGCCCGACCCGAGAAAGCCGAGGCTGAGGCATGAACCGTCCCCTGAAGCACATATCCGCGATCTTCCCGATCCAGCCCGACGCACTGGACCCGATGGTGGAGATCGGCACGTTCGCCCGCGAGGCCGGGGTGCGCCGACTCTGGCTCGGGCAGTCGCTGCGGGTCGAGACGCACCTGGCGCTCGCGGCGTTCGCCGCCCGGGTCCCCGGGGTGGCGCTCGGCACCAGCGTGGCGCTGACGATCCTGCGCCACCCGTACCAGGCGGCTGTCGAGGCCCGCTCGATCAGCGCGCTGTCGGGCGCCCCGTACGTGGCGGGGTTCGGCCCGGGACCGGTGGGTTTCCAGCGCCAACTGCTCGGCGAGCCGTACCCGAAGCCGCTGCGCGCCATGCGGGAGTACGTGACGGTGATGCGCCGGCTGTTGGACAGCGAACGGGTCGTGCACGAGGGCGAGTACTTCACGTCGACGGCGCCGCTCATGCACGTACCGGCGCCGCCCATCGAGGTGGGCCTCGGGGTGCTGCGCACCGGCATGGCCCGCACAGTGGGCGAGGTCGCGGACGTCGCGATCACCTGGTTGACACCGCACTGGTACATCAAGGACGCGTTGATCCCCGCCATGGTGCGGGGGGCCGAGCAGGCCGGGCGAGTCCGTCCGCCGCGGGTCGTGTCGGTGCTGCACGCCGCGCTGGAGCGGCCCGGCCGCAACCTGCGCCGCACCGTCTTCACGGCGACCGGACCGCACCTGTCGTCGGAGCACTACACGGACATGCTGCGCCGTGCCGGCGTGCCGGCGGACCTGGCCGAACCGGTCAAGGGCGCGGAGGCACTCATCGAGCAGCAGGTGTTCGCCACGGGCACGGCGCAGGACATCGCGAAGGTGGTCCGTGCGCATCGCGAGGCGGGGGTCGACGAAGTGGTGCTCAACGTCTGCGGTGTCTATCTCACCGAGGGCGATCGGGCGGCCATGGAGGACCTCGGCGAGATCCTGGAAGCGGTCGCCACCGATGACTGACACGACGCTCCATCCGGAGTTGGGCGAGATCCCGGTGTTCCGTGGACGGCGGCTGATCCTCGTGGTGACCGGTTCCCTTCCCGCGGCGCACACGCCGTTCTGGACGAACTGGCTGCGTCGCGCGTACCCGGAGACGGAACTGCGGGTGGTGCTGACGCGCTCGGCGGGCCGGTTCGTGACTCGGCAGGCGCTGGCCCCGCTCAGCGGTACCGCGGTCGAGATGGACCTCTGGCCGGACGAGCCCTCCACGAGCGCCCTGCACGTCGAACTGGCGGAGTGGGCAGACACGTTCGTGGTGGCACCCGCGACGCTCAGCTTCTGTACACGGCTGGCGAACGGCATGTGCGACAGCCCCGTCCTGCTGGCTATGCAGTGCAGTACGGTCCCGCAGGTGCTGGCGCCCGCGCTGCCGCCCGGCGGTCTGACCTCCCGGGCGTACGAGCGGGCCCGGGAAATGCTGGCCGAGGCGCCGCACGTGGCGGTGGTGCCGCCGGTCGCGGGGCTGAGCAGCACCACCGGTCGCTGGGACGCCGCGCTCAACGCGCCGATGCCGACGGTGATCGCGACAGCCGAACGGCTCCGGACGGCGATCGCACGGCAGCGGACCGCCGGCCGTCCGGACACCCGGGCCGCGTCGTGACCTCCCGGAGCGCCTTGGCGCGAGCTACCCCCGGGGACCCGGAAACCGTGCGGAGGCCGCCCGCCCTCGCCCTGTTCGGCACCGGATACCTGGCGACGCGGGTGACGCGGGCCGGCGACGGCTTCCTGTGGTCCCGTACCGCCGGGCCGGACCGGCCGGAGGACTTCACGCCGGTGCCCGCGGCTCTGGCCCACGCAGCGCGCGCCGCGCGGGGCTGGGCCGTTGGGGGCACCCGGGTGGTGCTGGGTGCCGAGGAGCGGGTGCGCGCCGAGGACTACGGGCCGCTGCCGATACGGGGAGCGGGCGCCGTCGAGCGCCGCTACCCGGCGCCCGCGCCGTACTCGCTCGGACATGTACTGGGCAACCGGGCAGCGGCTCCCACGCACTGGGCCGCCCTGCCGCGGCTGCTGGAGCGGGTGGGAGAGGTACTGCGGCAGGTGCACACCTCCTTCGCCGACGTTCCCGTGGCCGGGGGCCCAGCCGGACCGCGCAGGCTGGCGCATTGGCTGGCGGGTCGTCAGAACGTCGGCCGGGCAACGCGGTTATGGCAGGAGGCCCGCCGAGTCCTGGGGCCCGAGCGGATGGCCGTGGCTGCCTCCTGGTGCACGGATCCGGGCGCGAGCACGGCACCGCCCGTGCTGCTGCTCGGTGGTACCGGCCTGGGCTCCCAGGTGCCCACCCCTGATGCGGCCGACTGCGTCTTGCTGACCGGCGAGGAACTCGCAGCCGGGCCCGCCTCCCACGATCTGGGCTGGATCGTCGGCGAGCTGGCCGAGTTCCGGCTGCTGCACTTCACCGGGCTGGCCGAGGACGCCGCCGCCCACTGCGCTTCGGCGACCACGGCTCTGCTGCGCGGCTACGCCGACGGCCCGGGACCTCTTCCGGCGTCCGCCGGCCTCGACGCGGTGGCACGGTCGGCCGTGCTCCGCATGTTCACGCACTGCCTCGACTACGCGGCGTTCGTCGGCTGGGACGACCGGCTCACCGATCACCTGGACGTGCTCGCCGCGCTGTTGGACCACCCCATGGGCACCATCGACGGCCTCACTGGCGCACCCGCGGCACCGGACGTGGCCTTGGAAACGGAGGAACCGTGATAGCGCAGAACGCCCATTACAACGAGAAGATGGCCAGCGTCTACGAGCAGATGTACCCCATCGGCTTCGACACGGACGCGGCCCTGGAGTTCTTCGCCACGCTCGCGGAGCCCGGCGCGCGGGTACTCGAACTCGGTGTCGGCACCGGAAGGATCGCGGTCCCGATGGCCGAGCGGGGTTACCGCGTCTTCGGCGTCGACGCGTCCGAGTCGATGATCGCCAAATTGGTCGAGCGGGACAGCAAGGGCGAAGTCACCGTGGAGCTTGGGGACTTCACCCAGCCGGGGCTCGACATGGGTGGCGATTTCCCGCTCGTGACACTCGTCCTGAACACGTTCTTCGTGGCCGTCTCGCGGGAGGCACAGCTCAACTGCCTGCGCAACGTGCGCGACCAGTTGGCACCCGGGGGCCGTTTCGTTCTGGAAGCCTTCGACCCGTCGCCCTACCACGTGCTCACCAAGCCGGACCTGTCGATGCGCTTCCTCGGCGAGAACGCGATCATGCTGGACACCCTGATGGTGGACCGCTCACAGCAGCTCATGGTCGCCACGCATACGATCCTGGACGGCGGAGCGCCGCAGACCACCCAGCATGTGCTGCGCTACGCGTTCCCCCAGGAGATCGACCTGCTGGCCGAGTTGGCCGGGCTTCGGCTGGTGGAACGCACTGCCGGCTGGCGCAAGGAACCCTTCACGGCACTCAGCCCCCGGCATGTGTCCGTGTTCGAACGGGCAGAATAGCCGGGTTTATCGGAGACCCACCGAGCTCCGGCCAGGAAACCGGGGCCGATACACGAAACAAGGGAGGCCAAGCATGATCGAGAACATCTCAGGGGCCATCGCCGTCGGCATCTCGACGGTCCTGGGCGTGGCCGGTGAGCACACGTCGAAGAAGCGCGTTCAGGCGTTCACCAAGCGCTACGGGTCCTACGAGGGATTCCGGCAGCAGGTGGACGAGGACCGCGTCCAGGGGATCCTCAGGACCCGCGGGAAGGTGGCGGCGATCAAGGAGGTGCGTGACAACTACCCCTACGTCTCGCTGCCGATGGCCAAGCGTTACGTGGAGCAACTGCCCGCCTGACGGTCCCTGCCCGCCCGGCGCCGCCGCGGACCTTTCTCCCGGCGGCGCCTCTCACGGGGCACAAAGAGCGGAGAGACCCGAGCAAAAAGCGGAGGTAAAGCTTCACCGTAATTCCGGTGAGTCATATTTTTTTTCCATGGTGTTATCCCCGGTGAATCGTATAGAAAAGGAGTCGACGGCGGAACGGTTCCGCCGAATCGCCTTCTCCCGAGGAGTCTTGGTGAACACCACCGACACCCTGCTCGCCGGCTACGCCGCGTACACCTCCGCCGACGAGATCGCCGCCGCCCAGGACGGCGGAGCGCCGGAGATCAGCCCGGTCAGCCTCTCGATCGCCGTCTCCATCGCCGAGTCCTCCTACGCCTGCAGCGCGGGCCTCAGCATGAGCGTGGGCGTGACCGTCGGCAAGGGCTGCTGAGCCTGCCGCCAAAAACCCCTCGATTCCATCGTTCCGGTCTCGGTTCACAGGGTCGAGGAATTCCGGGATCCGGTCGAGTCGGAGAATTCAGGACCGCATTCGGATGTCCGGCCGGACCGGAATGTAATTCCCTCCAATCGCGGAGCACAGCGCCGCATTCCCATCCCGAAAAGGAGTCACCGTGAACACCACCGACACCCTGCTCGCCGGCTACGCCGCGTACACCTCCGCCGACGAGATCGCCGCCGCCCAGGACGGCGGAGCGCCGGAGATCAGCCCGGTCAGCCTCTCGATCGCCGTCTCCATCGCCGAGTCCTCCTACGCCTGCAGCGCGGGCCTCAGCATGAGCGTGGGCGTGACCGTCGGCAAGGGCTGCTGACCAAGCACCCCGGCTTCTTGCGACCCGGCCGGCCCGGCACCCTGACCCGGGTGCCGGGGCGGCGGTCGCCCTCGCCGACTCCCTACCGCCCGTAACCGAATACCCGAAGGGACGCGCACCGTGCGGCAGTTGACTCTCGAGAACGGACTGCGCGTCGTACTCGACGCCCGGGGCGGCGCGCCCGCCGTCGGCGTGGCCGTCCACTACGGCACCGGATTTCGCGGCGACCCCGCTGGACGCAGCGGTTTCGCCCACCTCTTCGAGCACGCCATGTTCCAGGGCAGCGCCTCGGTCGGTCCCGGCGAACACATCCGGGCCGTACAGGGTTCGGGCGGAACCGCCGGCGCATCGACGCACCAGGATTACACGGACTTCTACCAGGTCGCCCCTACCGCGGCACTGGACCGGCTGCTCTTCCTGGAGGCCGACAGGATGGCGGGCGTCCGGCTGGACGCGCACGGCCTGGGCATCCAACTGCGGGTGATCCGTGAGGAGATCGCCACACAGGTCACCGGCCGCCCCTACGGCGGCTTCCCCTGGACCGTCCTCCCGTCCGTGCTGTACGCGTCGTTCGCCAACGCCCACGACGGTTACGGGGATCTGGCGGGGTTGCGTCAGGTGACGCCCGAGGAGTGCACCGCCTTCCACGCCGCGCACTACGCACCGTCCCGCGCCGTGCTCACCGTGTGCGGCGGCTTCGACGAGGTCGAGGCCGAACGCCTGGTGCTCCACCACTTCGCCGCCCTGCCCCCGCGGCCCGCCGCTCCCCTGCCCGACCTCGCCGAAGCGCCCCCGGTCCGCGAACGCACCGGCGACCACGAGGACGCCCGCGCCCCCCTGCCCGCCCTCGCCCTGGGCCACCGGCTTCCGGATCCGTCCCACGCGCTGCCCGCGTACGTCGCCCACATGGTGCTCGCGGCACTGCTGAGCGGCACCGACCGGGCCCGGCTGACCGCCCGCCTGGTCACCGGGACCGGCCTGGCCACAGCCGTTCGGTCCGGCTGCGGCTTCTTCGGACCACTCCAGGCCCGCGACCCCGACACCTTCCAGACCGTCGTCACCCTGCGGCCGGACGCGGACGCCGAAGACGTCCGCGCGGAGACCGACCGGGTCCTGACCTGGCTCGCCGAGCACGGCCCGGCGGCCGACGAGCTGACGCGCACCCGAGCCCAGCTGTGCGTCTCCCTCTCCCGGACCTACGACAGCCTGGTGCATCGCACCCGGCACATCGGCGCGTTCACACTGTTGCACGGCCGCCCGCACCTGGTCGACGTGCTACCCGGCCTGATTGGCCGCTGCACCGCCGACGAAGTCGCCGCCGCGGCCTGGAACCTGCTGGCAGTCCCCCGCGCGGTCCTGCGCCTGCGCGTCCGGGAGGTGGCCCCCGTATGACCGCGCGCGCCACCGCGCTGCCGCCGTTGGGCCCGCCCCGCACATTCGTCCCGCCGCCGTACACCGACGCCGTGCTCGGCACCGGTCTGCGCCTGGTGGCCGTGCGGTCCAAGACGGTGCCGCTGGCCGAGATCCGGATGCTCGCACCCCTGCCCGCGCACGCCGTCGATCCGGCCACAGCCGACGTCCTGGCCACCCTGACCGCGCAGGAGTGCGCCCGAGAGGTCACCGCGGGCGTCGACGCGGACCCCCGCCGCGAGGGCACGCTCGTCTCCGTCGCCTGGACGGGCACCTGGCTCGCCCTGAACGCGTCGGTGCCGGCGACCGCCGCGCCGTGGGCCCTGCGGCTGCTCGCCCGCGTGCTCGCCCGGCCCCGGCTCACCGAGGAGGCGTGCGCGGCCGCGGCCCGTGCTCTCGCCGCCCGGGCACCGGGGCGGCTCGCCCATCCGCGCACCGCGGCGCACGCGGCCCTGTACGCGCACGCCTACCCGGGGTGCCGGGAGCGACATCCGGGACCGGACGCGCTGCTCGCCGTCACCGCCGCCGACGTGACAGCGCTGCACGCGGCGCACATCCACCCCCGGGGCGCGTACGCGGTGGTCGTGGCACCCGACGACCTCGCCGAAGAGGCGTCGCGTGCGTACGCCCTGTGGACTGGCACCGCGACGCGGCCGGCCGCGCCGCCGCCCGCGCCGCCGCCGGCCGGGCACGGGATACGCGCCGTCTCGTGGGGCGGCGACGCGACGACGGCGCAGGTTCTGCTCGCCGCCCCTGCACCGGACCGGAACGATCCCTCGTTCGCCGCGCTCTCACTCACCAACTGCCTGTTCGGCGGGTATTTCTCGTCGCGACTCATGCGGGAACTGCGGGAGAATGAAGGGCTGGCCTACCAGATCGAATCAACCATCGACGATTCTTTTCCCCGCCCCTCCATCCTGATCTCTTATGCGACCGCTCCGGAAAATGTCACGCGATCTCTGCACGCAGTGAAACGCGAATTGCGAGATCTGACGTCACGCCCGCCCGGCGCGGCGGAGATCGACGCCGCCCGCGCGCACATGACCGGCCTCACCTGGATCGGACAGACCTCCCAGTCGGGCCTGGCTTCCGCGTACGCCGGGGTGCTCGGGCACGGCCTGGACCCCGGCTGGCTGACCACCTTCCCCGAACTGCTGCGGCAGGTGACACCCGCGCAGGTCGCGCAGGCCGCCGCCGCACACTACGGTCCGCACCGGTTCACCGGCGTCGCCCTGGGCATACCGCCCGGCGAGCGGGCCGAGTGCGCCCTGGAGTGAGAAGGAACGTGAAACCCCGCGCCAAGAAGGCCGGTGGAACAGTCCCGACGGACTGTTCCACCGGCCTTTTCCGTTACCCCTGACCAAAGCATGAAAGTCACGAAAGTGGGCCAGTAAAGAATCTTTCCCATGCATTCGCGCAGCCAGTCGCGCGATTCACCCAAAGAAAGGGGGTGGCCCGTCGGCGGCGTCCGTGAGAGAAATTCCAGCGTCAGCTTCTTTTCCACCAGATCGCCAACGGAGGAATCATGAACACCGCGGACCAGCTCATCGCCGGCTACACCGCGTACACCGACTCGGCCGAGATCGCCGCGGACGCCACGGCCGAGGCCCCGGCCATCAGCCCGACGACCACGATCACCATCGTCTCGGTCGAGTCCGTGCTCGCGTCGATCGGTGCGTCCGCCAGCTTCAGCGCGGGTTACACGGTCTCGTCCGGCTGCTGATCCGGTGCCCGGCCGGCGCCCAATGGGGCGCCGGCCGGGCGTCCTCACGACCGTCCTCGGAAGGGACTCCCGCATGAAGACCGGCCTCACCACCCCGGCGACCGCCGCACACCGCGTCCAGGTCTTCCGCGACCTGGTCCGGGACAACTCCGCATCGGTCGTCACCGCCCTGCTCCTGAGCCTGGCGGCGACCGCCGCCACCTTGGCCGTCCCGCTCCTGGTCCGGGACCTCATCAAGGCCCTCGGCCAGAACGACTCGGTCATCGATGTGCTGGCCTGGATGGTGCCACTGGCACTGGGCGGCGCCGCGGCCTCCTCCCTCTCGGGGTACCTGCTGGCCCGCACCGGTGAACGGTTCGTCCTGCGGCTGCGCTCGCGGGTCATGGAACACTCGCTGCGGATGCCGCTGCCCGCCGTTCGCGCGGCCGGTCCCGGCAACCTCGTCGCCCGGATCACCTCGGACGCAATGCTGCTGCGATCGGTGGTCGACGTCGGAGCTGTGCAGGTGCCGGTCGCCCTGGCCTCAATCCTCGGCACCATCGTCCTGATGGCGATGATCGACCTGCTGCTCGTGGGGCTGGCCTTCGCCGCCTTCGCCCTCGCCGGCCTGGCCATCTGGTACGTGCTGCGCCGGGTCCGCAAGGGCTACGAGTCGATCCAGATCGCCACCGGGACGCTCGCCCAGCGGTTCACCACCGCCCTCACCTCGCTCCTGACGGTGAAGGCATACCGGGCGGAGCGGCGCACAGCCGAGGCGCTCACCGGTGACGCCGCCGCCCTCACCGACCAGATGCTGCGCGCGTCCCGTCTGCAGTCGGTGGTGCTGCCGCTGATGTCGCTCGGCCAGGAGGTTGCGCTGGCCGGCATCGTGATCGCCGGCAGCGCCCGGATCACCGACGGCGCGCTGTCCCTGGCGGACTTCATCGCCTTCATCCTCTACCTGCTCCAGTTGGTCAGCCCGGTCACCATCCTCGTTCTGGGGTTCGGCCGGCTCCAGACCGGCCTCGCCGCGAAGGCCCGCTTCGAGGACCTGCTGTCCGCACCGACTGAGCCCGACGAGGCGCACGCCGGACCGCTCACCGGCATCCCTTCTGACGACTCCGCGACCCACGCCGTCCGGTTCGAGCACGTGTCGTTCTCCTACCCCGGCCGGCCCGCCCTGCGAGACGTGTCGTTCAGCGCGCCGCGCCGCGGACTGACCGCCGTCGTCGGCCACTCGGGGGCAGGCAAGTCGACTCTGTTCCACCTGATCGAGCGCTTCCTGGACTGTGACCAGGGCACGCTGAGCGTGTTCGGCCATGACGTGGCCCGCTGGCCGCTGGGCGAGTTGCGCTCGCGGATCGGTTACGTCGACCAGTCCTTCACCCTGCTGGAGAGCACCGTCCGGGAGAATCTGCTGCTCGGTCTCGGCGACACCCGCGACGAGGACCCGGCCGCCCTGGACGAGCGGCTGATGGCGGCCCTCGCGTCGGTAGGACTCGACGACGCGGTACGGGCTCTGCCACAGGGCCTGGACACCACGCTGGGCCGGGAGACGGACCTGTCGGGCGGCCAGCGGCAGCGGCTCGCGCTTGCCCGGGCGCTTCTCAGCCCCGCCGAGATACTGCTCCTGGACGAGCCGACGTCACAGATGGACGCGGACAACGAACTGCGCCTGCGGGACGCCGTCGACGAGTTGGCCCGCGAACGGTCCGTCCTGGTCATCGCGCACCGCATGTCGACGATCATGCACGCGGATCACGTGGTGGTGCTGAAGGACGGGACGGTGGCCGCCACTGGCACGCACACCGCCCTGATCACGGCCGACGCCCACTACCGCGACCTGGTTGAGAAGCAGCAGTGGGCGCCCCTCGAACAGGTGGGCGCCGGAGCCTGACCCCCGGCCGGCCCGCCCCACACGCCGCCCCCGGCGCGTCCTTCCCCCAGGACGCGCCGGGGGCGGACCGGATCCGGCCGCCAGACAGCGCACCGCTGTACCTCGCCGAATCCTCTCCCCAGAGCGTGGACCTGGGCGACGTCGTCCGGAACGCCTTGCCCAGTATGTGGAGAACATCAACGCAGGGAAGCGACCACGATGCCGCCGCATTCTCCGTACGGACTACATTGATGACCTTCGACGCCGCGCCGCGGACAACGCATAGGCCCCGCGAAGCCTCCCAGCTGAGGGACACGGCATCCCCCTTCTCTTGGAGCCATCTGGGAGCCGCCCTGCTCCCGATGCCCCCTCCACACCACCCGAGATCAACCGGGACCACCCACCTGACCTGCGCAAACACAATCCAGGCAGGAAAGCTCATTAACCGATCCTTCGGGACGAAGAGGGTGTGGGTCAGGACGCCAGGTGCCGCAAGCGGCCGGCCGCCTCGCGGAGGACGTCGTCCTTCTTGCAGAAGGTGAAGCGGACCTGGCTGCGGCCGGCGTCGGGGTCGTCGTAGAAGACGGAGTTGGGGATGGCGACGACGCCGCAGCGTTCGGGGAGGGCGCGGCAGAAGGCGTAGGCGTCCTTCTCGCCGAAGGGCGTGATGTCGGTGGTGATGAAGTAGGTGCCCTGGGGCTGGTAGACCTCGAACCCGGCGGCGCGTAGGCCGTTGCCGAGCAGGTCGCGCTTGCGGCGGAGGTCGGTGCGGAAGCTGTCGAAGTAGGCGTCCGGCAGGCGCAGTGCTTCGGCGATCGCGTACTGGAAGGGGCCCGCGCTGACGTAAGTCAGGTACTGCTTGGCCGTTCGGACGGCGGAGACGAGCGGGCCGTCAGCCATGACCCAGCCAACCTTCCAACCGGTGAAGGAGAAGGTCTTGCCGGCGGAGGAGATGGAGACGGTGCGCTCACGCATGCCCGGCAGGGCAGCGATGGGGCGGTGCGTGCCTTCGTAGACCAAGTGCTCGTACACCTCGTCGGTGACCACGAGGAGATCGTGTTCGACGGCGAGTGCGGCGATGGCGCTCTGCTCTTCGGCGGTGAGGACCATTCCGGTTGGGTTGTGGGGGGTGTTGAGGAGGAGAAGGCGCGTCCGCGGGGTGATCTTGGCTTGCAGCTCGTCCAGGTCCGGGCGGAAGGACGGGGCACACAGGGTGAGCGGTACGCGCTTCGCTCCGGCCATCGCGATGCAGGCGGCGTAGGAGTCGTAGAAGGGCTCGAAGGCGATCACCTCGTCTCCCGGTTCGAGGAGGGCGAGCATGGCCGCAGCGATTGCCTCCGTAGCACCTGCGGTGACCAGGACCTCCGTGTCGGGGTCGTAGTTCAGGTCGTAGAAGCGGCGCTGGTGGTCGCTGATGGCCGTGCGCAGCTCCGGGACGCCCGGTCCAGGCGGGTACTGATTGCCGCAGCCCTCTCGCAGGGCACGGACGGCGGCCTCACGTACGGCCTCCGGCCCGTCCGTATCTGGGAAGCCTTGGCCCAGGTTGATCGCGCCAGTCGCGGTCGCGAGCGCCGACATCTCCGCGAAGATCGTCGTCCCGAGTCCGTCCAGCCTGCGGTTCAGCAGCGGCCTGCCGCTCATGTCTCCACCGTCCTCACCCGGGTATCCGTCGATCCTTCGGAGACCATCCTGGCCGATGCCCGGCAAGGCGTTCACGCGGCCAGAGTCCAATAGGCAGGTGAAAAACCCTTGACCCAGCCGACCTTCCAGCCGGTGAACGAGAACGTCTTGCCGCTCGACCCGATGGTGACCGTGCGCTCCCGCATCCCGGGGAGGGTCGCCAGCGGCACGTGCTCGGCCTCGTCGAAGACCAGGTGCTCGTACACCTCGTCCGTGACGACCAGCAGGTTCCGCTCCACCGCCAGCTCGGCGATCGCGGTCAGCTCCTCGCGGGTGAGGACCGTGCCGGTCGGGTTGTGCGGGGTGTTGATCAGCAGCAGCCGGGTGCGGTCCGTCACCGCGTCGCGCAGCTCGTCCAGGTCGAGGCGGAACCGGGCCTGCTCGGGGTCCGGACGCAGCGTGACGGGCACGCGCGCGGCGCCCGCCATGGCGATGCAGGCCGCGTAGGAGTCGTAGTACGGCTCCAGGGCCACCACCTCGTCGCCGGGCTCCAGGAGGGCCAGCAGGGTGGCGGCGATGGCCTCCGTGGCGCCCGCGGTGACCAGGACCTCGGTGTCCGGGTCGAAGGACAGGCCGTAGCGGCGGGACTGGTGGTCGGCGATCGCCGTGCGCAGCTCGGGGACGCCCGGTCCCGGCGGGTACTGGTTGCCGCGCCCGTCCCGCAGCGCCCGCACGGCCGCCTCGCGGACCTCCTCGGGGCCGTCCGTGTCCGGGAAACCCTGGCCCAGGTTGATCGAGCCCGTCGTGAGAGCCAGGGCGGACATCTCGGCGAAGATCGTCGTCCCGAACTCGGCGAGGCGACGGTTGAGGAGGGGGCGCGCGGTGGAGGTCATGCCCGTCATCCTGCGCCGAAGCTCTGGAGTTCCTCAACTCTGCTTTGACGGCCGGGACGGTCGGGCATCCCCCGTTCACGCAACGCTCACGCGGCGCGCGAGGCGCCCACGGGGGGCCGCTTCGGGGGAGAGAGGGAAGGAGGGTGGCGCCATGGTCTTCGGCATCATCCTGGCGGTGATCGGAATCGTGTTCGTGGCGGCCCTGGTGGTCAACGCGGGGAAGAGCAACGCCGCGAGGTCGCACCGCGGCGGCCGGTCCCACGGACACAGCAGCAGCGGCAGCGCAGCCGCCGGCGGCAGCTGGTGGGCCGGCGGGGGAGACGGCGGCTCCGGCGGCGGCCACCACGGCGGTCACGGTGGCGGTCACGGCGGTGGTCACGGCGGTCACTCGTGCGGCGGCGGGTCGTCCTGCGGGGGCGGGTCGTCCTGCGGCGGAGGCGGCGGCGGATGCGGCGGAGGCAGCTGACACGGGGCAGCTGAGCTCCCGGGGGGAGCCGCATCCGGACCGCGGGGCCCGGCCGACCACGGGCTCCGCGGTCGCGCCACGTCTCTGGCGGCCGCAGCGTGTACCCGCGGTCACGCCGTTCATGTGGGGCGCGCGGATGCATCTCCCACCGCCTGGCGTGCGCCACAGTTGAACAGTTGAGCTGTGGAACCCCCCGAGGGATGGAAACCCCACGAAGTTGGGTAAAAACGCTGTGGCGGCACCACAGTTCATGATTCCCTCTAAAACACCAACGCAGCCCCTCGGACCCCTTCGGACGTCCCGAGCGGACGACCTTTCCAGACCGGGCTGACCGGGGCCGTTCTCCCGGTGTCGACCGGGGTGCGCCGGACCCGACCTCTCTTCTTTGCGTCTCCGCGGAGTCGACCCATGCTCACGACCCTGAACACCTCCTACACCGACACGCGCGCGGCCGATCTCGCCTGGGCCCTGGGGCGCGAGCCGCTGCCCGCCCTCGCCACCCTCGACCTCGAACTGGACGGGGCGAAACTCCAGTTGAGACTGCTCGGCGCCTCGCACCAGGTGCTGCTGGACGA
Source organism: Streptomyces sp. NPDC050121 (assembly GCF_044460385.1). Lineage (NCBI taxonomy): Bacteria > Bacillati > Actinomycetota > Actinomycetes > Kitasatosporales > Streptomycetaceae > Streptomyces > Streptomyces sp. NPDC050121. The sequence continues at coordinate 171,508 of NZ_JBITJV010000009.1, read as the reverse complement.
GGACCAGGGCTCCTGTTCGGAGACAGTGGCCTGCATCCCCGGCAGCAGCACCCCCCTCCCGCTGGGCGTCGCCAAGCGGCTGGGCGACTGGGAGTACGAGTTCGCGGCACGCGTCGAGGTGCTCTCGCCCGGCCAGTTCGCGGGCCGCGCCCAGGAACTCCTGGCCCTCGTCTCCGAGCATCCGCACGGCCTCGCCGGAGTCTTCCCCGGCAGCCCGCACGCCTTCACCGCCCTGCTCGCCCACCGCCACGAGGGCCAGGTCCACTGGCGCACCTGGCACGCCTACCCGCAGGACGGGCAGTTGGTGGCGACCCGGACGAGAGTCGGGATCCGCGTACCGGCGAGCCTCGACGACCCGTCCCCGACGGGCACCCCCCAGCGGACGGCGACTTAGGGCCTCTCGTTTGGATCACGCCGGGCTCGCGGGGTGATCCGGCCTGATCCAAACGAAAGGCCCTAAACGCCCAGCGCCTCCACAGTCCCGAGTTCCACACGTGTGGGTGACGAAGGGCACCCACGCCGTGACGTAACGTCGCAGTCGTGATCGAACCGCACGCGCCGGCCCCACCCGGTGCCCCGCCGCCCTGGCGCGGACCCGCGAGGATCCCCGTCCGGCCGGACACCGGGCGGCTGCTGGTCCTCGCGTGCGTCTTCGTCTGCGCGGCCTGCGGACTCGTCTACGAACTCGAACTCGTCGCCCTCGCCTCCTACTTGATGGGCGACTCCGTCACCCAGGCCTCCGTCGTGCTGTCCGTCATGGTCTTCGCGATGGGCATCGGCTCCCTCGCGGCCAAACGGCTGCGCCGCTTCGCCGCGGCCGGCTTCGGCGCCCTGGAGGCCGGCCTCGCCCTGGTCGGCGGCTGCAGCGCCATGGCGCTGTACGCGGTGTTCGCCTGGACGGGCGACTGGGGCGGCCTGTGGGCCGACGGTCCCCGCATCCTCCTAGTCGCGTTCTCCCTCGCCATCGGTCTGCTCATCGGCGCCGAGGTCCCCCTCCTCATGGAGCTCATCCAGCGCATCCGCCGCCAGGACGCGGGCGGCGCCGTCGCCGACCTCTTCGCCGCCGACTACGTGGGCGCGCTCGTCGGCGGCCTCGCCTTTCCCTTCCTGCTGCTGCCCTTCCTGGGCCAGCTGACGAGCTCGCTGCTGACCGGCGGCGTCAACGTGATCGCCGGCGCCGCCCTGGTCCTGGGCCTGTTCCGGCGCGACCTCACCTGCCGCGCCCGCTGCTTACTGATCGTCGCCAACATCACCGTCCTGGGCGTCCTCGCCTCCGCCGCCGTCCTCGTCGACGACTTCGAACAGGCCGCACGGCAGGCCGTGTACGGCGACGACGTGCGGGTGGCGGTGCGCACCGGCGTCCAGGAGATCGTCCTCACCGGCGGCGTCGAGGGCCGGCCCCTCGACCTCTACCTCGACGGCCGGCTCCGCGTCGGCGGCCGCGACGAGCGCCGCTACCACGAGGCCCTGGTCCACCCCGCGATGAACGGCCCGCACGCGCGCGTGCTGATCCTCGGCGGCGGCGACGGCCTGGCCGCCCGCGAGGCCCTCACCCACCCCGGCGTGCGCCGCGTCGACGTCGTCGACCTCGACCCCGCCCTGGTCCGGCTCGCCCGCACCGACCCCGCCCTGTCCCGCCTCAACGATCACGCCTACCGCGACAGCCGCGTCCACGTCGCCACCGCCGACGCCTTCCAGTGGCTGCGCGGAGCGCCCCCGGCTACGTACGACGTGATCGTCACCGATCTGCCCGACCCCGGGATCACGGCCAGCACGAAGCTCTACTCCCAGGAGTTCTACGGCCTCGCCCGCCGCGCGCTCGCCCCCGGCGGCCGCCTCGCCGTACACGCCGGCCCGGTCGTGACCCGGCGCCGCGTGTTCTGGACGGTCGAGGCGACGATGCGCGCGGCGGGCCTGCACACCGCCCCCTACCGCGTCGACGGCCGCGACAGCGGCTTCACCGCCGGCCCCGACCGCACCGCCGACACCTCCCACGCCCCCCGCGACTGGGGCTTCGTCCTGGCCACCGCCGCCCCCGGCCCGGCCTCCAGCCCGGCCCCCGGCCCACCCCTGCGCCTCGACCACGCCGAGTTCCCCCTGCACACCCTGACCCAGGCGGACCTGACCGCGGACGCCCGGGCCGTACAGGACACCCGCGTGCCGGGCGTACGGGCGTCCACGTTGATCCATCCACGGTACTGACGCCGTGGTGAGCGTGCTCCGGGTGTGGTCGCGTACCACCGGTCGGAGCTCGGCGGGGCCGAATCCCGGTTTCGCCGGGTGCTTTACGGTGACCGCTGGGTAGGCTCCCCACTCATGGAGCAAGAGGTGTTGGTTCCGGTTCCGGCCGAGCGGCTGCGGGCGGCCCTCGCCGATCCCGCGCAGGTGGCCCGGGCGATCCCCGGCCTCCAGCAGGACGCCGGCACCGAGCCCGTCGCCGGGCGGCTGAAGATGCGCATCGGCGGCCACACCATCACCTACCGGGGCGCCGTCCGCGTCACGCCACGCGAGGACGGTACGTACGCCGTGGAGGGCGACGCGACCGAGGCCCGCGGCAGCGGCACGGTGAAACTCGCCCTCACCCTGCGGCTACGGGAGACCGACGCCGGCACGACGCTCCGCTTCGAGGGGACGGCGTCGGCCGACGGCCGGGTCACCGAACTGCCGCCGGAGACCGTGGACTCCGCGATCTCCCGCCTGCTGAACCGCTTCGCGGCAAACCTGGGAGCGGGCGCGGCCGAGGAGACGGCCGAAGCCGAAGAGGGGGATGACGGCGGCGACAACGTCGAGGTCATCGACGTCGTCGACGTCCACGACCTCGACGACGAGGACGGCGAGGACGGCGAGGACGGCGAGGACGGTGAGGACGACGTGGAAGTGCCCCTGCCCCCCACCCCCGTCTTCGAGGACCTCACCGCCCCCGGGGAGCCGCCCGCCGAGGCGGCGCACGCCCGTCGGACGATGATCGGGCGCAGCGCCGAGGAGGTCGACCACGCCCCGCCGCGCGGACGCTACGCCCCCGTCCCGGCCCCGCAGACCGTCGTACCCACCAGCACCCTGCGCTGGGCCGCGCCCGCGGCCGCACTCGTGGTGGCGTCGGCGATCGTGGTCGGCAGGGCACTGCGCCGCCGCGGTTGACACCGCTCTCCGGCCGAGCCCCCTCCGGCCGAGACCCCCTTGATCGCCCCACTAGGCTCATCCCGTGAGTAACGAAGACATCACGCTGACCGCGGGCGACGCGGAGGTGACCGTGCAGCCGGGCAACGGCGGCCGGGTCGGTGGGCTGCGCGTCGGCGGCCTCGAACTGCTGCGCCAGGGGGAGAGGTTCGGGTGCTTCCCGATGGTTCCCTGGTGCGGCCGGATCCGGGAGGGCCGGTTCCGGGACGGCGGCACCGTCCACCAGATGCCGTTGAACGCCGCGCCGAACGCCATCCACGGCACCGTCCGCGACGGCGTCTGGAAGGTCGCGCGGCGGACGGCGGACGAGGTCGTGCTGACGTATGACCTGGTGGAGCCCTGGCCGTACGCGGGCCGCGTCACCCAGGTGGTCACGCTCGCCGAGGACGCCCTGACGCTCGGGATGGCCGTGGAGACGTACGACTCGTCGTTCCCGGCGCAGATCGGCTGGCACCCGTGGTTCAACCGGAACCTCGGGGGCGAGGACGTGCAGGTCGCCTTCGAGCCCGCCTGGCAGGAGGAACGCGGCGACGACCATCTGCCCACCGGCAACCGCATCGAGCCGAAGCCCGGCCCCTGGGACGACTGCTTCGGCATGCCCGGCGGCGTCGACGTCACCCTCACCTGGCCCGGACAGCTCGCGGTGCGGGTGACCAGCGCCGAGGAATGGGTCGTCGTCTACGACGAGCAGGAGGCGGCCGTGTGCGTGGAGCCGCAGACCGGCCCGCCCGACGGCCTGAACACCCTCCCGCGCCTGGTCACGCCCCTGGAGCCGCTGGAGGCCCACACCACCTGGCGCTGGAGCCGCCTCTAAGCTGAGGGGCATGACGGACGTGGATGTACGCGGCGCGCTGCTGCAGCAGATCAAGGACAAGGCCGTGGTGCACGGCAAAGTGACCCTGTCGTCGGGTCTGGAGGCCGACTACTACGTCGACCTGCGACGCGTCACCCTCGACGGGGAGGCCGCGCCGCTGGTCGGGCAGGTGCTGCTCGACCTGACCGCCGAACTCGACTTCGACGCGGTGGGCGGTCTGACGATGGGCGCCGACCCGGTGGCCGGCGCCATGCTGCACGCGGCCGCCGCGCGGGGTCGCAGGCTGGACGCCTTCGTCGTGCGCAAGGCGGCGAAGGCGCACGGGCTGCAGCGGCGCGTCGAGGGCCCGGACATCGCGGGCCGGCGCGTGCTCGTGGTGGAGGACACCTCCACCACCGGCGGTTCGCCGCTCGCCGCCGTGGAGGCCGTGCGCGAGGCGGGCGCCGAGGTGGTGGCCGTCGCGACCATCGTGGACCGGGCGACCGGCGCCGACGAGAAGATCCGCGAGGGCGCGGGGGTGCCCTACCTGTTCGCGTTCTCCAAGGACGACCTGGGCCTCGACTGACCTGCCCCGGCATGTCTGGAAAGATGGGGACGACGATGACGTCACATCCCAGGTCTAGGTCAGGGCCGTAAGCACCCAGTTCACAGCACGCAACCCGCACACCCAAGGAGCGGACGAATGCCCATCGCAACCCCCGAGGTCTACAACGAGATGCTCGACCGGGCGAAGGCAGGCAAGTTCGCCTACCCGGCCATCAACGTGACCTCGTCCCAGACCCTGCACGCGGCGCTGCGCGGCTTCGCCGAGGCGGAGAGCGACGGCATCATCCAGATCACGACGGGTGGCGCCGAGTTCGCGGGCGGCCAGTACAGCAAGGACATGGTGACGGGCGCCCTGGCCCTCGCCGAGTTCGCGCACATCGTCGCCGAGAAGTACCCGGTCACCGTCGCACTGCACACGGACCACTGCCCGAAGGACAAGCTCGACGGGTTCGTGCGGCCGCTGCTCGCGATCTCCGAGGAGCGCGTCAAGGCCGGCCGCAACCCGCTGTTCCAGTCGCACATGTGGGACGGCTCGGCGGAGACCCTCGCCGACAACCTCTCCGTCGCGCAGGAACTGCTGGCCCGCACCGCCGCCGCGAAGATCATCCTCGAGGTGGAGATCACCCCGACCGGCGGCGAGGAGGACGGCGTCTCGCACGAGATCAACGACTCCCTGTACACGACGGTCGACGACGCCGTGCGCACCGTGGAGGCGCTCGGCCTGGGCGACAAGGGCCGCTACCTGCTCGCCGCGTCCTTCGGCAACGTGCACGGCGTGTACAAGCCGGGCAACGTCGTGCTCCGCCCCGACCTGCTCAAGGAGCTGAACGAGGGCATCGCCGCGAAGTACGGCAAGCCGGCCGGCTCCCAGCCGTTCGACTTCGTCTTCCACGGCGGTTCCGGCTCCACCCCGGAGGAGATCGCGACCGCGCTGGAGAACGGCGTCGTCAAGATGAACATCGACACGGACACGCAGTACGCCTTCACGCGTCCCGTCGTCGACCACATGTTCCGCAACTACGACGGCGTCCTGAAGGTCGACGGCGAGGTCGGCTCCAAGAAGACCTACGACCCGCGGACCTGGGGCAAGCTGGCCGAGGCGGGCATGGCCGCGCGCGTCCTCGAGGCCACGCAGAACCTGCGCTCGGCGGGCCAGAAGATCAAGTAAGCCTGTACGGTGCACCGAGCCCGGCGTCTGCCCACGACGCCGGGCTCGCTGTATACCTGAGGACATGCCCGACGTCCGGCTGGCCTCCTCCCAGGGCAAGTGGATCCTGTTCACCACCGTGCTCGGCTCCAGCATGGCCCTGCTGGACTCGACCGTCGTCAACGTCGCCCTGCCGCGCATCGGCCGCGACCTGGACGCCGACCTCGCCGCCCTGCAGTGGACGGTCAACGCCTATCTGCTCACGCTGGCCGGGCTGATCCTGCTCGGCGGTTCCCTGGGGGACCGGTACGGGCGGCGGAGGGTCTTCCTGGTCGGGGTGGTGTGGTTCGCCGCCGCCTCGCTGCTGTGCGGGCTCGCCCCGAACGCCGGGGTGCTGGTCGCCGCCCGTGCCCTGCAGGGCGTCGGCGGCGCGCTCCTCACGCCGGGCTCCCTCGCGCTCATCCAGGCCTCCTTCCGCCGCGACGACCGGGGGCGGGCGGTCGGCCTGTGGTCGGGGTTCGGGGGCATCGGGGCGGCCGTCGGGCCGTTCCTGGGCGGCTGGCTGGTGGACGGGCCGGGCTGGCGGTGGGTGTTCCTGCTGAACGTGCCGCTGGCGCTGGTGTGCGTGCCGGTGGCGCTGCGGCACGTGCCCGAGTCCGGGGACGGACGTGAACACGGCCGCTTCGACGTCCTGGGCGCCGTCCTGGGCGCGCTGGCGCTGGCCCTCGTCACGTACGCCCTGATCGAGGCCGGGAGCGGACCTCTGGGGGTGGTCGTGGCGGCGGCGGTCGCGGGCGTGGCGACCGGGGCCGCCTTCGTGGCGGTGGAGCGGCGCCGCCCGGACCCGATGCTTCCGCCCGACATCTTCGCGTCCCGCCAGTTCACGGCCGTCAACCTGGTCACCCTGTGCGTGTACGCGGCGTTCGGCGGGTTCTTCTTCCTCTCCGCGGTCCAGTTGCAGGTGGTGGCCGGCTGGTCGGCCCTCGGCGCGGGCACGGCACTGCTGCCTACGACGGTGCTGATGCTGCTGCTGTCCGCCCGCTCCGGCGAACTGGCCGACCGCATCGGACCGCGCATCCCGCTCACCGTCGGCCCGCTGCTGTGCGCGGCGGGGATGCTGCTGATGCTGCGGGTGGGGCCGGACGCCTCCTATGTCCCCGACGTCCTGCCGGCCGTCCTGGTCCTCGGCCTCGGCATGGTGTCCCTGGTGGCGCCGCTGACGGCGACCGTCCTGGCCTCCGTGGACGTCGCCCGGGCTGGCCTGGCCAGCGGCATCAACAACGCGGCGGCGCGGGCGGCGGGCCTGATCGCGGTGGCGGCGCTGCCGCTGCTCACCGGGATGGGACAGGAGGCGTACCGCTCGGCGGACGCCTTCGACGACGCGTTCCGCCGGGCGATGATGCTGTGCGCGGGCGTGCTGGCGCTGGGCGCGGCGGTGGCCTTCGCGACCGTACGACGGCCGCCGCCGGACTGCCGCAGGCCCGAGTGCAGGACGCACGGCAGCGTGCTGGCCCCGCCGCTGGAGGGGGAGCGGGCGAAACCGCGGCTTTCAGGCCGTCCGGCGATGGAGGACGAGGCCCCCTAAGGGCCGAAGTTGGGGTCTGGGGGCGGTGGCCCTCGGTGACCTCCCGGCTCGGGGCACACTGGACGCATGTCCATTCACGAGAACCTCCTCGGGGGCCCGCCCCCGACCCACCTCCCCGACGACCCGGAGCCGCGCGAGCTCCTCGCGAACGGCACGGCGCCCGCCGACGTCGCCGCGAAGTACCCGACGTCCTCGCTGGCCTGGGCCCAGCTCGCCGACGACGCGTTCGAGCGGGGCAGCGTGGTGGAGTCGTACGCGTACGCCCGTACGGGCTACCACCGCGGCTTGGACAGCCTGCGGCGGAGCGGCTGGAAGGGCCACGGACCGGTGCCTTGGGAGCACGAGCCGAATCGTGGCTTCCTGCGTGCCCTGCACGCCCTCGCCCGCGCCGCGCAGGCGATCGGCGAGCAGGAGGAGTACGAGCGCTGCACGCAGTTCCTGAAGGACTCCTCGCAGACGGCGGCCCAGACGCTGGGCTAGCCCGTAGGGGTGCGGGTGGCCCGTCCGGTGCTGGTGTGACCGGACGGGCCTTGCGTTTTCGGGTCGGTATTGCGCAGGATGCAGGTGGGGACCGGGGCGCCCTGTCGATGACGGCAGGGGCGGACCGCTACCCGGAGTACACAACAGGAGACAGCGATGTCCCTCCAGGCTCAGCCCCACGAGGCTTCGGAGCCCGAGACCCCGCATCTCGCCCCGAAAATGGACTGGCACAGCGCGGGTACGACGCCGTACGAGGACTACGTCAAGGCGGACGTGCTCACCCACCTCCAGCACACCCTCTCCGACGATCCCGGAGAGATGGTCTTCCTGGTCACGACCCAGGTGATGGAGCTGTGGTTCACCGTCATCGTCCATGAGTGGGAGACGGCGGCCGACGCCCTGCGCTCGGACGACGTGCCGACGGCGATCGCCGCGCTGAAGCGTTCCGTCCGCGAGCTGGAGGCGCTGAACGCCTCCTGGAAGCCGCTCGCCCAGCTGACCCCGGCCCAGTTCAACGCCTACCGCTCCGCGCTCGGCGAGGGCTCCGGCTTCCAGTCGGCGATGTACCGCCGCATGGAGTTCCTGCTCGGCGAGAAGTCCGCGTCCATGCTGGTCCCGCACCGCGGCGCACCCCGCGTGCACGCGGAGCTGGAGAAGGCGCTGCACGAGCCGGGCCTGTACGACGAGGTGCTGCGGCTGCTGGCCCGCCGCGGCCACCCGATCCCCTCCTCCGTCCTGGAGCGGGACGTCTCGCGGCGCTACGAGCCCTCCCCGGACGTCGAAGCGGTGTGGACGACCGTCTACTCGGGCGACGAGAGCGACGAGGTCGCCCGCCTCGGCGAGGCGTTGACGGACGTCGCCGAGCTGGTGTGGCGCTGGCGCAACGACCACCTCGTCGCCACCCGCCGCGCGATGGGAGCGAAGGCGGGCACCGGCGGCTCGGCCGGCGTGGCCTGGCTGGAGAAGCGCACCCAGAAGAACGTGTTCCCCGAGCTGTGGACGGCGAGGTCCCATGTCTGACCGACTCGCCTTCGAGGCGAAGGAGTTGGACGCGGGTGACGAACTCGCGGACCTGCGCGCACGGTTCGTCCTCGACACCGGGTCCGATCACGCCGACGGGGCCGCGGGCGTCTATCTGGACGGCAACTCGCTGGGCGCGCTGCCCGCCGCCGTCCCCGGCCGCGTCGAGGACGTCGTCCGCCGCCAGTGGGGCGAGTTGCGCATCCGCTCCTGGGACGAGAGCGGCTGGTGGACGGCGCCCGAGCGGATCGGCGACCGGATCGCCCCGCTGGTGGGCGCGGCGGCCGGGCAGATCGTGGTCGGCGACTCGACAAGTGTCAACGTCTTCAAGGCACTTGTGGGCGCGGTACGCCTCGCGGACGACGCCGGGGATGCCCGGGACGGCGACCGGGGAGGCCGGGGTGGCGACCGGGGTGTCCGGGACGAGATCCTCGTCGACGCGACGACCTTCCCCACCGACGGCTACATAGCCGAGTCCGCGGCCCGCCTGACCGGCCGCACACTGATCCCGGTGACGCCGGGCGAGGTGCCGGCCGCGCTGTCGGAGCGCACGGCCGCCGTCCTGCTCAACCACGTCGACTACCGCACCGGACGCCTGCACGATCTGCCGTCGCTCACCGCCGCCGTGCACGCGGCGGGCGCGATCGCCGTCTGGGACCTCTGCCACAGCGCGGGCGCCCTGCCGGTGGGCCTCGACGAGCACGGCGTGGACCTCGCGGTGGGCTGTACCTACAAGTACCTGAACGGCGGCCCGGGTTCGCCGGCGTACCTGTACGTCCGACGCGAACTCCAGGACCGCTTCGACTCGCCGCTGCCCGGCTGGAACTCGCACGCGGAGCCCTTCGGCATGCGGGAGACGTACGAGCCGGCCCGGGGCGCGCTGCGCGGGCGCGTCGGCACCCCGGACATCCTGTCGATGCTCGCCCTGGAGGCGGCCCTCGACGTCTGGGAGGGCGTGTCGATCGAGACGGTGCGGGCGAAGTCGTTGGCCCTTACGGACTTCTTCCTGGAGTGCGTCGCCGCGTACGTCCCCGAGGGGCAGGTCGAGTCGCTGACTCCGGTGCGTCACGAGGAGCGGGGCAGCCAGGTGGCGCTGCGCTGCGAGAACGCCGGCGACGTCATGCGGCGGCTCGTGGTGCGCGGGGTCGTCGGCGACTTCCGCCGCCCGGACGTCCTCCGCTTCGGCTTCACCCCGCTGTACGTCGGCTTCGCGGACGTGGAACGGGCGGCGCGGATCCTGGGCGAGGAACTGCGCCGGTCCGGCTGACGAAAGAGCTGGCTGGTCGGCCGGATCCGGCTGGTCGTGGATCCCGTTGATCGTGGATCCGACCGATCACCGATGCGGCTGATTGAGCCGACCGGCTCTCCTGGGCGTACTTGGGGGTACGCCCAGGAGATCGGCATCCCTGGCGGGCAGCCCACAGGGGTGACACCAGCAGAACCGTTTACCTCTCACCCAGCGTGACATCCGTGTGTCCGCGCACGTCACGGGCCTGATACCGTCCCGGCCAGCGGCCGAATTCTCCCCTGGTCCACTATCCGTGCCGTCCAAATCCGTTTCGTCGCTGAGAGGTTGGAGCATGCCGGACGACGTTGTCGCAGCCCGGGCCGCCGCTGAGGAGGAGTCGGCCTTCTCGCATCCGCCCGTCGACCCCGACGTCACCAGGTCGTACGGCGACCACCCCGACCAGGTGATCGACTTCTACGCCCCGCGCGTGGAGAGCGGTCCGGGCGGTTCCGTCCCGCTCGTCGTCGTACTGCACGGCGGGGCCTGGCGCGCACCGTACGACCGGCGGCACGTCACTCCGTTCGCGGACTTCCTGGCCCGACGCGGGTTCGCCGTGGCCAACGTGGAGTACCGGCGCGGCGCCGAGAGCCCGGCCCCGCAGGGGACATCCCCGATCGCGGGGCGCTGGCCCGACACCCTCGACGACATCGCCGCCGCCCTCGACGCGCTCCCCGCCCTCGTCGGGGAGGCCCTGCCGCAGGCCGACGCCCGCCGCACCGTGCTCACCGGCCACTCGGCGGGCGGCCACCTCGCCCTGTGGGCGGCGGCCCGGCATGTGCTGCCCGCCGACGCCCCCTGGCGCACCGGCGGCCCCGCTCCGCTGCGGGGCGTCGTCGCGCTCGCACCGATCGCCGACTTCACGGTCGCCGAGAAACTGGACGTCTGCGGCGGTGCCGCCCGTCAACTCCTCGGCGGTGAGGAGCAGTTCGACGAGCGCCGACCGTACGCCGACCCCGCCCTCCTGCTGCCGACGGGCATCGCGACGACGCTGGTCCAGGGCCGCACCGACCTGGTCGTGCCGCAGGCGGTCGCCGAGGCGTACGCGGACGCGGCGGCGAAGGCGGGCGAGGTGGTGGGCCTGACCCTCCTGGAGGACGTCGGCCACTTCCCGCTCATCGACCCGGCGGCGGACGCGTGCGCGGTGGTGGCGGAGGAGATCGCGCAACTGGCGTGGTGAGGTCGGGAAGGGGAGGGAGTACCCGTAGTACTTGAGACGGAGCCGCTGGAACCCCTCTCACTGGTGACGACGTGGACCCGGGCTGCGCCTACCGTTTTGCATGTGACCGACACGACGCAGATGCACACCACGCACCCGGACGACCCGGCGGACCCGTTCGAGGCCTACCGGCCGCGCAGCCCGGAGTTCCGGGCGGCCGTGGACGCCCTGCGCGGCATGCGCCAGGACCTGTTCCACGACGCCTTCGCCTACCGCCCGCTGCCCCGCCGCGAGCCCACCGGCGTCCTCGCACGCATCGCGAAGGGCCGCAGGCGGGAGTACGCGGCCTGGTCCCGGCACGGGATCGTCGGCGCGGGTGGCGTGCTGGCGATGCTGATCGGCTACACGGACGACGGCGGGGGCCTGTTCGGCACCGTGATCGGCCTGCTCGTCCTGGCGCCGGTGCTGATGACGCTGGTTCGGCCGGTCGGCGCGTTCTGGCTGTCCCTCGCGTCGACGACGGTGGTGGCCCTGGTCGGCACGACCTACGGCAACTGGCCGTGGCTGCCCGGCAGTTTCCTCTCCCACCTGCTGGTCCTGACGGTCGTGGCGATACGCACCCGGCCGCGCACAACGGCGTGGATGTGGCTGCTGACGGGGCTGTACGGCCTCGTCGCCGAGACCGCCTTCAGCTCGGGCCACTACGAGACGAACATCGCGCCGATGCTGGTGTTCTCCGCGATCATCCTGCTCGCCGTCACCGTCTGGCACATCCGCCGGCAGGCCGAGCAGGAGGTGACGGCCCAGCAGACGGTGACCGCGCACGAGCGTTCCCGGCGCACCCTGCTGGAGGAGCGCACCACGATCGCCCGTGAGCTGCATGACGTGGTCGCGCACCACATGTCGGTGGTCGCGATCCAGGCGGAGGCCGCGCCCTACCGGGTGGAGAATCCGCCACCGGAGCTGGAGAAGGCCTTCTCCACCATCCGGGAGAACGCGGTGGCGGCGCTCACGGAGCTGCGCCGGGTGCTGGGCGTGGTCCGCGCCGAGGACTACGAGGTCCCCGACGCCCCGCAGCCCACCCTCGCCGAGCTGGACGCGCTGCTCGCCAACGTGCGGGAGGCCGGTCTGGACGTGGAGAAGGGGATCACGGGCGCGGTGCGCGAACTGCCGCAGGGTGTGGAGCTGTCGGCGTACCGGATCGTGCAGGAGGCGCTGAGCAACACGTTGCGCCACGCGCCCGGGGCGAGCGCCCGAGTGGAGGTGGGGTACGTCCTGGGCGGCCTGGGTCTGCGCGTGGTGAACAGCCGTCCGCCCAACCCGTCCCTGATCAAGCCCTCTCCCGGAGCAGGTCACGGCATCACGGGCATGCGCGAGCGGGTCACGATGCTGAACGGTGAGATGACGGCGGAACCGACACCGGAGGGGGGCTACGAGGTGACGGTGTTCCTGCCGGTCCCGATGGCTTCCGCTTCTTCCGCTTCTTCCGATTCTTCTCCTGACGAGGGTGGAGCATGACGATCCGCGTACTGATAGCGGACGACCAGATGATGGTGCGCGAGGGCTTCTCGGTCCTGCTGAACGCGATGCCGGACATCGAGGTGGTCGGCGAGGCGGTCAACGGCCGGGAGGCGGTGGAGCGGGTCCGCGAACTGACTCCCGACGTGGTCCTGATGGACATCCGTATGCCCGAGCTGAACGGCATCGAGGCGACGCGCGAGATCGTGGCGGCGGACGGATCGGCGAAGGTTCTGGTCCTGACCACCTTCGACCTGGACGAGTACGTCTACCAGGCGCTCCGCGCGGGGGCGTCGGGCTTCCTCCTGAAGGACGCCTCGGCCCGTCAACTGGCGGACGGGGTACGGGTGGTGGCGGCGGGCGAAGCCCTCCTGGCGCCCTCCGTCACCAGGCGGTTGATCACGGAGTTCTCGAAGCTCTCCGACTCCCCACGGCTGTCCCCGACCGCCCAGGCGGCGTACGGCGATCTGACCGAGCGGGAGACGGAGGTGCTGGTCCTGATCGCCCAGGGTCTGTCGAACCTGGAGATAGCCGGCCGGCTGGTGGTGGCGGAGTCGACCATCAAGACCCACGTGAGCAGAATCCTGGTGAAACTGGGCCTGCGGGACCGCACCCAGGCGGCGGTGTTCGCGTACGAGGCGAGGTTGGTGACGCCGGGTTAGGGCCTGTCCGGCGGATCAAGTCCCCGCGTCTGCGGCATGTTCCGCCGGGCAGGCCCTAGATGTATTGCCCTGTGCGGTCGGGGACGCGGCGCTTCCGGTGTCCTGATCAGGCTGAGGCTTCGGGGCCTCGGTTGCGCAGTTGCTCGTTGATGCGCTGGGCTTCTTCGAGCTGGTCTTCGAGGATGATGATGCGGCAGGCGGCCTCGATGGGGGTGCCCTGGTCGACGAGTTCGCGGACACGGGCGGCGATGCGCAGCTGGTAACGGGAGTAGCGGCGGTGGCCGCCTTCGGAGCGCAGCGGGGTGATCAGGCGGTGTTCGCCGAGGGTGCGGAGGAAGGCGGGGGTGGTGCCGAGCATCGCGGCGGCCCGGCCCATGGTGTAGGCGGGGTAGTCGTCGTCGTCGAGATTGTCGGCGGGACGGGTACTGGCAGCGGGCATAGACCTCTTCTTTCAGGGACGCGTCGGGGGGCCCGGGTGCCGTACTGGCACCCGGGCCCCGAGCTTTCAACACCATCTACCGGCCAACTGCGCCGGCCTTCTGTGTCCGCAGGTTCCGCCCGGGTGGGCGGGGCTGCGGGGATCGCTGATGCGTGACCGGGGACCACCTTCCAATCCGGGGCCTGCGGTACCCGGGCGGCTACTCCCTCGCCCGGGCGATCCTGATGGCGTCTGCTCCTTTTCTTCGGTGACTTCGCTTGTACTGCTGGATACCGCGGGTACTGCTCACGGCCCTCAGAGGCCGCGTCCTGCTTGACCTGCTTGCACGGCAGTTCATGTCTGCCGTGCCCACTTCGACTTCCTGGGTACGAAGAAACAGTAACCCCGCGGCATGCCGATGTCTACTGCCGCCATGACAGATTTTCTTCATGTCCGATGCATGCAATTCTGTCGCATCCAGCGCTTGAGGGTGAAGGTGAAGTCGCCACGCCACGGGTCAGGGTGTTGTGGACGGGCCGGTGCGGACGATGGCCTGGTCTCCCCGTGGGCCGAACAGGTGCAGGATCTCCACGGCGTTCGTGTCCGCCGGGCCGAACCAGTGAGGCTCGGCGGTGTCGAACTCGGCCACTTCGCCGGGCCGCAGCGTGAAGTCCCGCGCCCCGAGGATGAGGCGTAGCCGGCCGGCGAGGACGTAGAGCCATTCGTAGCCCTCGTGGGTGACCAGTTCCGGCCGGCGGGGCGCCAATACCTGCTTGAAGACCTGCACGCGGCCCGGGTACTGCGTCAGGGGAACGAGCACGCTCCCGCGCTCCTTGTGCAGGGGCCGCAGGTGTACCCGGGGGTCACCGCTGGCCGGCGCCGCCACCAGCTGGTCGAGTGCGACGCGGTGCGCCCGGGCCAGCGGGATGAGCAGGTCCAGAGTCGGGCGTCGACGGCCCGATTCCACCCGGGACAGTGTGCTGACCGAGATCCCGGTCGTGGCCGCGAGCGCCTCGAGCGTGAGTCCTCGTTCCCGGCGCAGCCTGCGCAACCGGGGTCCGATGCCGTCGAGGATCTGCTCAAGCTCGCGTCCCCGGATCCTGTGTTCATGGATCCAGTTTTGCAGTGTTCGCAAAATTGATGGGCCGCGGCCGTCGTGCGAGCCGAGTCTTGCCGGGCCATTGTTTCCCGGACGTCAGAGGTAGACCGTGACCGAGACCGAGACCGAGACGACACACCCTGTTCAACCCGTTCAGCCCGTTCAACCCGTGCTGAGTGCGCGCAGACGCTGGACGGTGCTGGCCGTCTGCTGCCTGAGCATGTTCCTGGTGGGCCTGGACACCACAGTCGTCAATGTGGGCCTGCCGGCCATCGGGCGCGGCCTGGACGTCGACACGCGCGGCCTCGAATGGATCGTGGACGCCTACACCCTCGTCCTGGCCAGTTGCCTGATCTCCTCCGGCGCACTGGCGGATCGCTTCGGACGCCGCCGGGTGTTCCAGTGCGGGCTGGCCGTGTTCGGCGCGGCCTCACTGCTCTGCGCGCTCGCCCCGTCGGCGGGCGTGCTCATCGCGGCCCGCGCCGTGCAGGGCGTCGGCGCCTCGATGCTCAGCCCCGTGGCGCTCGCGATCGTGGTGAACGCGATGCCGGACCCGAAGGAACGGGCGCAGGCGATCGGCGTCTGGGCGTCGGTGTTCGGACTGAGCATGGCCGCCGGACCTGTCACGGGCGGCGCACTGCTCGCAGGGCTCGACTGGCGGGCGCTGTTCTGGATCAACGCACCCGTCGTCGCGGCCGCTCTGCTGCTCAGTGCGGTGTTCGTGCCGGAGTCCCGGGCACCGCGGGCCCGGCCGCTCGACCTGCCCGGCCAGGTCCTGCTGACCATCGTCCTCGCCGTCGTGGTCGGCGTCCTGATCGAAGGACCGCGCATCGGCTGGACGTCGCCCGCGGCGCTGGCGGGATACGCGGGGGCCGCCATGGCGACTGCCGGGTTCGTGTGGGCCGAGTCCCGCCGACGTGAGCCGCTGATGGATCCACGGCTCTTCGGGCGACCGGTCTTCACAGGCGCCGTCGTGGGCGCGGTCGCGGTCTTCGTCGCCCTGAACGTGACACTGCTGCTGAACACCCTCTACCTGCAGCACACCCGGGAATGGACGCCGCTGGCCGCCGGCGTGGCGACCCTGCCCCTGGCCGTCGGAGCGAGCCTCTGCGCGCCCTGGTCGGGCCGCATGGTCGGCCGCACGGGACCACGGCTGCCGCTGCTCCTCGCCGGCGGGTTCATCACGGCCGGCGGGCTCTGCATGGTCCGGCTCACCCCGCACACGAGCGTGCTCCTGCTTCTGGCCGCGTACGCGCTCATCGGCATCGGGTTCGGCTTCGCCAACGCCCCGATCACCAACACGGCGGTCAACGGACTGCCGCTCGCCCGGGCCGGCGTGGCCGGTGCGATCACCTCCACCGCACGGCAACTCGGCTCCGCCCTCGGCATCGCTCTCGCCGGAGGCCTGGTCACGGCCGCCAGCCCGACGGAACTCGCACACGCGTCCCGCCCGGGCTGGATCCTGGTCGCTGCCTGCGGCGCACTGCTCTTCGTCGTCGCCCACGTGTCACGACCGGCGAAGGCCGTCACGGCCCCCGCGTGACGCTGTTCAGAACTGTTGGACGAAAGCGCGCCAGCCCTCACGGGAGACGGCGAGGAGGGGGCCGTCGTGCTGCTTGCTGTCGCGGACGGCGCGGCCGCCGGTGGCGGTGTCGGCGACCTCGACGCAGGCGTTCTCCGCGCCCGAGTGCGAGGACTTCCAGAAGGGGCTAACGACCTCGGTCGATGTGTCTTCCTTCTAGCTCCGCAGTATGCCCCGGATGAGCTTCGCGCTCGCGTCCGGTGTCAACGCTGACGATCGTAGTAGGTCGAACGCACTGGCGTAAGCGGCAAGGTCCTCGGCCCCTTCCAGGACGGACGTGCCCCGCAGATTGTCCATGGCGACCGCTTCGACCGTCGGCTCCTCATCGAAGCTGAAGGAGTAGAAGGCGCAGGAGTAGCCCGCCAGTACGCCCGCGCTGATCGGCAGCACCTGTACGGTGACGTTCTTCCGCTTTCCGACTTCAAGGATCGCGGACAGCTGCTCCCGGTGGATCTCGATACTCACCAGCGGTTGCGCGAGGACCGCTTCCCAGAGGATGGCCGTGTACGAGGCTCCACCCTCCTCGATCTTCGCCTGCCTTCCCATGCGGACCTTCACCAACTGGGCGGCCCGTTCCGGCTCGATGTAGTGGGGACTGGCGGCGATAACCGCTTCCGCATAGGCCGGTGTCTGCAGGAGTCCCGGCATCATCACCGGCTGCCACTCGCGGATGTAGGTCGCGTCGTCCTCCAACGCGATGTGATCGACGTAGTCGGGCCGTAGGTGCTCGGCATGTTCGAGCCACCAGCCCCTGTTCTTCGAGTGCTTGGCCAACTCTTCCAGCTTGGCGCAGACGTCCGGGTCCCTTACGCCGTACGCATCCAGCAGTAGCCGCACTTCGATGACGCGCGCGGTGACGTGCCCACTCTCAAGGCGGCTGATCCTGGCCTGACTTGACGCGATGACCGTCGCAGCCTGTGGCTGGTCGAACTTGGCGTCCAGCCGGTACTGCCTGAGTGCCCTGCCGAGACGCCTGCTGCGCACCGTCGGCCGTCCACCTGCGGGCATGGGGCGACGAACGACGCAGCCATCTCCCGCAACCCGCCCATCCCTTCCGCCCCTCCCCGCGTCAGCCCGAGGAATCCCTCACCGCATCCAACGACCACCACCGGCAAAGGTCACCCATTCGACCAAGAAACTCCTGTTCCCCTCCAGAGCCGCCGGACCTGCTGCGGCAGCGAGACTCACCCATGCGCGCCAGAACACACCCGTGCACACTCAATCGCCAGCAGTTCACAACCCCTGTCAGGGCCGTGCGCTCTAGACTCACCGGGTCTCAACACGAACAACTCTCCTGGAGCAACTGCCTTGCGCACAGCACGAATAGCCACTGTCCTTGGTGGCATCGCCGCCGCGACCCTGCTCACGATCGGCAACGCCTCGGCCGTCAACTTCGAGATCGACGAGGCCGACCCCACGCCGTATGACGGGAGTGTTCCGTCCGCCGGCGCGTGCGCCCACAACTCCGTGGGCAAGGGCTGCTTCCGCGAGGTCGGGGACTGGTTCGAGGTCGTCGACGAGAAGCAGGACGGGCACGCGACCCTCGTCGCCTGGCGCAGCGTCTACCCCGAGACCCAGGCGACCATTCGGCAGGGAACCATCTGGAACACCGCCGGCTTCCAGACGTATCGTTACCAGAACAAGGACCTCCACGAGGGATACATCCTCGAGATCCGGGTCTGCGCCGGCGAGTGGCACAACAAGCACGTCATCGACAGCTCCTGCAGCGCCTGGACTACCACCAAGTCCTGACCCCCACCCCGGCCGGTCTGATTGCCGTTTCCCGAGTCCCCCCTGGTCAGCACCCCCGGGCACGGGCTAGCGTCCGGTCATGGCTGTAGTCGATGACCTTTCCTTCGATCCGTGGGATCCGGCGTTCGTGGCGGATCCGTATCCGGCGTATGCCGAGCTCCGGGGACGGGGGCGGGTGATCTACTACGAGCCGACCGACCAGTGGCTGGTGTCGCGGCATGCGGATGTGTCGGCGTTGTTGCGGGAGCGGCGGCTGGGGCGGACGTATCAGCACCGGTTCACGCACGAGGACTTCGGGCGGACCGCGCCGCCCCCCGAGCAGGAGCCGTTCCACACGCTCAACGACCACGGGATGCTCGACCTGGAGCCGCCGGACCACACGCGGATCCGGCGGCTGGTGTCGAAGGCGTTCACGCCGCGCACCGTGGAGCAGTTGAAGCCGTATGTGCGGCGGCTGGCCGGGGAGCTGGTGGACCGGCTGGTGGAGGCGGGCGGGGGCGATCTGCTGAGCGAGGTCGCCGAGCCGCTGCCCGTCGCCGTGATCGCGGAGATGCTGGGGATTCCGGAGTCGGACCGGGGGCCGCTGCGGCCCTGGTCGGCCGACATCTGCGGGATGTACGAGCTTCACCCGTCGCAGGAGACCGCGGCGCGGGCTGTGCGCGCCTCCGTCGAGTTCTCCGAGTATCTGCGGGAGCTGATCGCCGCCCGGCGCAAGGAGCCCGGCGACGATCTGATCTCCGGGCTCATCGCCGCCCACGACGAGGGCGACCGGCTCACCGAGCAGGAGATGATCTCGACCGCCGTGCTGCTGCTGAACGCCGGGCACGAGGCGACCGTCAATGCCACCGTCAACGGGTGGTGGGCGCTGTTCCGGAACCCGGAGCAGTTGGCCGCGCTGCGTGCCGATCACTCGCTCGTGCCGTCCGCCGTCGAGGAGTTGATGCGGTACGACACCCCGCTGCAGCTCTTCGAGCGGTGGGTGCTGGACGACATCGAGATCGACGGGACCGTCGTGCCCCGGGGGGCCGAGATCGCCATGCTGTTCGGGTCCGCCAACCACGACCCGGCCGTGTTCGCCGACCCGGAGCGGCTCGATCTGACCCGCGCGGACAACCCGCACATCTCCTTCAGCGCGGGCATCCACTACTGCATCGGCGCACCGCTGGCCCGCATCGAGCTGGCCGCGTCGATGACGGCACTGCTGGAACGCGCCCCGACCCTGTCCCTCGCCGCCGAGCCGCGGCGCAAGCCGAACTTCGTGATCCGCGGGCTGGAGGGGCTCAGCGTGACCCTCTGACGCGGGCTAGGAGACGGGGGAGCAGGCGGCTGGTCACGGCCCACAGAGCCAGGCCGGCGGCCGTCCCGCCCAGCAGCGCCAGCGGCAGTTCGGCGTAGAGGACCTTCCAGTCGGGGGCCTGCTCGAACCGCCAGAAGCGGGCGCGGACGTCCACGGCCCACACGGCGAGCCCCGCGCCCCACCCGAGCGCCATGGCGAGGCAACCGACGGCCGACTGCGTACGTTGTCCCATGCCTCGCATGGACGCGCGCAGGCTGCCACAGGGTTCCCCCCAACCACCCTCACGCCCGTCAAGTCGTCACGTGGTCATGTCCCGGCGGCGCAGTCCCGCCAGGCCCGCGGCCACCAGTACCGCCGCCCCGACCGCCAGCACCACCACCGGCGTCCACTCCATCGCTCCGCCCGGCAGCTTCGGCAGGTGGCCGAAGGGGGAGGCGTCCAGTACCGCCTGTGGAGCATCGAGCGCCGGGCCGATCCAGCCGATGAGAAGGATCGCGCCCGCCACGGCCCACGCCGCCGGGGCCAGCCGCGGGGCCGTGCCGTACAGCAGGACCGTCAGGCCTCCCACCAGCCAGATCGCCGGGAGTTGGATCAGGCAGGCGGCCAGGATCGGGAGGGCCTCCTTGCCGTAGCCCGCCGCGAAGCCCAGACCCGCCAGGAGCATGATCAGGGCCGCGCCGCCGAAGGCGACCAGCAGGTGACCGGCCGCCCAGCGCAGCCGGCCCACCGCGTTGGCCAGGACCGGCTCCGCGCGGCCCGAGGTCTCCTCGCCGTGCAGCCGGAGGACGGACGCGACGATGTACAGCGCCGCGATCAGGCCGAGCATGCCGATCATCGAGGCGAGGAACGCGTCCGTCAGCCCCGTCTGCCCGCCCATCCGCTCGAAGATCTCGCGGGCCTTGTCGTTGTCGGCGACCAGGTCGGCCGCGCCCTCCGTCAGGCCGCCGTACACCACCCCCGTGAGGAAGAAGCCGACGCTCCAGCCCAGCACACCGCCCCGTTGCAGTCGCCAGGCCAGCGCGGCGGCCGTGCCCAGACGTCCGGTCGGCGGACCCGGGCGGGTCGGCAGGAAGCTCATGCCCAGGTCGCGTCGGCCGGCCAGTCCGTACGCCAGCGCGGCCTGTGCCGCGATCGCCGCCGCGAAGAGCGGCAGCACCCACCACCGTTCGTCCGCGAACGCCCGCAGGTTCTCCAGCCAGCCGAGCGGGGACAGCCAGGTCAGGGGCGAGGAGCCGTCGGTCGTCGACGCGTCGCCCGCCGCCCGTAGGACGAACGCCGCGCCCAGCACCGCCGCCGTGAGACCCCGCGCCAGTCGCGCGCTCTCCGTGAGCTGCGCGACGATCGCCGCCGTCGTGGCGAACAGCATGCCCACCCCGGCCAGACCGAGGCCGAACGCGAGAGCGCCCGCCGTTCCCAGACCCGCCGGGCCCGCCAGTCCCGCCGCGACCAGCAGGGCCAGTACGGCGTTGGCGACCCCGGCCGCGAGCAGCGCCGCCGTCAGCGACGCGCGCCGGCCGACCATGCCGGACGCGATCAGCTCCTGACGTCCGCTCTCCTCCTCGTCACGGGTGTGCCGTACGACGATCAGCAGGCTCGTCACGGCGGCGAGCGCACCGGCGTACACGCCCACCCGCCAGGCGGTGAGCCCGCCGAGGGAGTCGTCGAAGACGGGGCCGATCAGGGCGCGCAGGGAGGAGTTGGTCTCCAGTTGGCGCAGGAGGTCGGCCCGGTCGGCGGGGGTGCCGTACAGGCCTTTCAGGGTGTTCGGCATGGAGAGGACCATCAGGGTGTTCACGGCCACCCAGACGGGGATCAGCACCCGGTCGCGGCGCAGCGCGAAGCGCAGGAGCGGGCGGGTGCCCGCGAGCGTGGTCATGCACCCGTCCCCTGGTGGTCCTGGTAGTGGCGCAGGAACAGTTCCTCCAGCGTCGGTGGCGTCGAGGTCAGCGAGCGGACGCCCGTGTCTGTCAACGACCTCAGGACGGCGTCGAGTTGGGCGGTGTCGACCTGCAACTTCACCCGTTTTCCCTGTACGTCGAGGTCGTGGACGCCGGGGAGGTGGGTCAGCCCGTTCGGGGTGCCGGCCAGTTCGGCCGTCACGCTCGTCCGCGTCAGATGGCGCAGGTCGGCCAGGGAGCCCGTCTCGACGGTGCGGCCCTTGCGGATGATGCTGACGCGGTCGCAGAGTTCCTCGACCTCGCTGAGGATGTGCGACGACAGCAGTACGGTCCTGCCTCTGTCCCGTTCCTCCGCCACGCAGCGTCGGAAGACCTCCTCCATCAGGGGGTCCAGTCCGGAGGTGGGCTCGTCCAGGATGAGCAGGTCGACGTCCGAGGCGAACGCGGCCACCAGGGCGACCTTCTGCCGGTTGCCCTTCGAGTAGGTGCGGCCCTTCTTGGTGGGGTCGAGTTCGAAGCGGTCGATCAGGGCGGCCCGGCGGTTGGCGTCCAGGCCGCCGCGCAGGCGGCCGTACAGGTCGATGACCTCGCCGCCCGACAGATTCCTCCACAGCGTCACATCGCCCGGCACGTAGGCGATGCGGCGGTGGGCCTCGACCGCGTCGGTCCACGGGTCGCGGCCGAGGACCTGGGCGGCGCCCGAGTCGGCGCGCAGCAGGCCGAGCAGGACGCGGATGGCCGTGGACTTGCCGGCGCCGTTGGGGCCGAGGAAGCCGTGCACCTCGCCCGTCTCGACCTCCAGGTCGAGGCCGTCGAGGGCGTGTGTGCGGCCGAAGGACTTGTGCAGTCCGGACACGGTGATGGCCTTCGTCATGCTTCAGAACGTACGCTTCGTTCAGGAAATTGTGAAGTTAAGGAAGTACATGAAGCCCGGATAGGATGAGGCCATGACCGAATCACCCGAGGCCGGACGGGACGCCGAGGCCGTGTCGAGGTTCGTCGAGTCCTTCGCGGCGCAGCTCGTCGAGGCCGGGATGCAGCGGATGGCCGCCCGGGTGTTCGCCGCGCTGCTCGCGTCCGACTCCGGCAGCCTGACCTCCGCCGAACTCGGCGAACAGCTCCAGGTCAGCCCTGCCGCCGTCTCCGGGGCGGTGCGCTATCTCGCGCAGGTGCACATGGTCTCGCGGGAGCGTGAACCCGGCTCGCGGCGTGAGCGCTACCGGGTGCACAGCGATCAGTGGTACGAGGCGCTGACCAGTCGGGATGCCATCCTCAAGCGGTGGGGGCAGACCCTGCGCGAGGGTGTCGACAGCCTCGGCGCCGCGACTGCAGGCGGCCGGCGGATCGCCGAGACGCTCGCCTTCTTCGATTACCTGGAGGGCGAGCTCACCGCGCTGATGGAACGGTGGCGGGTGCACCGCGACCAGACCTTCGGTCGGTGAGCCGGGCACCCGGCGGCCGGGTCAGCGTTCCTTCGTCTCCTCCAGCACCGTCCGGCCCAGCAGCAGGTACTTCTCGGGGGAGCGCCTCTTGAGGTACTGGGCGCAGCCCACGCCCGCCACCGCGATCAGCGCGACGAGCCACGGCGTCGCCTTCAGCACCAGCGAGCCCGACTCCGGGCCGGCCGCCACGCCCATGTTGGACACCAGCAGTACGACCACGGCGAGCATCGCGACGCCGCCGAGGAGCGGGGCGGTGAAGGTGCGGAACCAGTGTCGGCTCTCGGGGTGGTGCGAGCGGAAGTAGACCAGCACGGCGAACGAGCACACCGCCTGCACGACGAGGATCGCCATGGTGCCGAGGATGGCGAGCAGGACGTACGTCCCGGTGTACGGGTCCTTGCCGGCCGCCCAGAACGCGCCGATCAGGACGGCCGAGACGGCCGTCTGGACCAGGCCCGCGATGTGCGGGGAGCCGTGCCGGGCATGGGTGCGGCCGATGGTGTTCTTCAGGGACGGCGAGGCGCCCTCGCGGCCGAGCGCGTACATGTAGCGGGCGGCGCAGTTGTGGAAGGCCATGCCGCAGGCCAGCGAGCCGGTGATCATCAGCCACTGCATGACGTCGACCGCCCAGTGGCCGACGTAGCGCTCGGTGGGGTTGAAGAAGAGGGCGAGCGGGTCGGCGGTGGCGACCTTCACGGCGTCCGCCTGGCCGGTGCCCGTGATGGCCATCCAGGACACGAACACGTAGAAGACGCCGACGCCCAGCACCGAGATCATCGTGGCCTTGGGGATGATCTTCTTCGGGTTGCGGGACTCCTCGCCGTACATCGCCGTCGACTCGAAGCCGACCCACGACCAGAAGGCGAAGAACAGGCCGAGCCCGGCGCTGGTCCCCTTGAAGGCGTTGACCGGGTTCACGGGGTCGAGGCTGAAGCCGTCCGGGCCGCCGCCGTGGAAGGCGACCGACACCGCCATCGCCGCGAGGATCGTCACCTCGGTCCCGAGCAGGACGACGAGCAGTTTCTCGGCGACGGACACGCCGAACCAGGTGCCCATCGCGTTGATCGCGAGCATCAGCAGCGCGAACGCCCACCACGGGATGTGCAACCCCGTCTGGTCCTTCAGGGTCGTCGTGGCGAAGGACGAGAAGATGCCGATCAGCGCCGGTTCGAACACGACGTACGCGAAGGTCGCGAGCAGCCCCGAGGCGAGGCCGACCGAGCGGCCGAGGCCGTAGGAGATGAAGCCGTAGAAGGCGCCCGTCGAGGTGATGTGCTTCGCCATCGAGGTGAAGCCGACGGAAAAGATTGCCAGGACGACCATTGCGACGAGGTAGCTCGCCGGCGCCCCGACGCCGTTGCCCGACGACACCATGAAGGGCACATTGCCGGTCATCGCGGTGATCGGCGCCGCCGTCGCGACGGCCATGAAGACCACGCCGAGCAGGCCGATGGCGTTGGGTTTGAGCCGGTGGACGGTCTCGCCGCCGTCTGTCGTCTCCTCGGGGGCGACGCCCTCCTGCACTGCCATCGGGTGGCCCCTTCCGTTGCCGGCCGGTGCGCCGGATCGACGCCCTGATGGAGCAGGATGGTGCAGTCCCAATGAGTCGTTCAAGGGGCAGGACCGGTTAAATATTTGTCACCAGACCTTTAGATCGGTCGATTGTGGTCGGTGGCAGTACGTCGGCGGGTGGGCTCAGCGGGTGGGCTCAGCGGGGCATGGCCCGCTGGAGTTCCAAGACCTGGGCGCGCAGTCGGGCCGGGCGGTCGGGGTCCGTGGAGAGCGGCACCTGCACGGCCATGAACCCGTCGAGCGTGGCGGGCGGCTCCGGCAGACGGAGGTCCAGGCCGATCCGCGCGGCGAGCGCCAGCACGGTGGCGAGGAACCCGTCGGACAGGGCGTTGATGATCGCGTGGCTGGTCCGGTTGTGCCGGTCGAGCAGGGCGTTCACGTACGCCTCGAAGACCGGCACGTCGATCTGACACTCGTCGTTCTCCATCGGCCCGAACCCCGACGGCACGCCGAGCCACTCCTCGTAGACGCGCGCATGCGCCAGGAACAGTTCGGAGGCCTTCGTCGCCGGGTTCCACACCGACTCGCCGTCCACCTCGTAGTACTGGCTCATCGCGGCCCCCATTCGCCTGCGCGCGCGTCCATGGCCTTCGCAGCGCGTGCGCGTTCATGTCAACGGATGCGCAGCGTAACCAGGGCCGTCGGCCGGACGCTCCGGATTTAGAGCGTGTGTCATATCCCCGGCCGGGCGTGCGACGCCTGGCACGCACTCCCCCAGAGGGGGGACCCCCAGCCGCGTTGCCGAAACGCCCACGTGACTCCGCCACGAGGGCGCTCCGGCGCCTTGCGATCGCACGCTCCCCCACTCTCGGCTTCGCTCGAGCGGGGGGACCCCCATGACGCCGCACGCTGATCCGGCCGGGGATATGACACAGGCTCTGCCCGGTCACCGGCCCGGCAGCATCAGCCCCAGCGCGCCCTCCCGCACGGTCCACGTCCGCCGCCGTACCGGCCCCGCGACGGCCGTGTCCGCCCGGTAGCGGAAGTCCGCGCCCGAGACGGTCACCGTGCGGCCCCTGGCCTCCAGGGGGGCCGCCTCCGCGCCCAGGGACAGGGGCCGTACCGTCACGACGGCCGTGCCCGCGGGACCCGGGGTCACCGAGACCGCCGCCACCGGCTGGTCGAGGTCGACCAGCGTCACGCCGTCGACCTCGATGCGCAGCCGGGCCGGTCCGGGCGGGGCGGGGGCGGGGGAGAGGCGGGAGGGCCGCGACGGCACCAGGGTGCGGACGAGCGACTGGTACGTGCGCAGCCAGTGCCGCCCGCCGTGCACGAGCCCCTCCGCCCCTTCCGCGCCCTCCGCCCGGCCGGCCCGGGCCGCCCCGTCGGTCCCGTGAGTCCGGTCGGTCCAGTCGGTCCGGTCGGTCCGGTCGCTCTGGTCAGTCCCGTCGGACGCCTCCAGCTCGTCCCGGGTGTCCCCGGCGTCCCGCCACTCCCGTGAACCCCGCGAGTCACGTGGGGCGAGTGGTATCGGTGGGATCCTGAGCGCGCCCAGCACCACCCCGTCGCTGTCGTCCACGAGCACGTCCAGCCGCCGTTCGGCGCCGTCCAGGGCGGCCCGGGCCGCCGCCACGGCCCCCGTGGGCACCCCCAGCGCGTGCGCGACGCTCAGCGAGTCGCCCACCGGCACCACCGACAGCACACATTCGGCCAGCGCCCGCTGCCGGTGCAGCAGGGCCACCGCGCGGTTCAGCGCACGGTCGTCGCCGACGACCACCGGTCGTCGCGAGCCCCGCCGGGACAGCACCCGGGCGAATTCCTCCGGATCCTCGGGCAGGCACACCTTCGTACTCGCCGCACCCGCGCTGAGCACGTCTTTCGCGATTCGGACGGACTCCCCGTCCATGCTTCGGGCGACCGGATCGATGATCACCAGCAGCTGATCGGACGTCGGAGAAGTCGCCACCTCGGTCCTGCCTCGCTTCCTCGGGTAGCATCTTTGTGCAAGAGCCCCTTGCGCTATTGCGCCAGGGGCTTCGTCTATTCCGGGGCATCCGGGTCCGACAACTGGCGACCGAAGACGGTCGCGGTGCACGCGGTGGTACGAACTGCCGCGTGCGCCCCTGACCTTGGACATGCCCCACCCGGAAGGGGTGTACGCGCGTGCCCGCACTTGTGCTGCTCGGTGCTCAGTGGGGTGACGAAGGCAAGGGAAAGGCCACCGACCTGCTCGGTGGTTCGGTGGACTATGTAGTGCGCTATCAGGGTGGCAACAACGCCGGCCACACGGTCGTCGTGGGCGATCAGAAGTACGCACTCCACCTGCTCCCTTCCGGAATCCTGTCCCCCGGCTGTACGCCGGTCATCGGTAACGGTGTCGTCGTCGACCCCTCGGTACTGCTCTCCGAGCTGAGCGGTCTGAACGAGCGCGGCGTCGACACGTCGAAGCTGCTGATCAGCGGCAACGCGCACATCATCACGCCCTACAACGTGACTGTCGACAAGGTGACGGAACGCTTCCTCGGAAAGCGCAAGATCGGCACCACCGGGCGCGGGATCGGTCCGACTTATGCCGACAAGATCAACCGGGTCGGCATCCGCGTCCAGGACCTCTACGACGAGTCGATCCTCACCCAGAAGGTGGAGGCAGCGCTCGACGCCAAGAACCAGCTGCTCACCAAGCTGTACAACCGGCGCGCGATCGCCGTCGACCAGGTGGTGGAGGAGCTGCTCGACTACGCCGGAAAGCTGGCCCCCTACGTCACGGACACGGTGCTGGTCCTGAACCAGGCGCTGGAGGAGAACAAGGTCGTCCTCTTCGAGGGCGGTCAGGGCACGCTCCTCGACATCGACCACGGCACGTACCCCTTCGTCACCTCGTCGAACCCGACCGCGGGCGGCGCCTGCACGGGCGCGGGCGTGGGTCCGACGAAGATCAGCCGGGTCATCGGCATCCTCAAGGCGTACACGACCCGCGTCGGCTCGGGCCCGTTCCCGACGGAACTGTTCGACGATGACGGCGACGCGCTGCGCCGCATCGGCGGCGAGCGGGGCGTGACGACCGGCCGTGACCGGCGCTGTGGCTGGTTCGACGCGGTCATCGCGCGGTACGCGACCCGCGTCAACGGCCTGACGGACTTCTTCCTGACGAAGCTCGACGTCCTCACCGGCTGGGAGCAGATCCCGGTCTGCGTGGCGTACGAGATCGACGGCAAGCGGGTCGAGGAACTCCCGTACTCGCAGAGCGACTTCCACCACGCGAAGCCGGTCTACGAGACCCTGCCCGGCTGGTCCGAGGACATCACCAAGGCGAAGTCGTTCTCCGACCTCCCGAAGAACGCCCAGGCGTATGTGAAGGCGCTGGAGGAGATGTCCGGCGCCCCGATCTCCGCGATCGGCGTGGGCCCGGGCCGCGACGAGACGATCGAGATCAACTCGTTCCTGTAGCGGATGCAGGGGATGCAGGGGATGCAGGGGATGCAGCGGATGCAGCGGATGTAGGGGAGCGTCAGGAGCTCGTCCAGGAGTGCGTGGCCCCCGTCGGATCTGTTCCGGCGGGGGTCACGCATTTCCGGCATTCGGCGTATTTCTGGTTGTTTTCTGCGTCGTGCACGGTATGACTCCCCTCGCGCTCAAATCTGTCTGTCTCTCGGAGGGCGGATCGCGCGACCCCATGCGATCACTGCAAGGAAAGAGGAAAACCGCATGCGTCGTGTCATCAAGGTTCTGATGATGACGTTGCTGGCTCTCGGTATCGGTGTCACACCGGCCCTGGCCCAGAACGAGCACTTCGTCGGGGAGCCCACCTGCACCAAGAGCCTCTCGGGCAACCGGGCGACCATCACCTGTACCGGCAAGGTCGCCGGGCTGGGCAGGGGGCCTGCCAGCGTGTTCCTGTCGGCGGACGCGGTGCGGACCCGGTACGTGTGCGTCAACCCGGGCGGTAACACCGCCCCCGGCCACCCGGCCTTCTTCGGGCCCCAGGAGGGCACGGCCCAGACCATCACCCCCCGGGCGGGGCAGATCACGTTCCGCGCGACGCTGCAGTCGCCCCCGAACCCGCCGGCGAGCCAGGTGTGCCCCAACGGCAACTGGCGTGTGGTCCTCGTCTCGGCGACGTTCGTCAATGTCGTGCTGCACGTTCAGCAGCCGGCCGGTACGGACGTCCTCACCTGGGATTTCGGGGACATCGACCCCTCGTGACCCACGAGTTGCCCGAAAGTGAACGCCCGGCCGGATCCTCCGGCCGGGCGTTTCCCGTAGGGCGCCGCTGACCCATCCTTGACCCGGACATGGCCTGTTTCTGGTTTCCGGCGGACCGGACTCCCGCCACGATCTACGCGTGTAGTCCCGCTCGGCTCGTCCGCCCGCCCGCCCCTCGCACGTGTCCCAGGAGCCCGAATGCCCGTCAATCCCCTGAACCGCCGTGAGTTCGTGCAGAAGTCGGCTGTGACCGGGGCGGCCGTCGCCGTCGCGGGGACCGTGGGGGCGGGCACCGCCCAGGCGGCCGACCGCAAGCCTGCCAAGACGCCCCGTACCTGGACGTTCTCCATCCTCGGCACCACCGACCTGCACAGTCATGTCCTCGACTGGGACTACTACAAGGACGCCGCCTACTCCGACGCCAAGGGCAACTCCGTCGGCGTCGCCCGGGTCGCGACGCTCGTCAAGCAGCAGCGCGCGGCGAAGGGCGAGGAGCACGTCCTGCTCGTCGACGCCGGCGACATCATCCAGGGCACCTCCCTCGCCTACTACTTCGCGCGCGTCGAGCCCATCACCGGCAAGGGCGTCAAGCACCCGATGGCCGTCGCCATGAACCACATGCGCTACGACGCCGCCGCCCTCGGCAACCACGAGTTCAACTACGGCATCGAGGTGCTGCGGAAGTTCGAGCAGCAGTGTCACTTCCCGCTGCTCGGCGCGAATGCCCTCGACGCGAAGACGCTGCGCCCCGCGTTCCCGCCGTACACCGTGAAGCGGATCTGTGTCCCGGGCGCCCCCGACATCAAGGTCGGCATCCTGGGTCTGACCAACCCCGGCATCGCGATCTGGGACAAGGACAACGTCAGCGGGAAGATGGTCTTCCCGGGCCTGGTCGAGCAGGCGAAGAAGTACGTCCCGCGGCTCCGCGCCCTCGGCTGTGACGTCGTCTTCCTCACCGACCACTCCGGCCTCGACGGCTCCTCCTCCTACGGCGACGCCCTCCCGTACGTCGAGAACGCGTCGAACCTCGTCGCCGAGCAGGTCCCCGGCATCGACGCGATCCTCGTCGGCCACACGCATGTGGAAGTGCCGTCGTACACCGTCAAGAACGCCGAGACGGGAGAGGACGTGCTCCTCTCGGAGCCGTACTGCTGGGGATACCGCCTCAGCGTCTTCGACTTCGAGGTCGAGCTGGAGCACGGCCGCTGGAAGGTCGTCGGCAAGTCCGCGCAGACCCTCAACCCCAACACCGTGGACGAGGACCCGGAGATCAAGAAGCTCCTGGAGGCCGACCACGAACTCGTCGTGAAGTACGTCAACACGGCCGTCGGCACCTGCACGGCCGACCTCTCGGCGGCGGAGTCCTGCTGGAAGGACGTGCCCATCATGGACTTCATCCACCAGGTGCAGATGGACACGGTCAAGGCCGGCCTGTCGACCGCTGACGCCGCCCTGCCGCTGATCTCGGTCGCCGCGCCCTTCTCCCGTACGGCGGACATCCCCGCGGGCAGCGTGACCATCAAGGACATCGCCGGGCTCTACATCTACGACAACACCCTGTACGGCAAGAAGCTCACCGGCGCGCAGCTCAAGGACTACCTGGAGTACGCGGCGAAGTACTACCACCAGGTCCCGGCGGGCACGGCGGTCGACACCGCGACCCTCACCAACGCCAACCACTTCTGGGACTACATGTACGACACCGCCGCGGGCGTCTCGTACGACATCGACATCGCGCAGGCGGAGGGGTCGAGGATCAAGAACCTCACCTACAACGGCGCCGCCGTCGCCGACGACCAGGTCTTCGTCGTCGCCGTCAACAACTACCGGGCCAACGGCGGCAGCGGCTACCCGCACATCGCCACCGCCGGCATCGCCTACAGCTCCACCAACGAGATCCGTCAACTGATGATCGACTATGTGACGGCGAAGAAGACGCTCGACCCGGCGGACTTCGCCGCCGCCAACTGGAAGCTGACCCAGGCGGGTTCGCCGGTCTTCTGACGGCGCCTCAGCGGAAGGCGGGTGCGTTGCGCGCCGCCCACGCGGCGAAGGTGCCCGGGGTCCGGGCCAGGACGCGTTCGACGTCCGGGCTCGGGCGCCGCTCGTCCTCGGTGGGCTCGCCCAGGATCGCGAGGGTGCCCTCGACCACGGGCAGCGGCATGAACCGCGCCATGAGCGCGTGGGCCTCCTCCCGGGTCTGCTCGGTGAAGCGCACCGGTTCGCCCAGTGCGGCGGCGATGGCCGCGGCCCGCTCGCGCGGGGTGGTCGGCGCGGGGCCGGTCAGGGTGTAGGTGGCGCCCAGGTGGTCGTCGCCGAGCAGGGCCGCGACGGCGACGGCGGCCACGTCGTCGGGGTCGACGAAGGGCAGGCCGACGTCACCGAACGGCGCCGCCGCCTCCCGTCGGGCGCGGATCGACTCGGCCCAGGCGAACGCGTTGGTCGCCATCCCGCCCGACCGCAGGACCGTCCAGTCGAGCCCCGACTCCCGTACGGCGTCCTCGAAGCGGCGCGGGTGCCCGTACGCCTGCGGGCGGGTCTGCGCGCCCTGCGAGGACAGCAGCACGACCCGGCGGATCCCGGCGGACTTCGCCTCGGCCAGGACGCCGTGCGGATCCTCGCCCGCCACCAGCAGGAACAACGCCCGCGCCCCCTCGAACGCGGCGCGCAGCCCGGCCGGTTCGGCCAGATCGGCGGGCACCGCCCGCACCCCGGCCGGCACGTCGGCGTCGGTGACGGCGCGGGCGACGGCCGTCACGGGCACCCGGGCCTCGGACAGCATCCGCACCAGTGCGCGTCCGACGTTCCCGGTCGCACCGGTCACCACGATCGTCTCGTTCATGTCGTTCCCCATGACCCGTCTACCCCGTTCACTCGGAATGAGTTAGTTGACTGACTAACTCGATGAGCGTGACGCTAGCACACCCCCACCGCCCGTTGTCTATAGTTAGTCGGGTGACTGACTCAGTGGAGAAGCGTGCCGCGAAGAGCGTCGGCAAGCGGCAGCGGCTCATGGCGGCCGCCGCCACGGTCCTGCACGAGCGGGGCGTGGAGCGGACGACCATCGCCGACATCGCCCGCGCCGCCGACGTCCCGGTCGGCAACGTGTACTACTACTTCAAGACCAAGGACGAGCTGGTCGAGGCCGCCCTGGACCGGCACGCCGAGTACCTCGACGACCTCACCGCCCGGCTCGACGAGCTCGCCGACCCGCGCGAACGCCTGAAGAGCCTGGTCGCCGGCTGGGTCGAGGCGCGGGACGTCGCGGCCCGGTACGGCTGCCCCACGGGCACCCTCGCCGTCGAGCTCGACAAGCGCGACGAGGGCGGTCTCGACCTCGCCGCCGGGCTCGTCGTCCGCCGGCTGCTGGACTGGGTGGAGCGGCAGTACCGCGAGATCGGGGTCGACGAGCCCGACGGTCACGCGCTCGCGCTCGTCGGCGCCTACCAGGGCATGTCGCTGCTCTCCAGCGCTCTGCGCGACCCGGAGGTCATGACCCGCGAAGGGGCCCGGCTCGTCCGGGAGATCGACGCGCTGGCGTGACCCCGCTCCGGGGGAGGTGTCCGGCAAAAGGGCATATTCTGAACCCGTATGGCCGCGTGTGTCGACCGGAGAAGGTGAGTGCGATGCGCATGCTGCTCAAGGCGTCCTTCGACACGGAGAAGGCGAACGAAGCCATCCGCAACGGCACCCTGACGAAGCTGATCCAGGAGTCGATGGAACAGATCAAGCCCGAGGCGGCCTACTTCACCGCCGACCACGGCAAGCGCACCGCGTACGTGGTCTTCGACATGCAGGACAGCTCGCAGATGCCCGTGCTCAGCGAGCCGTTCTTCCTCAACCTCGACGCCGAGATCTCCTACACCCCCGTGATGAACATGGAGGACGTGCAGAAGGGTCTCTCCCAGATCGGCCGCTGACCTCAGCTGAACACGATCATCGACCCCTGCGCCAGACTCCGCGTCGCCGCCGCGTGCAGCCCCAGCCAGACATGCCGTTCACGCGCGAAGGGGCTGGGATCGTACGGCGCCGGAACAGCGGGTTCCTCCAACTCCGTGGGACCGGCGGGCGGTTGAGGAGCCGCCGGAGGATTGGCCGGATCGATGCCGATCGACGGCGCCACGAACTCCAGCTCGCGCAGCAGGGACTGGGAGGAGCCGAGCGGGCCGCCGCCGGCGAGGAGTTCGTCGCTGGACAGGGGGTGCGGGAAGTCGACGGGGACGTACGCGCCCGCGTGGTCGTAGTGCCAGACCAGGTGTGACTGCTGGGCCGTCGTCTCGAACATCTCCAGGAGCTGCTCGTAGTCGCCGCCCAGCTCGTCCACCGGCGTCACCGGCAGCCCGCACACCTGGAGCAGGTAGGCGCGGCGCAGGAAGTGCAGGGCGTCGTAGTCGAAGCCGGCCACCGGGGCGACCTCGCCGAACACACCGGGCATGTACTGGTACACCGGCACCGGCGGGAGGCCCGCCTCGGCCAGCACCTTGTTGTACTGGGCGAGTTCGTCGGCGAAGGGGTTGTCGGGGGTGTGACACAACACGTCGACGAGCGGCACCAGCCACAGGTCACAGGCCAAAGAGAGCTCCTCACTTCGCGCGTTGCACGGTCGATGCGGTTGCCGGTCAGGGCAGGGTAGTCGCTGCCGCGCACGTCAGCTCCCGTCCTGCGTCCCCTGGTGCAGGTCCCATACCCATACTCCGGCCACCCACCTACCCGGTCGGCCCACCAGCTTCTCCACCGTCTCACGCAGCCGGTCGGCGCGTGGCTGCGGGGCGAGCACCAGAGCCCCCGCCCGCCAGTACGCGAAGTCCTCGCGGGCCTCGGTCCGGGCGCGGGCGTCGATCACCGGGACCACGCCCGTGTGGCGCACGTCCCGCAGCAGGCTCGGCGTGAAACGCAGCGGGACGCCGTAGACGCCGGTGCGGTCGCCGTCGCCGTAGGGGCCGTTGAAGTAGCCGCCGGGCATCCGGAAGCCGAGACCGGACGCCGTCTGCCAGTGCAGCGCCTCGGCGTCCTCGGGTTCGGCGAGCGGCACCGGGACGAGGGTCTCGCCGGAGCGGACGTACGTCCGCCAGGAGCCGTCGGTGAAGAAGGCGGGCGTCTCGGCGCGCGGCTCGGACTTCAGCGGGGCCGGAACGAGGGGGAGCAGGGCGAGGCAGACGGCGAGCAGTCCGGCGTACTGGGTGCCCAGGCGGCGGGCCTGCGCCAGCCGGTCGATCGCCAGGGCGAGCAGCATGCCCAGCGCGGGGGCGCAGACCAGCGCGACCCGGCTCTCGATGACCGACTCGAAGAGGGGGAGACCGGCGAGCAGGCTCCAGGGGCCGGGGACGGTGGTGTCGGTGAGGGGGAGCGGGATGCGCGGGCCGAGGGACAGCACCGCCGCACCGGCCGCCGTGCAGGCCAGCGCCTTGACCGCGGGCCGCCGCCACAGCCGCACCGTGATCGCGAACGCCAGCAGGGCCAGCGGCCAGCCGTAGAAGGCGTTCTGTTCGGTCGGGTTGAGGGAGAGGGCGTCCGCGCGGTCGGCGTCGCCCGCGATCAGCGAGCGCTCGGCGAACGACAGCAGCGCGCGGGCGGAGTTGGCGACGCCGGGCGCGCTGCCATGGTCGATGCCCAAGTAGCTCTGCGGTCCGGAGAACTGCCAGGCCAGCGGGTAGAGGACGAGCGGCAGACAGACGGCGGAGGCGATCGCCAGACCGTTCAGCAGCGGGCGGGCCGCCCCCCGCGCCACGCCGGGGCGTACGGCCGCGTAGGCGAGCGCGAACAGGAGCATGCCCAGCGCGGCGAGCAGCAGGGGCTCCTCGCCGAGGAAGAACTGGTAGCCCGCCATCAGACCGAGGACGACCGCGTCCCGGGTGACGCGTGCACCGGTCGTCAGCCGCAGGGCGCGCTCGATGATCGGCGGGATCATGAACAGGACGACGAAGTTCGGGTGGGCGTTGGCGTGGCTGATCATCGGCGGTGCGAACGCGGCCAGCGCCGCCCCGGCGAAGGCGGCCGCCCGCTGCCGGACGAGCCGTCGCACGATCAGCCGGTACCAGGCGGCGGCGGTGGCGGCCAGGCCCAGCGTCATCACCAGGCTGAGGGTGACGGCCGGGCCGAGCAGCAGGGTCACGGGCGTGAGCGGGACGGACAGGCCCAGCATCGCCGTGTTGGCCATCAGGTTGACGCCGTCGGGGAAGCCCTGGAGGTCGGTGAAGAGGGGGTTGCGCAGGTGGGCCACGTTGTCGGCGGTCACCGCGAAGAACCACTCCCACTGGTTCTGGTCCTGGAGGGAGTCGGTGAGGTAGCGGTGGGCGGGGTCGAGGACGCGGCCCGAGTAGAGGGCCACGGCCATCGCGAGGAACAGGACGACGGCCAGGACGTCCACGGGTCTCAGGACGGGGATCCGCAGCCGGACCAGGTCGCGCGGGAACCGGAGGTAGTCCACGGGGCGGACCTTCGAGCCGGGCTGGTGCGACCAGTGCACCGGCGTCTCGGCGACCGGCCAGCCGGCGCGCTGGAAGTACCGCAGCACCTCCACGTCGATGGCCCAGCCGTTGAGACGCGAGGCGGCGAAGGCGGCCCGCGCCTTGTCGCCGTCGAACAGCTTGAACCCGCACTGGGTGTCGCGTATCCCGCGCAGGGTCGTCCGGCGGATGAGCAGGTTGCCCGCCGTGCCGAGGAGTTCGCGGATCCGGTGCTGCCGGTCGCCCAGGGTCGCGCCGGGGACCGCCCGGGAGCCGATCGCCGCCGTGTGACCGTCGGCGAGGGCCTTCTCCAGCCGGCCCAACTCCTCGATGGGAGTGGCGAGATCGGCGTCCGTGACCAGGATGTGCCGGCCCCGGCTGGCGGCCACCCCGAGCCGCAGCGCGTGCCCCTTGCCCCGGTTGCCGGAGCCGGAGCCGAGGACGAGCCGCACGCGGGGGTCGCGGCGCACGGTGACGAGCTCGCGGGTGGCGTCGGTGGACCCGTCGTCGGCGACCAGGATCTCCCAGCTGCCCCAGTGGCTCCCCGTCGCGTCGAGATGGCGGGTCACCGCGTCCAGGGTGGCGCCGAGCCGCCGCTCCTCGTTGTAGGCGGGGATGACGACGGAGAGTTCGACGGCCGTGGTGCGGGGCGCGGTGGCGTCCGCCCGGCTCATCCGGCCGCCAGTCGTTCGATCAGGCCGATGGAGTCGGCGTTGTACGCGGCGAGGATCACGCGGGCGGCGGCGGTGTCGCGGCGGTACAGGGCGTCGACGAGTTCGGTGTGGCCGGACCACAGGTGGCCGCGCAGATCGGTCAGCCGCCGCAGGTGCTGCACCGTGCACACCCAGGACTGCACGCGCAGCCGGTGCAGGAAGTCGGCGAGGTAGGGATTGCCGAACAGGGAGCTCAGCTCGCGCCAGAAACGCAGGTCGTAGCCGATGAGGACGGTGAGGTCACCGGCGGCCGCGGCCCGCTGCGCCTCCTCGCCGCGCCGGCGCACCCCCGCGATGGCGGCGGCGATCCGCGGTTCCTCCAGGTTCTGTTGGGGCTGGCGTCCCTCGTCCATGGCGAGGAACATCCCCTCGATGATCAGGCTGCGCGCCTCGATCATGCCCCGGAAGTCCTCGACGGAGTACTCGTGGACCCGGAAGCCCCGATGCTGGTCGGCCTCCAGCAGGCCCTGGGCGGAGAGATCGACGAGAGCCTCGCGGACGGGGGTCGCGGAGACGCCGTACTGCTCGGCGATCTCCTTCACCGTGAACTCCTGCCCCGGCTGCAGTCGTCCGCCAAGCACCTCGTCGCGAAGCGCGTCGGCGATCTGCTGTCGCAGGGTGCTGCGCGTCACGGCGCTGCTGCCGGACATGGTCAGGGCGTCTCCATCGTCGGGTGCGAAATGCTCGGACACGGAAAAGGTGGCGTGCTCGTCGGTATGTACGAGCACGCCACCTTACGCGTTCGAAGATTTCAAGCCCTTACGCGCGTGGGGACGTTCTGCTCCTACTGCGTGTACTCGTCGGCCACGGAGAGGGCCGTGTCCAGGGCCGCGAGTCCTTCCTTCACTTCCGACTCGGAGACGTTGAGCGGCGGCACGAAGTGTGTCCGGTTCATGTTCACGAACGGCCACACCCCGGCCTTCTTCGCGGCGGCGCCGAAGGCGACCATGGCCGCGTTCGCCTCACCGGCGGCGTTGTACGGCACCAGCGGCTCGCGGGTCTCCCGGTTCTTCACCAGCTCGACCGCCCAGAACATGCCGGCACCGCGCACCTCGCCGACGCTCGGGTGCCGCTCGGCCAGCTCCTTCAGCCCCGGCCCGACGAGCGACGCGCCCAGGTTCTTCGCGTTGTCGACGATGCCCTCCTCCGCCATGACGTTGATCGTCGCGACGGCGGCGGCGCAGGCCAGCGGGTGCCCGGAGTACGTCAGCCCGCCGGGGTACGGCCGCTTCCCGAAGGTGTCCGCGATCGCGCCCGAGACGGCGACACCGCCGAGCGGCACATATCCGCTGTTCACGCCCTTGGCGAAGGTCATCAGGTCGGGGGTGACGTCGTAGAGGTCGGCGGCGAACCACTCGCCGGTGCGGCCGAATCCGGCCATGACCTCGTCCAGGATGAAGACGATCCCGTACTTGTCGCAGATCTCCCGCACCCCCGCGAGGTAGCCGGGCGGCGGGAGCATGATCCCGGCGGTGCCCGGAATCGTCTCCAGGATGATCGCGGCGACCGTCCCCGGCCCCTCGAAGGCGATCGTCGTCTCCAGGTGCTCCAGCGCCCGCGCGCACTCCTGCTCCTGCGTCTCGGCGTAGAAGCGGGAGCGGTACAGGAACGGCGCCCAGAAGTGCACGACCCCGGCGGAGGCGCTGTCGGAGGCCCAGCGCCGGGGGTCGCCGGTGATGTTCACGGCCTGCTGCGTACCGCCGTGGTACGAGCGGTAGGCGGAGAGCACCTTGGCCCGGCCGGTGTGCAGCCGGGCCATGCGCACGGCGTGCTCGACGGCGTCCGCGCCGCCGTTGGTGAAGAAGATCTTGTCCAGGTCGCCGGGGGTGCGCTCGGCGATCAGCCGGGCCGCCTCCGAGCGGGCCTCGACGGCGAAGGCGGGCGCGAACGTGGTCAGACGGGCGGCCTGCTCCTGGATCGCGGCGACGACCTTCGGATGCTGGTAGCCGATGTTGGTGAAGACGAGGCCGCTGGTGAGGTCGAGGTACCGCTTGCCGTCGTAGTCCCAGAAGTACGAGCCCTCCGCGCCGGCCACGGCGAGCGGGTCGATGAGCTCCTGGGCGGACCAGGAGTGGAAGACATGCGCGCGGTCCGCGGCCTTCACGGCCGCGCCGGCCTGGGGGTCGGTCTGAGGGGTCATGCCAGTGAGCGTAAATGTCCGCGATGCGGAAGGGGTATCGGCATCGTGCACGCAGGCGGGGGGCCGGGCTCGACACAGTGTCACCGGTCCGCGCCGCGGAGCTGCCTCGGCGCGGACCGGACCGGTCGGGTGCCGGCGGATCAG
Source organism: Streptomyces sp. NPDC050121 (assembly GCF_044460385.1). Taxonomy (NCBI): domain Bacteria; kingdom Bacillati; phylum Actinomycetota; class Actinomycetes; order Kitasatosporales; family Streptomycetaceae; genus Streptomyces; species Streptomyces sp. NPDC050121. The sequence goes on along the minus strand of NZ_JBITJV010000009.1, from coordinate 133,469 downwards.
TAACTGGCGGTCTGGTACTCGTCCGAGTTGTAGCCGTTGGACGCCGAAGCCGATCCGTGCGCGTACGACTCGACGCCCGCGTCGTTCAGCATGCGCGTGTAGCAGGTGTACTGGCCCATGGAGGAGTTGTACGAGAGGGAGCCGCAGCGGTCCCAGTCGTAGTCCGACGTGCGCGTCACCGTCGCGCCGCCGTACGGCCCCGTGGACTTCACCCGGGCCCAGACCGTCCGGCAGCCGGTGCTGTAGCGCAACTCGATGGTGCCGACGCGCGTGCTGCCCACGTAGATCCCGGTCGACTGGGCGGTGATGGCGGTGTTCGCACAGCCGGAGGAGATCGGGTCCTCGTAGTCGTAGGCGGCGGCGCTCGCGCTGCCGGTGAGGCCGACGACCAGGGCCGCGGCGGCGGCGCCCACGGAGAGGGCCTTGGCTGCGACGGAGGGAATTCTGATGACGATGGTCACCCGTATCGGTTTTGCAGGGAAGGACCGGCCTCGAAGACCGGCTCCCTCTCCGCCGCCTCCGCCTGCTGTTACGGAACCGTAGACATCGCGCCACGCGACTGCTTGAACGGCCGGTTTATTCTCGGCACACACATGTCTCGATCACACATGTGGGGGAAAGGCGGCGCTGCCATGGAGAAACTGGGGCCCGGGGACCCGCAGCGCATCGGCGGCTACCGGCTGCTCGCGCGGCTGGGAGCGGGCGGGATGGGGCAGGTCTACCTCGCCCGCTCGGACCGTGGGCGGACGGTCGCCGTGAAGCTGGTGCGGCGGGAGCTGGCGGCGCGCGAGGAGTTCCGGGCGCGCTTCCGGCAGGAGGTGCGCAACGCCCAGCGGGTCGGCGGGTTCTGGACGGCGCCCGTCCTGGACGCCGACACCGAGGCCGACGTGCCCTGGGTCGCCACCGGCTATGTCGCGGGCCCGAGCCTCCAGCAGGTCGTCAGCCACGACCACGGGCCGCTGCCCGAGCGGTCGGTGCGCATCCTCGCCGCCGGGCTCGCGCACGCGCTCACCAACATCCACGCGGCCGGCATCGTCCACCGCGACCTCAAGCCGTCCAACGTGATGGTCACCATCGAAGGCCCCCGCGTCATCGACTTCGGTGTCGCACGGGCGCTGGAGAGCGTCACCGGCGAGAGCCGGCTCACCCAGACCGGCGCGGTGGTCGGCTCGCCGGGCTTCCTGGCCCCCGAGCAGGTGCGCGGCGACGCCGTCACCCCGGCCAGCGACGTCTTCTGCCTCGGCTCCGTCCTCGCCTACGCCGCCACCGGCGCCCTTCCCTTCGGCTCCGCCGACAGCGGGGCGCACGCCCTGATGTTCCGCATCGCCGAGGACGAACCCGACCTGACGGGCGTCCCCGAGGGCATCGCCGACCTGGTCCGCGCCTGTCTGCGCAAGGACCCGGCCGCCCGGCCCACCCCGGACCGCGTCCTGGAGCTCACGGGCGCCGACGACACCGTCTCCGACGGCCGTTCCCGCGACCCCTGGCTGCCCGGCGCCCTCGTCGCCCAGCTCGGCCGTCACGCCGTGCGGTTGCTGGAGGTGGAGGACCCCGAGGGCACGGACGACGCCGGCCTCTCCCACCCCGCCGCCCCGGCCTTCCCCGAGCACCCGGCGACCGCCCGCGAAGCCACCCCGGAACACTCCGGCCCGCGCGGCGACGCGTTCTCCCCGGGCCACCGCCCCACCCTGCTCGCGGGCCCCGACGGCATCCCGCCGCAGTCGCCCCCGCCCGGCGCGGACACCGCCCCGGCCCACCCGGCGTACGGCCACCCCCGGCAACACCCGGCCGCCGCCCCCGCCTACGGCTACCCGCCCCAGCCGTCGGGCGCCTGGTCCCCGGCGCCGGGCGCCCCCATCCCGTACAACCCGTACGCGGACGGCGGCGGCGCCCCCTACGGGCAGACCGGCGCCGACCCGCAGGAACCCCCGCGCCGCAACCGCCGTACGACCGCGCTGCTGGTCCTGGTCGCCCTGGTGGTCGCGATCGCCGCCGGCGGCTCGGTGTACGCGTTCCTGAACGGCGACGGCGACGCCACCGCGCAGCCGACGCCCGGCCCGGCCACGGGAGCCTCGAACTCCCCGCCCCCGAAGCCCTCGACACCGCCGACCTCCGCACAGTCCGCGTCCCCGTCTCCCTCCCCGTCGTCGTCGGATGGTGTGGTCCCCGCCGGCTACCTCGGCACCTGGACCACCACGATCGAGAACGCGAGCGGCACGAACAAGCGCCGGCTCACCATCCGCCAGGGCACGGTGGGCGACCCGGTGCTCGCCCTCGTCGCCGACGGCGACGCCTACCACTGCGAGTTCAGCGCCGACCTCACCCAACGCCCCGGCGGCGACGGCCCGTTGGCGATCGGCCCCTCCAAGGTCACCGCCGGCGAACCTCTCACCTCGTGCAGCCCCGGCGCCGCCTCCGAGGTCACCCTGCTCGCCGACGGCAAGCTGCAACGCGTCAACACCGGCACCGGGGAGAAGCTCACCTACACCAAGGGGTGAACGTCGGGCGAACGTCGGCCGACGGGCCCCGCCGACGCCTTGGGACGGCCGTACGGTGAACTCACGAACGACTGCCGGGAGTTGCGGGGGCACCCACAGTGCAGTGGCTGAACGCGGAGAACGTCGTGGCCATCGGGACGGCCGCCGTCGGCATCGTCGCCTCCGGGATCATGGTCTGGTACGAGCGCCGGACGCCGCGCCGTAAGCGCGTCGGGTATCGCGTCCAGATGGACAACCCGATCGGCGACGACGTCAGATCCGGCCGCGCCAACCGCCGGCTCGGCCTCTTCGACGAGGCCCCGGGCATGGTGGACGCCACGCTCGTCCTCCTGCGCATCGAGAACGACGGCTCGCAGGGCATCGCCCGGGACGACTACACCGGTCCCGAACGCCACGGGCTGACCGCCGTCTTCACCGACCGCACCATCCGCGGGGTGTCGGTCACCCAGCCGACCGACACCGACCACCTCATGGACCACTTCACCGCGGACCGCGGCTTCGGCTACGACGGCAACACCCTGCGCATCCCGCGCGTCCCGCTCAATCCCCGCGAGCACTTCAAGCTGCTGGTGCTGCTGTCCGGCGGCGACGTCGGCCGCGGCATCCGGTTGTACGGCGGGCTGCGCGACGGCGAGGTGCACCCCAACCGCAGCGCCACCCCGGACGACACCCCGCCCCTGTTCAGCCGCGCCTCCCGGCTGATCTCCATCCTCCTCACCGTCTGCGTGGTCACCCTCGCGACGATCGTCGTCGTACGGGACGACTCGCGGCCCCCGATCGGCTGCGAGCGCGGCACGCTCACCGTCACCGGCTCGACGGCGTTCGCCCCGGTGATCCGGGAGGTGGCGGCCAAGTACGAACGCGACTGCGAGGGCGCGCACCTCACCGTGGACCCGCACGGCTCGACGGCCGGGATCCGCGAACTGGCCGCCGCGGGTGCCGCCGGCAAGAAGGGCTCCCCGCCCCTCGTCGCCCTCTCCGACGGCCCCAAACCGGCCGGGCTCGACGAACTGCGCGAGAACCGCGTCGCCGTGTCGGTGTTCGCGCTGGTCGTCCACGACGACGTACGCCTGAAGAACCTCGCCGCGGCGGACGTACGGCGGCTGTACCGCGGGGAGATCGCCAACTGGGACGAGGTCGGCGGCCCGAACCTGCCGGTGGTCCTGGTCAGCCGGGACGCCAACTCCGGTACCCGGCAGGTGTTCCAGCGGCGCGTGCTGGGCCGTGGCGAGATCGCGAACTCCTCCGTCGACTGCGTCCACAAGGACGACCCGACGGCCCCCGTCATCCGCTGTGAACTCGACTCCACCGACCAGGTGCTGGCGACGGTCGCGGCCACCCCGGGCGCGATCGGCTACAGCGAGCTCAACCTGGCCGACCGCGTGCAGGGCCTACACCCGCTCGACCTGGACGGCGCCCCGCCCTCCGTCGACGCCATCGAACACGGCACGAGCGACTACCCCTACCGGGAGATCGAGTACGCGTACACCTACGGCCGCCCCCCAGCCGACTCCCTGGCCTCGAGCTTCCTCACCTACCTCACCCGAGGCAACGGCCAGGACGTCATCCGCACCCACGGCCACCTACCGTGCTGGACCCCGGAGGGCCTGCGCCTGTGCAGCTCCAGCACACCCAGCCCGTCTGGGAGTCCCCCCTCTGGGGGAGCTTGAGGACGCGGCCCTTTCGAGAGCCGAAGCGGGGGTCTGGGGGCAGTGCGCCTTCTTAAGGGTGGGGTGGCCCTCGGACTGAGGCACTCTGTGGCCGCACAGCAGGGTGCCCCCAACTGCGCTGGCCGGACAGCTGAGGTGGGGGCGCAGGCCCGTCTCGGACGGGGCCGGGGCGGGGGTCTGCCTCAGTGCTCCCGGGGTCGCGCCGGGGCGCGAGTGGCGGCGTTGCGCCACCACCACAGGCCCCGGCACGACGGCTGCGAGAGCCTGAAGTGCACCCCGCACCGTGGACACCACGGAAGCCCGTTCTCGGGGTCCGTGGGGCACTCATCGGAACAGCGGGGGCACTTGTTCACGAGACCTACTCTCAGGCGCTCAGGTCGAACTCTCCGGCCTTGACAGCTGCCGTGAGCGTCACCCACTGCTCAGCCGTCATGGTGACGATGGTGTCGGGACGCTCGCTGTCCCGCAACGCCACCGTGCCGGGCACGTTCACCGCCACCTGGGGGCAGTTGCCGACCTTCTTGTCACGGCAGGCTGCCGCGCTGACGAAATCGAATTCCGGGATCGTACTCATGGTGCTTATCCCTTCGTCGTGCTGCCAGCGGGGAATCGGTCCCCGCACCGTGTTGCAACCCGTTCCGGCAGACGCGATAACCCATCTGCCGGACGGGGGCTTCGGCGCTGCCCTCGCATCCCGCGATGCCCCGGAACGGCAGCCATCGGGTGTGGTGCTCAGTTCAGGCTTTCGCCGTCTTTCCCTACGGGTGGCAGGGGCAGGTGCAGCGTGGGACCAGGACGATGCCTGTTCCGCCCGGAAGCGGAATGTCCTCGGTCCGGCGGCAGTCACTGTGAAGGCTCTGGTATTCCGGACGCTGCGCGACCGCGCATTCCGCGGACATGGTCGCCATGTCAGCGCCAGACGTGAGGGGCGAGCGGGTCACAGTTCGCCCCGGCTGCGGCGGTTCACTTCGGCCAGTCTCGCGCGCAGTATTTCCGGACGGCCCTCGCAGCGCCTACAGGTGCAGGGCGGATACTTCTGGCCGACTTCCGCCATCTGTACCGGCTTCACCGTGTGCTTTGCGCGTACGGGGGTGCGGACGCCGGTTTCCGGATTGATTCGGTACACCGAAATGGTCATCACGGGGCATCCCTCCAGGGGTCTGCCGGGGTGACCGGACGGGGGTTTCTTGGCGTCTCTTCGAGGCATGCCACATACGGCCGGATGAGAGCGCCCGTGTGTTCCCAGGCGGCAGGCGGATACCACTCCGTACGCAGCTGCGGCTGCGGCTGCGGAGACGGTACGGGCGGGGTCTGCCGCTCTTGGCGCACCCCGCGGGCCGTCGCGAGCCTCGCCCCACAGATGTCCGGGGAGAGCCACGGAGCGGGCGCGGAGGGCACTACGGGGGGTGTCGCGGGTCGGCTGTGCCTGCCGGGGGTGCGGCGGCCGAATACGGCTCTGAGCCGTTCGAGTGCCGTACGGATAAGGTCTGTCATGTCGGCGCTCCTCTGAAGCGTTGGCCATGCCCCCGGACCGGTCGCACGGTCGCGGGGGTCTTCCTCGCTCTAGGCAACTCCACTGCTACGCACAGCGGTACCGTTGTAGAAGCAGCAGGACTTAAAAGCTTTAAGTGCAGGGTCGGCACGAGGAGTTGAAGGTCAGTGAGCACGCGGGAACCGAACTCGATCTTGAGCGGCTGTACCGCGAGAGCGGCTGGACGCTGCGCCAGTTCGCCCAGGACGTGAACCGCGTGGGCACTGAACGTGGAACGCCCCTCAACTATCGCGAGCCGTCTGTTCATCAATGGCTCAAGGGGCACATGCCGAAAGAGATTGTGCGGCCGCTGATTCTGGAGGCTCTGTCCCGTCGACTGCGCCGCCCTGTCACACACGCTCAGGCCGGATTCCCTACACCCCCAGTTCAGTCGAACGCCCATCCGGGTACGGTGGAAGGGCTCATGGATCTGGGGAGAAATGACATGGACCCGTCCCGTCGAAGTGTGATAGGTGCTGGTCTTTTCTCGGTTGCTCTTACCGTGCCCAACTGGCCGGACGTCATTGGTCGAATGGAAGCCATCCAGAAAGGCCGGATACAGCGCGTAGGAACGGCCGAGGTGGACATGGTCATTGCTATGACCGAACGCGTTTCTGACCTTGATGACCTATTCGGCGGACGCCATGCGCGCCCCATGGCTGCCGCATTCCTTGTAAATACGGTGGCTCCCTATCTGCGGGCAGACGCTCCTGACCACGTGCGCAAAGCGATGATGGCCGCTGCTTCTGATCTCTGCTATCTCACTGGCTATATGGCCGTTGACGAGGGAGTACACGGACTGGCCCAGCAGTACTACCTCAAGGCGTTGGAGTTTGCCGGGGCATCAGAGGATCATCTGACGTACTGCACAACGCTGCGAGGTATGAGCGTTCAAGCCGTAGACCTGGGGCACGGACAAGAAGCGATGCGCCTAGCCGATGCTGCCGCCGCCGCATCACCGAATGCGGGTCCTCGGATGAGGGCTTTTCTTGCAGGTCAACAGGCGCATGCTGCCGCCCAGACCGGCGAACGTAGTAAGGCTCTCGCATACCTTCGGGAAGCCGAGGTTGCCATGGAAAAAGCCGAATCCCGATCCAAAACATTCGGCTCATATAATCCGTCGTCACTGACGTACCATGTCGGCCAAGTCCGTTACGAGCTGGGCGACGTTCGAGGTTCCATCACCGCGCTGCAAGACTCCGACAATCTACGTCCCCAATCATTTCGCCGGACCCGCGTCCGCTATCTTTCAATGCTTGCCGAACGTCAGCTAGAGATCGGCCACCTTGAAGCAGCGTGCGAGACATGGGGCCAAGTCGTGGACATTTACCCGCAAGTTCAGTCGGGACAGTGTGACGCCAAAATCTCCAGCATGCATGCCCGTATCCGTCCCTACCTGAATAATCGGATTGCTGCGGACCTTTACGAGCGCGCCCGGCTAGTCACTCCTGCGTCGCTCTTGCCCGCCCAGTAAACGGGTCTGGTGCACCTGCCGTCGCGTCACGGTGTGTATGCAATAAGAGGTTGTCTCATGTGGCAAGTTTCGCGAGCTTCTTGCGGCAGCTCAGGACAGTGGCCATGGCCAGGCTCCGGCTCTTCCGGTCGTTGCGTCCACGTACGGGATCTTGAGGCCGCGAGTAGTCCATGGCAGGCTCATGCCGCATGATCGATGAATTCGCCAAGGACACCCTGCACGGGAGACTGCGGCGGGACCGCAAGGCGCTGCTCTGGAAGCTCGACGGCTTGTCCGAATACGACGCCCGCCGACCATTGACAGCGACCGGGACCAACCTCCTCGGCTTGGTCAAACACGTGGCCAGCGTCGAGGCCAGGTACTTCGGCGAGGTCTTCGACCGTCCTTCCCCGGAACCGCTGCCTCGGTGGCAGGACCATGACGGTAGCGATCTGTGGGCGACTGCGGACGAGACCCGCGATCAGATTATCGAGTCCTACCGGCGCACGTGGGAACACTCAGACGCGACGATCAACGAGCTTCCCCTCGACGCCCCCGGCCTCGTGCCGTGGTGGCCGGAGCCTTATGCCAACACGAACCTGTTCGCCATCCTGGTCCACGTCCTCGGCGAGACCAACCGGCATGCCGGGCACGCCGACATCCTGCGCGAAGACGTCGATGGCCGAACCGGGATGCGGCCCGAACACGAGATGCAGATCGAGGAGGAAGCCCGCGACGCCTACTGCGCGAAGATCGAGCAGGCCGCCAGATCGGCCGCATCGGTCAAGGCATAGAAGGCTGTGCCACGTGACTTGATGTTCGAGCGGCATGATGCCGACCGTGAGTGCTGATCTGTCGAGCGTCTGGTTCCTGATGGGCTCGGGGAGCTGGTCGCCCCGTTACTGCCGACGTTCGTGGCTCGACCGCAAGGTGGCGGGACCGCTCCGAGTGACGAGCGGGCCGTGTTCACCGCAGTGGTGTACGTGCTGACCAGCGGCTGTGCCTGGCGTCATCTGCCGCCGACGTTCGGCACGTCCTCCGCCACCGCGCATCGCCGCTTCTCGGTATGGACCGGGGTCGGCCTGTGGCGTCGGCTGCATCGGGCGGTGCTGGACGAACTCGGAGCCCGGGGCGAGGTGGACTGGACCTCGGCGATCGTCGACGCGGCCTCCGTTCGCCAAAACGGGGGATCTCTGACGGGGCCGAACCCGGTCGATCGCGGCAAGAAGGGCAGCAAGCTGCACGTGCTGTCCGATGCCCAGGTCGCGCCACGCGTCGACCGCCTGCGGGTCGCGTGCGTCCAGCTTGGCGTACATCGACCAACCCACCCGCTCCGAAGAAAGGCATGCCGGCAGCATGCACGAGCACCCGCACCTAAGAAGGTGCACCGGTAAGAAGTTGCACCGGGCGCAGCCCCCAGGGATGGGACGGGTAGGGGCGGCGGGGGCGAAGAACCGCCCTCACCGCGGCTCGGGCGGCCGCTGCCGAGGCATGTTCGGCCGAGCGTTCACCCCGGGCGGCGAAGAAAACCGTCCAGACCCGCCCCCGACGTCCACCCGCCCGCCGGAGGCGACCGCCGACTGGATCCCCAGCGGAGCGGGCCCGCTGCGAAACTCCACCATCCAGTCCGCCGTCTCCGTACGCACCAGATCCGTCACGTCCTCCGAGAACCGCCGCAAGACCCCGAGGCACCGCTCCGCGGCCTCACTCGCCGTCCCCTCCGCAGGCCCCAGCACCTCCCGCACACTCTCCGAGGCCCAGTCGAACTGCAACACCTGCAACCGCCGCTGCACGGCCTGCGCGGTCGCCACGTCCCTTATCCAGCCGGACGTCACCCCGAAGAACCGGTCCACCGCGACGCACGCCACCGCCAGCAGCAGCGCCAGATACCCCCAGGGGGCGACCCCGCCCATCACCCGGGTCAGATCCAGCAACGGCAGCGCGGCCCCGCACACCGCCCCCGCCGCCGCCCCGACCCGCAGCGCCCGTGCGCCCCGCCGCTTCCACACCCGGTCGGCGAGGTACCAGGCGGCGGTCTCCAGCGCCCCGCGCTCCACCCACCGGTACAGCTCCTCCAGCCGATCGGCGGGCTCGCCCCAGTCGCCGAGCGGGAGCGCCCGCCCGGTCAGGTCGCCCGGCCGCAGCCCGGCCGCGCCCCCACCCCGCTCGTCCTGAGGCGGACCCTCGGGCTGCATCTCCGGCTGACCCACCCGGCACTCCCTTTATGACTCGGTGACTCCGCGTAACGCCTGATGCTGAATGTGCCGACCCTTCCTACCTCCCAATGGGTGGCGAAGGGCACGCTTTGGTCGTTTTTCCGCCCGGAAGGAGGTCTTGATCAGGTATAGGCCACCGAGGTATCTCACTCGAAAGAGTGGCGGGGCGACGCACTCATGGAGCACGTAGGCTCAGTGGCAGACAGGAACAAGGCAGACAGGAGCCGATCGTGATTCCCGGTGGTGGCCAGCCCAACATGCAGCAGCTGCTCCAGCAGGCCCAGAAGATGCAGCAGGACCTGGCCCGTGCCCAGGAGGAGCTGGCGAACACGGAGGTCGACGGGCAGGCGGGCGGCGGCCTGGTGAAGGCCACCGTGACCGGCTCCGGCGAGCTGCGGGCCCTGCAGATCGACCCGAAGGCGGTGGACCCGGAGGACACCGAGACCCTCGCCGACCTCATCCTCGCGGCCGTCCACGCGGCCAACGAGAACGCGCAGACGCTCCAGCAGCAGAAGCTCGGCCCGCTGGCGCAGGGCCTGGGCGGCGGCAGCGGTATCCCGGGCCTGCCTTTCTAAGACCGGCCCCGGCCAACTACCGTACGTACTGCAAGGAAACCCAGGAAGGACGGCAGTCCGTTGTACGAAGGCGTGGTCCAGGACCTCATCGACGAGCTGGGGCGGCTGCCCGGCGTCGGTCCCAAGAGCGCGCAGCGGATCGCCTTCCACATCCTCCAGGCGGAACCGACGGACGTACGGCGGCTCGCGCAGTGCCTCATGGAGGTCAAGGCGAAGGTCCGCTTCTGCGCGACCTGCGGCAACGTGGCGCAGGAGGAGCTGTGCGGCATCTGCCGTGACGCCCGCCGCGACCCGACGGTCATCTGCGTCGTCGAGGAGCCGAAGGACGTCGTGGCGATCGAGCGCACCCGCGAGTTCCGCGGCAAGTACCACGTCCTCGGCGGAGCGATCAGCCCCATCGAGGGCGTCGGTCCCGACGACCTGCGTATACGAGAACTTCTCGCGCGGTTGGCCGACGGGACGGTCACGGAACTGATCCTGGCCACGGATCCGAACCTGGAAGGCGAGGCCACGGCCACGTACCTCGCCCGCATGATCAAGCCCATGGGCCTGAAGGTCACCCGCCTGGCCAGCGGCCTCCCGGTGGGCGGCGACCTGGAATACGCGGACGAGGTCACACTCGGCCGCGCCTTCGAGGGGAGACGACTCCTAGATGTCTGACGTCACGCTGCACGCGACCGACCGGAATCCGGACGACTTCGCGGTCCAGATCGCGGATCAGGTCGAGAGCTTCCTGGTAGCCGTCACGGAGGTGGCGAAGGGCGACGAGCCGGGCTCGGCGGTCCCCTTCCTGCTCCTGGAGGTGTCCCAGCTGCTCCTGGCCGGCGGCCGGCTCGGCGCGCACGAGGACATCGTCCCCGACGAGCGCTACGAGCCCGACCCGGGCTTCGAGCCGGACGCGGACGAACTCCGCGAGAACCTGGCCAGACTGCTGGACCCGGTGGACGTCTACTCGGAGGTCTTCGACCCCTACGAGCCCCGCAAGGCGCCCGTCCCGGCCCGGATCTCCGACGACCTCGCCGACGTCATCGCCGACCTGCGCCACGGCATGGCCCACTACCGCGCGGGCCGCACCACCGAGGCCCTGTGGTGGTGGCAGTTCTCCTACTTCTCCAACTGGGGCTCCACGGCCTCGGCGTCCCTGCGCGCCCTGCACTCGGTGCTCGCGCACGTCCGGCTGGACCAGCCCCTGGAGGAACTGGACGGCCTCGACACCGACCAGACCCCGCTGGGCGACGAGACGCTGGAGTTCGAGGCGGGCCGCGTGATGGTGGAGGAGATCGGCGACCACCTGGGCGCCCGTCCGGCGAAGTGACCGCGCGAACGGAGCGGGGGAGCGACCCCGGACTGCCGCGCTGACGCCTCGCGCCGGCGCGTGTGGTGTCAGAGGTGGAAGGGGACGAAGATGCCGAAGAGTCCTTTCCCCACGGCCGTCACTCCACCCGCCAACGCCAGCCCCAGCACCAGGAGTCGGGCCTGCCGCTCCGGCAGCCGCCCCGCGAGCGCCCTGCCGATCGACGCGCCCACCGTCATCGCGACGGCGACCGCGGCCCATTGGGGAGCGGCCAGCTTCGGCACCCCGTTCGCCGCCACCGAGAAGGCGTTCACGACGACGCCGTAGAACTGCGCGTTCGGCACGAACTCCCGTACCGTCCAGCCCGCGTTGACGGCGTACAGGGAGATCGGGGGGCCGCCGACGCCCGCCGCCGAGTTCATGAAGCCGCCCGCCGCGCCGGCCACGACCGCGCCCCGGGCGCCGCGCAGGGCGGGTATCCGCGCGCCCCGCATGACGAGCACGACGGCCACCGTCACCAGCGCGCCCATCACCAGCAGCAGGACGGGCTCCGGGAGCCGGCGGGTCAGCCAGGAGCCCGCCGGGACCGTGCACGCGGCGGCCACGCACAGCGGGACCATCGCCGCCGGACGCACCCGGCGCCAGCCGCCCGCCAGACCCACCACGCTGATCACGCCGGCCGCGCAGTTCGCCAGGACCACCCCCTGGGCCGGGCCCAGCAGCAGCACCAGAGCGGGGACGGCCACCAGCGCGAAGCCCATCCCGGTCAGCCACTGCACGCCCGACCCCAGCAGCACGATCCCGGCGAGCAGCGCCTCGCCCGTCCCCCACGTCCCGTTCGTCATGGTGTACCTGCCTACACCATCGGTTCGGGAGTGCGCTCCCTCGTTTCAGCAGGTCGGGGACGAGATCCTTGATCTCGCGACCGTGGCAAGCCCGCCCGCTCCTGACGGCCGGCGAACGTTGGAGAGGTCTTGGACGTCCCCTGTACGACGGCTGCACGGACGCTAACCGGCCGCACGCGAATCTTGAGTCATCCCAACAAGCGCCAGCCGCACAGGAGTTGCGATGACCCGCAAGACCCGCATACGCGCCGCCCTCGTCACCGCCACCGCCCTCGCCACCGCCGCCACGGTGACGGCCGGGGTCAGTGCGGCCGGCGCCGACAAGCCCGCCAAGCCCACCAAGAAGCAGATCGCCGCCCTCTTCGACGGCTGGAACGCCGCGCTGCAGACCGGCGACCCCGAGATCGTGGCCGACCGCTACGCCAAGGACGCGGTCCTGCTGCCCACCCTGTCCAACAAGGTCCGCGCGGACCACGCCGGCATCGTCGACTACATGGAGCACTTCCTCCAGAAGAAGCCGGTCGGCAAGAAGATCGAGACGCACATCAACGTCCTCGACAGCAACTCCGCCCTCGACTCCGGCGTGTACCAGTTCACGCTCACCGACAAGGCCACCGGCAAGAAAAGCGTCGTCGAGGCCCGCTACACCTACGAGTACGAGAAGCGCGGCGGCCAGTGGAAGATCGTCAACCACCACTCGTCCGCCATGCCCGAGGGCTGATCAGCCCACGCTCACCCGGCGCGCTGCGCGGCCCGCAACGTGATCCGCACACACAGCCCGCCGCCGGGAGCGTCCGCCAGCGTCACCGTCCCGCCGTCGTCGGTCACCAGTTGTTTGACTACGGCGAGGCCGAGACCGGAGCCGGAGCGCCCGGTGAGGCCCTGACCGCGCCAGAAGCGGTCGAAGGCGCGGGACTTCTCCGCGTCCGACATGCCCGGACCCTCGTCGAGGACCGACAGCACCACCTTGTCGCCCTTCGACTCCGTCCGGACGGTGATCGTCCCGCCGTCCGGTGACACCTCCAGGGCGTTCGAGAGCACGTTGTCCAGCACCTGGTCCAGATGACCGGGGCTGGCCAACACAGACGGCCGGTCGTCGACACCACTCCCCCTGAGCGCGATGGTGACTCCGCGCTCGTCGGCGGCCGGCCTCCACACCGACAGCCGTTCGCCCACGATGTCCGTCAGCGACAGCGGTTCGGCGGCCGTCACCTTGGCCTCGGCCCGCGCCAGCACCAGCAGCCCGTTGACCAGGCGGCTCATCCGCACCACCTCGGCGGTCGCCTGCTCCACGTCCTCCCGTACGAACTCGTCGTCGACGCCGTCGGCGATGTTGTCCAGGGAGAGACGGAGCGCCGTCAGCGGCGTCCGCAGCTGGTGCGAGGCGTCCGCGACGAAGATCCGCTGCGAGGCGATCAGCGTGTCGAGGCGTTCGCCCGCCTGGTTGAGGGTGATCGCCAGGGTCTGCGTCTCCGGCGGGCCCGCCACGGGGGAGCGGGCCGTCAGATCGCCGTCGCTGAACCTGCTCGCCATGGAGTTGAGCGCGCGCAGCGGGGCGGTGATCCGGCGGGCGGCGAACGCGCCGATCGCGGCGGCCGCCGCCAGGACGAGCACGGCGAGCCCGGCCCGGAAGCCCCAGATCGACCACAGGCGCCGGGTCATGTCCGAGGTCGAGTAGACGATCCGTACGGCCGCGTCGCCCTGGGCGGGCACGGTGACCGTCAGCTGCTTGCCCCAGATGAAGTCCGAGCCCCAGTCGGTCGTCGGATCGTTCTTCTGCACGGCCCGGGTCAGCGCCGCGTCCGCGGTGGGCCTCGGCAGGTCCGGGGCGCAGCTGCCGGTGGGGGTCACCAGGACGTCGCCGGGGGTCTTGCGGCCGTACGCGTTCGCCACCTCGGTCAGCGCCTCGCACGAGATGCGGTCGCCGTTGCCAAGCAGCAGCGCCATCGTGTTGGCCTCGCGCATGACGGACAGCTCGGTGTCGTCCCGCAGCTGCTTGGTGAGGGTGAAGGCCACCGGCACCGTGAACAGCAGGATCGCGACCGCGACGAGCAGGATGTAGCTGCGGATGAGCTGGCGGTTCATGAGGACTCGGGACCCTTCACGGTCTCCGGCTCCCTGACGATCTCCAGGCGGAAGCCGACGCCCCGCACCGCCTCGATGGCGATGACCCCGGTGAACTTCCGCCGCAGGGCCGCCACGTGCACGTCCAGCGTCTTCGTCGGCCCGAACCAGTTCGCGTCCCAGACGGCTTCCATGATCTGCTCGCGCGACATCAGCGCGCCCGGCTCCTCGGTGAGGAAGGAGAGCAGGTCGTACTCCTTGGGCGCGAGGGAGACCTCCTCGCCGTCCACATGGACGCGGGCCGCCTTGCGGTCGATGGCCAGGCGGGCGCCGTACCGGTCGGCGCCGCTCTCGGGGGCGGCGGCCGTACGCGGCTGGACGCGCCGCATCACCGCCCGTATCCGCGCGATGACCTCCCGCACCCCGAACGGCTTGGACACGTAGTCGTCGGCGCCCAGCTCCAGGCCGACCACGCGGTCCGTCTCGTCGCTGCGGGCGCTGATCACGATGATCGGCACGTTGCCGCGCTCGCGCAGCGCCTTGCAGACGTCGAGGCCGTCGGTGTCGGGCAGCCCGAGGTCCAGCAGCACGACGTCGTAGGGGCCGGAGTGGGCGAGGGCGGCGGCGCCCGTCGCGACCCAGTCGACCTCGAAGCCGTAGCGCTTCAGTCCGCGCCGCAGCGACTCGGCGACCGGCTCGTCGTCTTCCACCAGGAGTACGTGCACAGCCGCACGATAGTGCGTACGAAGTGCTTGAAACTTAATTCACAGCTATCACTTCGGCCTCAGTGGGAAGGGACTCCCCGAAGCGGGCGTCCGGACATCTCACGATGCGGTACTCGGGAGGTGAATTTCGGGCGCTCGTTAGACTGAGCCGACCGCAGTACAAGGGCGTATGTGCGGAAACGAACGAACTGAGCGAGGAGCGCACGTGGGCCTTGTCGTGCAGAAGTACGGAGGCTCCTCCGTAGCCGATGCCGAGGGCATCAAGCGCGTCGCCAAGCGGATTGTGGAAGCGAAGAAGAACGGCCACCAGGTGGTCGTCGTCGTTTCCGCGATGGGCGACACGACGGACGAGCTGATCGATCTCGCCGAGCAGGTGTCACCGATGCCCAGCGGACGAGAGTTCGACATGCTGCTGACCGCCGGAGAGCGGATCTCCATGGCCCTGCTGGCGATGGCGATCAAAAACCTGGGCCACAGCGCCCAGAGCTTCACCGGCAGCCAGGCAGGCGTCATCACCGACTCGGTCCACAACAAAGCCCGGATCATCGACGTCACGCCGGGCCGCATCCGGACCGCGCTGGACGAGGGCAACATCGCCATCGTCGCCGGGTTCCAGGGTGTCAGCCAGGACAAGAAGGACATCACCACGCTGGGGCGCGGCGGGTCCGACACCACGGCCGTCGCCCTCGCCGCCGCGCTGGACGCCGAGGTCTGCGAGATCTACACCGACGTGGACGGCGTCTTCACCGCCGACCCGCGCGTGGTGAAGAAGGCGCGGAAGATCGACTGGATCGCCTTCGAGGACATGCTGGAGCTCGCGGCCTCCGGCTCCAAGGTGCTGCTCCACCGCTGTGTGGAGTACGCCCGCCGCTACAACATCCCGATCCACGTCCGCTCGTCCTTCAGCGGACTGCAGGGCACGTGGGTCAGCAGTGCACCGATCGAGCAAGGGGACAAGCCGGTGGAGCAGGCCATCATCTCCGGTGTCGCGCACGACACCTCCGAGGCCAAGGTCACGGTCGTCGGCGTGCCGGACAAGCCGGGCGAGGCCGCCGCGATCTTCCGCACGATCTCCGACGCCGAGATCAACATCGACATGATCGTGCAGAACGTGTCCGCGGCCTCCACCGGCCTGACGGACATCTCCTTCACGCTCCCCAAGGCCGAGGGCCGCAAGGCCATCGACGCCCTGGAGAAGAACCGCTCCGGCATCGGCTTCGACTCGCTGCGCTACGACGACCAGATCGGCAAGATCTCGCTGGTCGGCGCGGGCATGAAGACGAACCCCGGCGTCACGGCCGACTTCTTCAAGGCCCTGGCCGACGCGGGCGTCAACATCGAGCTCATCTCGACCTCCGAGATCCGCATCTCGGTCGTGACGCGTGCCGACGACGTCAACGAGGCCGTGCGCGCCGTGCACAGCGCCTTCGGCCTCGACTCCGACAGCGACGAAGCCGTCGTCTACGGAGGCACCGGCCGCTGATGGCCGTACAGCCTGGGATGTCCGCCCGCAGGCGGCCGACGCTCGCGCTCGTCGGGGCGACCGGAGTCGTCGGTGCCGTCATGCGCCAGATCCTGTCCCAGCGGGCGGACGTCTGGGGCGAGATCAGACTCGTCGCCTCGCCGCGCTCGGCCGGCCGCAAGCTGGCCGTGCGCGGCGCCGAGGTCGAGGTGCTGGCCCTGTCGGAGGAGGTCTTCGACGGAGTCGACGTCGCCATGTTCGACGTCCCCGACGAGGTAGCCGCGCACTGGGCGCCGATCGCCGCCGCCAAGGGCGTGGTCGTGGTGGACAACTCCGGCGCCTTCCGGATGGACCCGGACGTGCCGCTGGTCGTCCCCGAGGTCAACGGGCACATGGTGCGCAACCGGCCGCGCGGCATCGTCGCCAACCCCAACTGCACGACCCTGTCGATGATCGTCGCCCTGGGCGCGCTGCACGCCGAGTACGGGCTGCGCGAGCTGGTGGTCTCCTCGTACCAGGCGGTGAGCGGGGCCGGGCGGGCCGGGGTGGAGACGCTGCGGCAGCAGATGACGCTGGTCGCCGGCACCGAGCTGGGGACCAGCCCCGGGGACGTGCGGCGGGCCGTCGGCGACAACACCGGGCCGTTCCCGGAGCCGGTCGCGCTGAACGTCGTCCCGTGGGCGGGCTCGCTGCGCGAGGACGGCTGGTCGTCGGAGGAGATGAAGGTGCGGGACGAGTCCCGCAAGATCCTCGGACTGCCGAAGCTGCCGGTGGCCGTGACCTGCGTGCGCGTCCCCGTCGTCACCACGCACTCCCTCACCGTCCACGCCCGCTTCCAGGACGAGGTCACCGTCGACGGCGCCCGCGAGATCATCGCGACGGCCCCCGGCGTCGTCCTCTTCGACAATCCGGCCGCGGGCGAGTTCCCCACACCCGCCGACGTCGTCGGCACCGACCCGACCTGGGTGGGCCGGGTGCGGCGGGCCCTCGACGACCCGACGGCGCTCGAACTGTTCGTGTGCGGGGACAACCTGCGCAAGGGGGCCGCCCTGAACACCGCCCAGATCGCGGAACTGGTGGCGGCGGAGCTGGGCTGACTCGCGAGTCAGGATCTGTTCCGGAGTCTGTTGCGGATCTGTCGACAAAAGCCCTGGCCAGAGCCTTGCGAAAGTGTGAGCCGGTCGATGGTTCGCAACCCTTGTATCTGACAGCGTTGTCGTTTGAAGATTGTTCCAAGACTTCCTCCCCGTTCTGTGCAACCGCGCGCAGGGCGGGGAGCGTCTTTGCGGTCCCGGCGTGGGGACGCCGTGATCCGGGCGTGGGGACGCCCGTTCAAATGGGATACAAGGGAAGAGCGGGACACATGAGACGGGTAGGCGTGGCCTCGTCCGACGGAAAAGTGACGCCCGGCACGTACAACCTCCGCGGGGGGACGTGTGTCCAACTGGCGTGGCTGAGGTACTCGAACTCCCGATGGCTCGCGCCGTCCTGCGACCCCGCATGCCCGGCGCGCCCGGCGGCATGCCGGTGATCGCGCCCATGCCAGCAGCGCGGCCCGCCCGCATACCCAGTCAGCGTGACGGCGTCGAAGAGGCCGTGGCGGCCGGAACCACCGTCGATCACCTCACCGAGACCTACCGGGCGCACTACCGCTCGCTGCTCGGTCTCGCCGCCCTCCTCCTCGACGACACCGCCTCCTGCGAGGACGTCGTCCAGGAGGCCTTCATCCGCGTCCACTCCGCGCGCAAACGCGTCCGCGACCCGGAGAAGACCCTCGCCTACCTCCGCCAGACCGTCGTCAACCTGTCCCGCTCCGCCCTGCGCCGCCGCATCCTCGGCCTGAAGCTGCTCTCCAAGCCGATGCCGGACATGGCCAGCGCGGAGGAGGGCGCCTACGACCAGCTGGAGCGCGACTCGCTCATCAAGGCGATGAAGGGCCTCCAGCGCCGCCAGCGCGAGGTCCTGGTGCTGCGCTACTTCGCGGACATGACCGAGGCACAGGTCGCCGAGACCCTCGGCGTCTCCCTCGGCTCGGTCAAGGCCTACGGCTCACGCGGCATCGCCGCCCTGCGGATAGCCATGGAGGCTCCGGCGTGAGCGGAGAAGCCGAAGGGCGGGACCCCCACGAGAGCCACGACAGTCATGAGCGTCATGACAGTCATGGGCGCCACGACAGTCATGAGCGCCACGAGCCGTTCGCGTGGCACGAACCGACGGCCTCGTCGAACTCGCCGCGTTCGACAGGCTCGTCGGGCAAGCAAGAGCCGAAGCAATCGCACGCTGGGAACTCAACCGTGAACCACCACCTCGACGACCAGGGCCCCGAAGGGCTCGACTCGGACGAGCTGGCACTGCGCCGGATGCTGCACGACGCCGTCCAGGAGATGGAGCCGCGCGACGGCACCCTGGACCACCTGCGGCGGGCCGTCCCCGTCCGCCGGGCCCGCAAGCGGCAGGCTGCCGTCGGCATGGCGGCCGCGGCGCTCTTCCTCGGCACCGCCGTACCGGCCGTGCTGCACGTCTCGAACGCGGGCAGCTCCGACGCCAACCCTTCCATCGCCGGCCAGGCCTCACAGGCGCAGGGAGGCGTGGATCAGGGCAAGAACCCCGACGGCGGCTCCTCGGGCAAGGTCGGCGACTTCTCCGGCGCGATCGGTGAGCAGGACAAGGGCGGCGCCACCGACCCCGGCCAGGGCAAGGAGTCCGCGGGCGGCACCGCCTCCAGCGGCACCGGCCCGACCGCCGGGGCGCAGCCGAGCGTGGCCGTCTGCGAACCGTCCCAGCTCGCCGCCGGCGCCCCCGTCGTCAACGTCCCCGACTCGGGCAGCATCGTCTACGGCGCCTTCCGCGTCACGAACTCCTCAGCCGCCGCCTGCACCGTCGGCGGCAAGGTCTCCATGACGTTCGCCGCGCAGGGCGCCGCCGACGCCACGAAGATCACCGTGGTCGAGCACACCTCCGGGGACGCGGCGGCCGGCCTTCCCGACCCCTCCCTCTACGTCACCGAGCACGTCCTCGCGCCCGGCTCCGCCTACGAGGTGAAGTTCGCCTGGGTGCCCGCCGCGACCTGCCCGACCACGGGCGGCAACGGCGGCGGCGACAGCGGCGGCGGTACGGCGTCCCCGTCGCCGACCCCGAGCGAGTCGGCCGGCACGACCGGCGACACCACGTCCGGCACCTCGGCCCAGCTGCTTCCCGAGGACGGCACCACGGCCGACGGCGGCGTCATCGTGCAGTACACGGCGGAGGGCGGCTCGCCCACCGCCAAGGCGACGGTGACGAACGCGTGCACGGGGACGATCTACCGCACGGGCGTGCTGGTGTCCTCGTGAACCGCTGACCCGGCGGGCTTCTCGGGCACCCCGGCCTCCGCGGGTTCCTCGGCCTCTGCGGGTTCCTCGGCCTCTGCGGGTTCCTCGGCCTCTGCGGGCACCTCGGGCACGATCCCGAGCTCCGCGTCCCGGGCGAACTCCACCTCGCGGCGCAGCAGCCGGAACCACATGAACACCACGAACCCCGCGAAGACGAACCACTCGCCGGTGTAGCCCAGGTTCTGGAACGCCTTCAGGTCGAGCCCCGTGTCGGCGGCCGCCTTCGCGGGCACCGCCGTCATCCCCGGGTCGGCGGTGGCGAGGGTGATCCAGGCGTCGTAGAGGTCGTACGGCACCAGGTTGACCAGCGAAGCCGCACTGATCGCCGCGGTCTGCCCGGCCGGCAGCCCGCCCCGGGCGCTCACTCCGTTGTCGCCGGGCTGCTCGGACGCCTGCAGCGCGCCGGTGACGGTGACCTCACCGGCCGGCGGCGCCGGGGCCTTCGCGGAGTCGGCGGCGCCGGGCAGCCAGCCGCGCACGACGGGCAGCGCCTTGCCGCCGTCGGTCCGCAGCAGGGTCAGCACGTAGTAGCCGTTCTTCCCGTCCAGCTCCCGGTCGGGCACCAGCAACTGCGTGCTGTAGCGCCCGCTGGCGGTGGCCTGCTTGCCCGACGTCGCCTTGTCCACGGGCAGCAGCTCGGCGAGGGGCCGCGCGGCGCCGGTCTCGGCGGAGCGGGCCTGCGCCTTCGCGTCACGGTGATCGTCCACCCGTGCCTCGAACCGGCTCAGCTGCCAGGACCCCATGAACACACAGAAGGGGATGGCCAGCAGCACGAAGACGTTGATCCCCCACCATCGGGGAGTCACCAGAAACCGGTACACGCCCTCCACGGTACGGGCCACGTGTCCAAGACCTGCTGGCGGGGTTGCGGACTGCGGACTGCCGTCGGCAGTTGCCAGGAAGTGTGAGAGGTTGGTTCGAAGTTATCCACAGGCTGGGGGCCGGGGAGGCCGATTGTCGGCGCGGACGGGCAGTATGGGGCCATGACTGAGAGCAACGGGTCCGCCGCACCGGAGCGGGACGAGAAGACGCCGCAGACGCCGGACTGGGAGAAGCGCTTCCGGGCGCCCCGGGTGTCGCTGCCCGACTGGGCGGAGGACGCGCCGCATCACTCCCTGTTCGTGTCGAACGCGACGGGGACGTACGAGTTGTACGCCTGGGACCGTTCCACGGGCGAGCAGCGCCAGGTGACGAACCGGCCCAACGGCACGACGGACGGCGTGCTCTCCCCGGACGGCGCGTGGATCTGGTGGTTCGACGACAAGGACGGTGACGAGTTCGGCGTCTGGCGCCGCCAGCCGTTCGCGGGCGGCGAGGACGAACTGGCGACGCCGGGCCTGGACCCCTCCTACCCGGCGGGCCTGGCGCTGGGCCGGGACGGCCGTACGGCGGTCGTCGGCCGCTCGACGGACGAGGAGGGCACCACGATCCATGTGGCGCGGGCCGGCGAGCCCCCCTTCGAGCTGTACCGCCACCGGGAGTCGGCGGGCGTGGGCGACCTGTCCCACGACGGCACCCTGATCGCGATCGAGCACACCGAGCACGGCGACGCGATGCACTCCGCGCTGCGGGTCCTGCGCCCGGACGGCTCGACGGTCGCCGAGCTGGACGACACCCGGGGCGGCACCGAGGAGCTGGGCCTGGAGGTGCTGGGCTTCGCCCCGGTCGACGGCGACACCCGGCTGTTGATCGGGCACCAGCGGCGGGGCCGCTGGGAACCGCTGGTCTGGGACGTGACGACGGGCTCGGAGACGGACCTGGCCCTGGACCTGCCGGGCGACGTCAGCGCCGAGTGGTACCCGGACGGCTCGGGCCTGCTCATCGAGCACAGCTTCGAGGCCCGCAGCGAACTGTTCCGCTACGACTTCGCCGACGGCGAGCTCGTGAAGGTGGCGACCCCCGCGGGCACGGTGTCCGGGGCGACGGCCCGCCCCGACGGCAGCGTCGAGTACCTGTGGTCGTCCGCGGCCCAGCCGCCGGCGGTCCGCTCGACGACCGGCGGGGTCGTCCTGGACCCGCCCGGCATGAAGTCCCCCGGCTCGGTCCCGGTGGAGGACGTGTGGGTGGAGGGCCCGGGAGGCCGCATCCACGCCCTGGTGCAGCGACCGCGAGGGGCGGGCACGGGTCCCCTCCCCACCGTCTTCGACATCCACGGCGGGCCGACCTGGCACGACAGCGACTCCTTCGCGGCGGGCCCGGCGGCCTGGGTGGACCACGGCTACGCGGTCGTCCGCGTCAACTACCGCGGCTCCACGGGCTACGGCCGCGCCTGGACGGACGCCCTGAAGCACCGGGTCGGCCTCATCGAACTGGAGGACATCGAGGCCGTCCGCGAATGGGCCGTCTCGTCCGGCCTGTCCGACCCGGCCCGTCTGATCCTCACCGGCGGCTCCTGGGGCGGCTACCTCACCCTCCTCGGCCTCGGCGTCCAGCCCGACGCCTGGACCCTGGGCATCGCCGCCGTCCCCGTCGCCGACTACGTCACGGCCTACCACGACGAGATGGAGGCCCTGAAGGCGATGGACCGCACCCTGCTGGGCGGCACCCCGGAAGAGGTCCCCGACCGCTTCGAGACCTCCTCCCCGCTGACCTACGTCGACAAGGTCCGCGCCCCCGTCTACATCTCGGCCGGCGTGAACGACCCCCGCTGCCCCATCCGCCAGATCGACAACTACGTCAAGCGCCTGGAGGCCAGAGGAGCAACCCACGAGGTCTACCGCTACGACGCGGGCCACGGCTCCCTGGTGGTCGACGAACGCATCAAGCAGGTAAGGCTGGAACTGGAGTTCGCGGAGAGGCACTTGGGGTAGGCGGGTTGCTTAGAGCGGACTGGGCGGATGGGCGGGGCGGATGGGCGGGGGCCGCTCTCGGCGATCGACCATCCCAGGGCCCGTCGGGGCGGCGGCCGTCGACGCACCGCCTCAGACGGCCCAGGAGTGCGCCGGCTCGTCCAGCCAGGCCCGTTGCTCCTCGGCGGTGACGGTCAGGCCGAAGCGAGTGTGCTCAGGCCTGGCACGGTCGACCCACCACCGGTAGGCCGCCTCCACGCCAAGGAACTGGTCGTCGCCCGAGGTGCCATGCGTCTCGCCAACGCAGCGGTCGATGGCCAGGCATGGGTCGAGCAGTACGTCTGACCGGAACCAGGGCCGGAGCCGGGGCCGACGGAACTCTGATGACAGGCGCTTCTCGTCAAGGGCAGACTGCCCGGACTGTGAATGACGGGGGGCACCAGTGAGTAAGAAGCATGTGCGGAAGATGCTGGGGAGGATGGCGAGCGGGGAGCCTGTTCAGATCGTCGTCTCCATGACGACGATGAAGGGACTCGCCCGACTCGCCTTCGTCGCCGAGCAGTTCGGGTACGCGTACGCGGATCTGCTGCAGACCCGCGACAACAAGTTCGCGCTGTTCATCGTGCCCGACCCCGGCCCGCAGGCGCGGGAGCGTGCCGCTCGGAATCGGGAGCGGTACCCGGACGCGGGCGACGGGGTGTCGCTGCCGCCCGTCGTGCCCGAGGAGATCGAGCTTCTCAAGGCCCGCATGATGGTCGACCTCGGCAGCCAGTTCAGCGACAAGGCGCGGATCGTGCTCGCGGTCTTCGTCTTCACCGCGTTCGGCGCGGCCATCGGCTTCAGGCTCCGTGCGGACACCGGGGCCGTCGTCATCGTCGGCATCGTCTGGGCCGCGCTGATGGCCCTGCTGCCCGTCGCGCTCGGCTACAGCCGACGGTACAGAGCCAGGTACGCCGCCCAGCTGCAGGCCGCCGGGTTCACGCCGGTGACCGACGCAAACGGGCGGGTGCGGTATCTGGCGCCCGGCGGGCAGCTTCCCGGACACGGCAATCCGTTCGCAGGGGGAGCGTAGGCGGCGGGGCGATGGGCATGAAGCGCCGCGCCCCAGTCCTACGCCCCCAGCCACCCCTACGCCCCCGCCACCCTCCGTCCCCGTCGCCTTAGCAGTTCTGCCAGGCCTCGGCGGGTGGCGGCGAGGATCACTCGGTCCTCGCCGCGCAGTACACGGGTGTCCGGGAGGTCCCAGAGGAGGCCGGAGCCGCCCCGGCTCTCCCGGCCGGTGTCCAGGGCCAGGACGCGCCAGTAGCCCGGCCGGAACGCCTGGCCGACCGTCTTGCCCTCCAGCTGGGCATGGCCGCCGACCTCCAGGGCGGCGAAGAGCAGTACCCGGCGTTCGACCGGGATCGCGCCCAGGATCTGGCGGCCCATCATCGCCCCGGCGAACGACGGCGCCGACAGGTGGGAGACGCTGCGGCTGCGGGTCAGGGCCTGGGGGTGCGCGGCGCGCAGGGTGCGGTAGACGGCGGTCGCGAAGTCGTCGTCGTAGAGGCGGAGTACGACCCGCAGGTCGGGGCGCAGCGAGCGGGCGTACAGGGCCGCCTCGAGGTTCGTGGTGTCGGAGCTGGTGACCGCGAGCAGAGCGTGGGCGCGGTGGATCTTCGCCGCCTCCAGGACGCCCTCCTGGGTGACGTCGCCGAGGACGACCGGCACCCGTAGGCGGCGGGCCACCGCGAGCCCGCGAGCCTCGGGTCCCGCCTCGACGCACACCACGGGGATGTTCAGCTCGCGCAGCCGGATCAGAACGCGGGTGCCGATCTTGCCGAGTCCGAGGAGGACGACGTGGCCGCCCAGACCCCGGGGCGGCCGGCGCAGCGCACCCGCACCGCGGAACGTGCCGAGCGCCTCCAGCACCGCCGCCAGCAGCACCGGCAGCAGCAGCAACCCGACCAGCCCGGAAAGGAGTTGGAGGATCTGCCGTTCGGTGGTCGAGCCGATCGCCGGGTCGTTGATGGAGAAGAGGTCCAGCAGCGTCAGGTACAACGCCCCCAGCGGATGGATCCCGGTCGCCAGCCACAGTGCCACCGCCAGCGCGAACACACACCCCACCAGGCCCGCCAGCGACCATCTGAGCCGCCGTGAGAACAGCGAGGCGAACGGCGCCACCACCCCGACCCCCCGCCCGGACTGCACGGCGGGTCCGGCGGAGTACGCGACCTGCTCCAGGACGACCGACCCGCGTCTGCCGGACGCGGCCGCCTCCCGCACGGTCGCCGCGTCGGGCAGCAGCAGCGGCCCCTGCTCGCCGCTGGTCTCGGAACCGTCCGCGAAGGCCGGGTCGTTGCTGTTCGCGGAGAGCAGCGCGAGCGTGGGCAGGCCCGGCGGGTCGGCCTCACCGGGGCCGGTCGGCAGCCGCTCCACGGCCCGCAGCAGCAGCCCGTCCGTCTGGACGACCTTGGTGGTGCCGGCGACGGCGGTAGCGGCGAGCGCGGGCGCCGCGGTGTCGGCGTCGGACAGGACGGTCGTCGAGGCGTCGCTCGCCGAGCCGTCCCCCGGTACGCCCTCGGCCGCCAACGCGGCTGCCTGGTCAAGGAGTTCCTCGATGTGCTGGCCCAACCGCCGGTTGTACAGCCGCAGGACGAGCCGCAGCCTGGGGTTGAGCCGGCGGGCGGTGAGGGCGGCGCGGATGTTGGTCTCGTCGTCGTCGTACACGAGCGCCAGCGCGGCGGCCCGCTCCACGCCCGCCTCGGCGAGCACCGCCTCGGTCGCCTCGCCGGCCTCCAACGTCCGCTGGCCGTTGGCGGGTTCACCCGGGACGACGGTCGGCGTGCCGTTGCCCGCGGCCCGGTTGACGGCCGCGCTCACCACACGGTCGAGCAGCGCCGCCGACACCGCGCGGGCCCGCCCGACGACCGGCGGCCGTACGGTTCGCTCGGCGGGCGGCACGACGAGGGTGACCTGTTCCTCGTACACGCCCCGCAGTTCGGCGGCGAGCCGGTGCGCGAGACCGTCGTCGCCGCACACCACCATGTGCGCGCCGGCGGAGCCCGGCGACGGCTGACCCTGATTCGGAACGCTCCCCACGAGGGAGAAGACTGCCTCACCGGGACGGGAGGTTCCACGGCGGACGTGAACACATATGAACAACCGGCGCGGAACCCCCGTATGAAAGGGGAGGGAATGCAGGAAACCGACAGCGACGACAGCAGGGCGAACACGGAAGCCGGAGGTGCGCGACCCGTGGCCATCACCAAGGCGGCTCCGCGTGAGGAGGGCACGCGCCACGACCGAGGGGAGACGCCTCCCGCGCCGGACGAGCCCAAGCGGCTGACCTCCCCCCTCGTCCTGACCATGCTGCTGCTCCTGATGGTGCTGCTGCAGAGCCCCATCCGCCGCGCGCTGTCCGCCCCGGTGATGCAGAGCTGGACGACCGTGTTCGTGGCCGTCGTGGTCCAGGCGCTGCCGTTCCTGGTGCTGGGGGTGCTGCTGTCGGCGGCGATCGCCGTCTACGTGCCCCCCTCCTTCTTCGCCCGCGCCCTCCCCTCCCGTCCCGCGCTCGCCGTACCGGTCGCCGGGATCGCGGGCGCGGTGCTGCCCGGCTGCGAGTGCGCGTCGGTGCCGGTGGCCGGCGCGCTGGTCCGCCGGGGGGTGACCCCGGCCGCGGCCCTCGCCTTCCTCCTCTCCGCTCCGGCGATCAACCCGATCGTGCTGACGGCGACGGCCGTGGCGTTCCCCCGCAACCCCGAGATGGTGCTGGCCCGTTTCGTGGGCAGCCTGCTCGTGGCGTGCGTGATGGGCTGGCTGTGGCAGCGGCTGGGCCGCACGGACTGGCTGCGTCTGCCGACCCACGCGCCGCACGAGGGGGAGACGAAGGGCGCGGCGTTCTGGGACTCGGTCCGGCACGACGTGATGCACGCGGGCGGCTTCCTGGTCGTGGGCGCGACGGCGGCGGCGACCCTGAAGGCCGTCGCCCCGCAGGAATGGCTGCGTACGGCGGCGGACAACCCGCTGCTGGCGGTCCTGACGCTCGCCGTTCTCGCGGTGGTCCTCTCGATCTGCTCGGAGGCGGACGCGTTCGTCGCCGCGTCCCTGACGCAGTTCTCCCTCACGGCCAAACTGGCCTTCCTGGTGGTCGGCCCGATGATCGACCTCAAGCTGTTCGCCATGCAGGCGGGCACGTTCGGCCGGGGCTTCGCCCTGCGCTTCGCCCCGGCGACGTTCGTGCTGGCCATCGCCTCGGCGGTCCTGACGGGATGGATCCTGCTGTGAACCGACAGTCCCAGGCGGCCGTCCTCTTCCTCCTCGGCGCGGCCCTCCTCCACGCCGGCACCACCGACCTCTACCTCCGCTACGTCAAGGCGGGCCTGCAACCGCTCCTGCTGGCGTCCGGCGTGGTCCTGATCGTGACGGCACTGGCGACGGCCTGGTACGAGCGTCGCCGGACGAAGCACCAGCAAGCGACGCAACGGCAAGCGACGCAACGGCAGAAGGGGGCCGGGGATGTCGAGGGCGTGGAGGACGTGGAGGACGCGGAGACCCACACCCACCCCGAACCCCGCGTCTCCTGGCTGCTGATCCTCCCCCTCCTGGCGCTGATCCTCGTCGCCCCGCCGGCCCTGGGCTCATACAGTGCGACCCGCACCGGCACGGCCCTGCAGGAGCCCCTGGCCTATCCGGCCCTCGCCGCGACGAACCCGCTCCCGCTCAGCGTCGTCGACTACGCGGGCCGAGCCGTCTACGACCACGGCCGCACCCTCACCGGACGCGAGGTCCAGCTCACCGGCTTCGTCGCCCTGGACCACGACGGCACCCCCTACCTGGTCCGCATGGCCCTCAACTGCTGTGCCGCCGACGCCCAGCCGGTCAAGGTCGGCCTGACCGGCGACATTCCCCCGGTGCTCCAGCCGGACACCTGGCTGACCGTCACCGGCGCCTACACCCCCCGCATCACCCACGACCCGGTCAACAACGGCCCGATCCCCTTCATCGAGGTGACCGCCGCCAAACCGACCGCGACCCCACGGGACCCGTACGACGAGTCATGGAACAACTGACGGCTCTCGGCCGGTCCGAAGAGGTCCCGGGCGGCGAAGCCCGACCGTCACCGGCACCCGGTTGACGCGGAAGCGTTGCGGAGGATGCCGGATCTGCCGCCGTCCGCGCGATCGGCGCGCGGTGGGCCGCCGCGCCCGTTCGGGGCGCCCGTGAGATCACGGGTCGCGGAACCACTGCACGCCCGGGCACGGAACGCGCTCGACGAGAACCGCATCCCGCCAGAACTGCTCGGCACGCTGCTGCGCGGCGTCTCCGCCGGCTCGGGCCAGGGGTCCCCAGGTACCCCGAGAGCACCCCGATCCCGGCAACCACCCCGCGCTACGGCGCGGTTACGCCTGCCTCAACCCCTGGTGGCCGGGCGGTGATCGCCTCATGATGGGGGCATGACGGCGGCCTCGCGTGCCCTGACACGACTGGCGACCTGGCCGGACCTCACAGAGGGCCGGCCCAGCTGCGGCACCGGTCGGGCGTTGCGCTCGGGCGGTGTTGAGATCGCGCACTTCCATTCCGACATGAGCGTCGACCTGCACCTCACCGCCAAGGCGATCCGGCGGTTCGAGAGGGACCTGAGACATTCCACGGCCATCCGGCTGCTGCCGGGCTCGCCCTGGGTGACCGTCCACCTGGAGTGCGAGACGGACATCGACCTGCTCATGACGCTGGTCAGCGCCGCGCTCCAGGCCCATCAGCGGTACCCGGCGGCCGACGGCGCCGCCCTCCCGCGCTGCAACGACCACCGGGAACCGGCGCTCACCCGCGACGGCGCCGACGGCATCTGAACCTTCCGAAGCCGGCCGAAGCCTGCCGGACTCCCTGCCCCCGAAGCCACCGGCCGGACCTCGGCGTCTCCGGATCTGGTGAGCTGACGATCCGTCAGATACCGTCTGCTGTGCCGTCGCACGTGCCGACGCAGAAGGGGTGAGCGCCATGGAGACCGACCCGGACCGTTCGACCCGTCCCTCCCGCAGCCCGCGGCCGCCGGGGGATCCCCGCTGGGTGGCGATGTTCTACGACCCGTCCTCGGCGTCCTGGCGGCAGGCCGCCGAGTCCCCCGACCGCACGCCCGTGCTGTACGCGATCGGCGAGATGACCCAGGTCAAACGGGCCCGGGGCGACGAGGCGACCGTCGCCCTGTGGGGCCCGAAGGACGGTGAGTGGCAGCGTTTCGACCCGTCTGCGGCGGCTGCCCCGGCGGAAGCGGTCTCCCCGGCGGAAGCGGTCCCCTCGGCGGAAGCGGTCTCCTCGGTGGATGCTTCCTCCCCGGCACCGGCCGACGGTGCTGCCCGTCCCGGTCATGCCAAGCTCGCGGAACGCATGGAGGACCGGCGGCATCAGGTCCTCATGGCGGGCCTGAGCAAGGCGGGCCTCTACGACCTCACCCCGGACGACGTGACAGCCGTCCGGACCCTGGTCGACCGGGTCGACGAGGGCACACTGCGGCGGGTCGCCCACTGGATGGCGGTGGCCGGCGCGCCGGGCGACTGAGCGGCCATCAGCCGTCGGCGGCGGGCGAGGCCGTCGCCGTCGCTGTCGGATAGCTCCACCGCAACGACCCCAGCGCCCGGGCCCTCGCCTCCACGACCGCCATGCGCGCCGCCCGTTCGACGGGGTCGACGTGCGAGGGCTGGCCCGTGGCCTGGCCGTCCCACTTCCGGTAGTACAGGCCGACCTCCGCCGTGAACCAGCCGCGGCTCACCGAGTTGAGCGCCAGCAGCAGCCCGGTGTCCTCGGAAGCGGGCAGGGCCATCCAGCCGCCGAGGGCGGTCAGCAGGTCCCGGCGGGCGAAGAGGCTGGCGGGGTGCACCTGTGCGCGGAAGTCGTGGGCCTTCCAGTGGTCGACGACGGCCCCCCGCTCGATCGGCCCCTCGGCCGGGTCCCCGGGGAAGCCGGCCGTGGAGCCGTCAGGGAACAGGTCGAGGACGCGCGAGGTCGCCCAGCCGAGGCCCGGGTCGCCCTCCAGCGCGGCCAGGTCGCGGGCGAGGGCGCCGGGCGCCAGCCGGTCGTCGGCGTCGAGGACCTTCACGTACTCGCCCTCGGCGTGCGCGAGCGCGAGCGTGCGGGCGACTCCGGGGCCGCCGGCGCGTCCCTGACGGAAGGTCACGCGCGCGTCGGCGACGGGCACATGGCGCGCGACCTCGTTCGTCGCGCCGTCCTCGCGGATCACCCACTGCCATGTCCACCCCGTGGGCAGCTCCTGTGCGCGCAGCGACTCGTAGGCCTCGGGCAGATAGCGGGCCGACGGGGCGTGGACAGCGGTGACGATGACGATGCGCCGGCTCACGGCGGCACTCACCACCTTTCCAGACGGGTGGTGAACAGCAGTTCGATGCGGTCGCCGGGCAGTGTGACGTCGGAGACGTTCACCACGCGGCCGTCCACGGCGTACGACGTCTTGCGGAGCAGGATCACCGGCGCCCCCGCCGGCAGGTCCAGGTCCCGGGCCTCCTGCGGCGTCGGCGGGCGGGCGGTGAGGCGCTCCTCGACGCGGTCCACCTCGATGCCGACGGTGTGCAGTTGGCTCTGGGTGCCGCCGGGCCACGGCTCCCTGGTCTCGTCCAGCAGGTCGGGGTTGACGGCGACCATGGCGTGCACGAGGTAGGAGGTGACGAGGCTGAGCGGGGCGTGTTCGGTGGCGCAGCGCGTGCGGTAGGAGCGCTCCAGGAGCGGGGTGCCCGGCGGGACGCCGAACGCGTCCGCGAGTGGTTCGGGCGCCTCGATCCGCCGGTACGTGGCGTGGAAGACCAGTTCCCCGGAGGGGAGGCCGGTGTCGCGTTCCGTCGCTCCGGTCTCGGCGCGGGTGCTCTCCGGGCAGCGGGCCCGGTCCTTCTCCCACTGGTGCCTGCCGTTGTCACGGACGGCGATCACTCGGTAGGCCTTGGGCACGGCACCACAGTAAGGGTCCTGGACCGTTCGGCCCGTGATCCCAGGTCACGGGGCGCGAAAAGGCCCGGTCGCTGGCGACGGGGGATGCACCAGCGACCGGGCTATGGCCAAGGCTAACAAGGCAGCCGGTCGGACGGGAGCCGACTTCTCAGCTGCCTTGCCGTTGTGATCGGGATCACTGTCACATCGCCGTCCTTACTTAACCGTTGCTTATCCCTCACTCATCCCCCCAATCGCGACTCCGCGCATCCCCCGATCACGACCCGACCATCCCGATCAGGACTCGCACGGAGGGTCGTACGACAGCCTGGGCAGGTACTCGTGCCACGTGTCGGCCGTCAGCACGCCCCGCGTGGTCGCGCAGATACGGCTGATCGCCGCGTCGACGTCCAGGTTCCACAGCCGTACGGTGTCGGCGCCGCTGGAGACGCCGAGCAGGTGGCTGCCCGGGCTGAACGACAGGAAGTTGCCGGTCTTGGCGTTGGGGCTCATGGACTGCCCGATGGGGGAGGCCCCGTCCGGGTCGGACACGTTCCACAGCCGGACCGTGTTGTCGTTGCCGCCGCTCGCCAGGGTGTGGCCGTCCTGGCTGAACGTGAGCGACACGACCGCCTCGGTGTGACCGGTCAGGGGCCTGCTCGACTCGCTCGCGTCGAGCGGGTCGGAGACGTCCCACAGCCGGACCATGTCGTCGTCGCCGCCGCTGGCCAGCGTATGGCCGTCCGGGCTGTAGGCGAGGACGTTGACGGGTCCGCCGTGCCCGGTGAGCGGTGCGCCGAGGGGGGTGACATGGCGGGGGTCGGTGACGTTCCAGAGCCGGATGGCGGCGTCCGCGCTGCCGCTGGCGAGGGTGCGGCTGTCCGGGCTGAAGACCAGGCTGTTGATGTAGCCCTTGTGGCCGGTGAGCGGTGCGCCGAGCTTGACGGCACGGGACGGGTCGGCGACGTCCCACAGCTGGATGGTGCGGTCGTCGTACGGCGTCGCCAGCGTGCGCCCGTCCGGGCTGTACGTCAGCGTGTCGGAGCCCGTGAAGCGGGTCCGCAGGGTGAGGGGCTTGCCGTAGGGGACGGGCCGGGTCGGGTCGGTGACGTTCCACAGATACAGCAGCCGGTTTCCGTTCAGCACGGCGAGCGTGCGGCCGTCGGGCGAGAACGTCAGCATGCGCTGGTCGCCGTCCCCCGGCATGAACGGTTCTCCCATCGCCACGGGCCGGCCGGGAACCCGCACGTTCCACAGCCGGATCCGCCCGTCGCGCGCGGCGGTGGCCAGCACCTGCCCGTCCGGGCGGAACGCGCCGCTGCGGCCGACCATGTCCGACGTCGGCACCGACCACAGCCGCACCTTGCTGTCGCCGCTGCCCGTGGCAAGGGTCCTGCCGTCGGGGCTGAAACCCACGGCGTACATCTCGCCGCTGCCTCCCGCGAGCGGCTCGCCGACCTGCGACGGGTAGGCGGGGTCGCTGACGTTCCACAGGCTGGCCGTGCTGTCCGCGCTGCCGGCGGCGAGGGTCCTGCCGTCGGGGCTGAAGGCCACCGACCAGACGGGACCGGTGTGGCCGGTGAGCGGTGAACCGAGCTGGGTCGTACGACGCGGGTCGGCGACGTTCCACAGCCTGATCGTGTCGTCCGCGCTGCCACTGGCGAGGGTGTCGCCGTCAGGGCTGAAGGCGAGCGAGTGGACGGTGTCGGTGTGCCCGGTGAGGACCTCGCGGAGGGGCTCGGGCCGACGCGGATCGGCCGTGTCCCACAGCCGGATCGTGTTGTCGTCGCCGCCCGCCGCGAGGAGCCGGCCGTCGGGGCTGAACGCCACGGAACGCACGGCCGCCGTGTGCCCGGTCAGCGGAGCGCCGAGCAGCCGGACCCGGTCCCGGTCGGTCACGTCCCACAGCCGTACGGTGTGATCCTCGTCGGCCGAGGCCAGCGTCCGCCCGTCCGGGCTGAACGCGAGCAGATAGATCGTGCCGGTGCGGCCGGTCAGGGGCGCCCCGAGCGCGCGCGGGCGCGCGGGGTCACGGACGTCCCACAGGCGGACGGTGCCGTCGTCCCCGGCGCTGGCGAGGGTGCGGCCGTCGGGGCTGAAGACCGCGCTGCTCACCCAACTCGTGTGCCCGGTGAGCGGCTTGCCCAGCGGCCTCGGGTGCGAGCGGTCGCTCACGTCCCACAGCCGGACCGTCCGGTCGTAGCCGGCGGTGGCCAGGACCTTGCCGTCCGGGCTGAACGAGGTGAGATAGACGGCGCCGGTGTGGCCGAGGAGCGGCGTGGCCAGCGGCGCGTTCACGATCGAGATCAGGCGGTTTCTCGTGCCCTCGTCGTCCGGCCGCAGATCGTGCGCCACCAGGTCGAGCTGGGCGGACAGCGACGGATCCGTGTACTGGACCCGGTCGGCCTCCGCGACCACCTGCTCGAACACGGCGTCGTTGCGCTGCTGCCACGCGACGAAGGCTGCGCCGACGGCGAGGATCGCCAGCACCACCAGCGCCGACACCGCACTCCGGAGGATCCACACCGTGCGCCGGCGCAGCCGGACCGACGCCGCCAGGAACTCCACCGCGCTGCGGGTCAGGAACGTGTTGCCGGCCGACTTCGCCCAACTGCGGGCCTGCTCCAGCCGGGAACCCCGGTAGAGCAGCGCCGAGTCACGGTGCGAGCCCTCCCAGGCCCGGCCGTCCTCCTCCAGCCGCTGCCGCAGCAGATGGTCGCTGCGGTCCTCGTCGATCCAGTCCCGCAGCCGGGGCCAGGCGTGCAGCAGCGCCTCGTGGGTGATCTCGACGGTCTCCGCGTCCAGCGTCACCAGACGGGCCCGCACCAGAGCTTCGAGCGACTCCTCCGTCTTGCCGGGATCGGTCGACTCCGCCGCCAACTGGCGGCGCGTGCCCCGCCGCCGGGTGGCCTGGGTGTCCTCCCCGAGCCGCACCAGCCGCAGCAGGAGCAGCCGCGCCGCGGCCCGCGCGGCGGGGTCGAGCCCGGACCAGGCGCGTTCGGCGGTCGCCGCCACGGCGCCCTGGATCCCGCCCGCCGCGCGATAGCCGGCCAGCGTCAGCCGACCCGCCTTGCGGCGCTGCCAGGTGGCGAGCAGGGCGTGCGAGAGAAGGGGGAGCACGCCGGCGTGCGCTCCGCGCGGCCCGTCGACGGTCACCTCACGGATGATCAGCTCCGCCAGCCCCGGTTCGAGTTCCAGCCCCACCGCCCTGGCCGGCCCGACCACCGCCTCCCGCAACTCCGGAGTGCTCAGCGGACCGAGCACCATGTGCCGGTGCTGCAACGCGTCGGAGAGCTCGGGGTGACTGAGGCACTGCTCGTAGAAGTCGGCGCGGATCCCGAGGACGACGAGGACGGGGGGCAGGTCGGCGGCTTCCTCCGCCTTGCCGCTGCTGCTGCTGCTGCTGCTGCTGCCGCTGCTGCTGTCGCTGTCGCTGTCGCTGCCGGCGGGGGTGCAGGCCGCGTGCAGGAGCTGGATGAAGAGACGGCGGACAGCGTCGTCGGAACAGAGGGTGAAGGCCTCCTCGAACTGGTCGACGATGATGACGGGGCGGGCGGGGGAGGGGGATGAGGGCGAGGGTGGCGGCGGGGTCGAGGGAGAGGCCGGGGGCGGGGTCGAGGGCGAGGTCGCGGGAGAGGCCGGGGGCAGGGTCGCGGGCGACGGGGTGTCGTGGGTGGCCCACGCGGTGACGGCCTTCCGTACTGCGTGGGCGAAACGCGGGCCGTCGGGGGCGGGCTCCCCGGCGACGACGGGGGCGAGTTCGGGGATGTGGCGGGTCAGCTCGGCGAGGGGGTCCGCGCCGGGCACGAGCTGCAGGACCTTCGCCCCGCCGCTCTGCTCGCCCGGCGCGTCGCCCATCGCGCCGTTCTGCAGCGCGGGCACCAGGCCGGCGCTGAGCAGCGAGGACTTTCCCGCCCCGGAGGCGCCGACCAGCATGACCAGGCCACCCGTCCGCTCCACCGCGCGAAGCTGGGCGACGAGCGCGTCCGTGCTCCGCTCCCGGCCGAAGAACCAGCGGGCGTCCTCCTCACGGTACGAAGCGAGCCCCCGGTACGGGCAGACGCCGCCGGGGACGCCGGGCCCTTCGGACGGAGGCCGCTCCTCCTCCTTCAGCACGGAGGCGACGGGGACCTCGCCGACGACCGGATCGGCCACCGCCCGCTCCCACAGCCGCTGCCACTGGGCGAGGTCGTACAGACCGGGGGACACCGGCGTGGGCCGCGAGCGGCGCGCCTCGGGTATCAGGACGTGCAGCACCGCGGCGAGGGCGGCGAACTGCGCGGGAACGTTTCTGGCCCGTCGCCAGTCGCTGATCCGCTGGGCGGACACCCGTACGGGCCGCCCCCGTTCATCGACCCGCCGCAGCCGGACGACCGCCTCGGACACGCGCTTGAGGGGAGGGTTGCCGGCCTCCTTGTACAGCAGCGCGAGTCGTTCCGCGAAGGCTGTACGCGCCCCCGAGTCGGGACTCAAGGCCTCCACCCCTTACTTCCCCCGCACCTGGAAATCCGGACCGGAAAACCCAGTTTATATGGCTGACCTGCGAAGAAGGGGTTGACCGGACACCGGATCCTCCTCGGATCGGGCCTCAGCTGGCACGATCCCGAGGAAGAAGCGCATCTACCGGGCGCGGTCGACAGCCCCTCGACGGGGCGCGGTCGACGCCGTCCGCACCGTTCGGCAGCGGTCCGCACGAGGGGAGGGACCGGTGCCGAACGGTGCGGCGTGTGCACCGCCTCGGATTCCGTCGATCAGCAGTCCCGCGGGGACGCGACGAACCTCCCGCCCGGACATGACGAACCTCCCGCCCGGACATGACGAACCTCCCGCCCGGACATGACGAACGTCCCGCCCGGACGTGACGGCGGTGGTTCTCCCCACCTTTCTGCCCTGGTTGTCAGTGGCGGCCCTTACCGTTGTGTGAGCTGGTGATGGCTCGCTGTCGGGGAGGGGGAGGCACGTGCGCAGGGTTCCGCCGGAGATGTTCCGGTTCACCATGGGGGATCGTGCCGATCTCTACGGGGCGGTGCTGCGGGCGTTCGGCGCGGCCAACGAGCGGCTGGAGACGGCCCTCGGGCTCGACGAGGTCCGGGCGCGCCTGCGGACCGTCGGCTGGCTGGACGCCATCACGGACGAGGGACTGCACGACGCACTCGGCAAACTCAGGGAGTGGAACCTGCTGGACGTCGTCCAGAACCACACCGAGAACTACCGCACCGCGGAGGAGTACGAGCGCCGCAACCTCCAGTACTCCCTGACCCGCCAGGGCGAGGCCGCCATCGCGGGAGTGGAACACGCGCTGGCCGTGCTCGCGTCGACGGGGGCGCTCCAGACCGCCGTACTGGAGGCGATAACCGACCGGCTCGACGAGCTGTACGTCCTGCTGGAGCAGCCTTCCTCGGCGGACCGCCGGATCTTCAGCACCCTCCAGGAACTGGAGGGGCACCTCGAAGCGCTGCTGGACAACACCAAGACGTTCAACGGGGAACTGCAGCGGCTGCTGCGCGCCGAAGGAGCCGATCCCGGGGTCTTCCGGGAGGTGAAGGCGGCGACGGTGGCGTATCTGCGGGAGTTCCTCGTCAACCTGGACCGGCGGGGTGCCGGGGTCGCCGTGGCGGTGGCCCGCGTGGAGGAGCGCGGGGTCGGGCTGCTGCACGAGCGCGCGCTACGGGGCGCGGAACTGCCGCCGGCGGCCGGATCGGACCCTGCGGCCGTGTGGCTGGAGCGGCGCAGGGCACGCTGGGCGGGGCTGCGCGCGTGGTTCCTGCCGGCCGACGGGTCGCCGCCCCGGGTCGAGCAGTTGCACGACGTGGCCCGGCGGGCGATCGTCTCGCTGCTGCAGGTGCTCGACCGGATCACGGAGTCACGGCGGCGCTCGTCCAGCGCCGTCCAGGACTTCCGGGAGCTGGCCCGCTGGTTCGCCGCCGCGCCGGGGGAGGAGGACCTGCACCGGCTGTGGTCGCTGGCCTTCGGACTGGGGTCCGCGCGCCACGCCCACCTCGCGCACCCCGACCCCGAACTGGTCCCGGCGTCCCGGACCTGGGCCGCCGCACCGCCGGTGGAGGTGTCCGCGCTGCTGCGCACCAGCGGCCGCACGGAGCGCTTCACCCGCACCGGCAGGGTGCGCGACATCTCCGCGACGAGAGCCGCGCGAGCCGAGCGCGCGCGTCGGGAACGCGCCGAACTGCAGGCGGCCTGGCAGGTGCTGACCACCGACGGGCGGCCGGTACGGCTCTCCGCCTTCGGTGAACTCGACCCGGCGGCGTTCGAGCGGCTGCTCGACCTGCTCGGCAGAGCACTGTCGTCCCGCCCTGACAGCACAGGGGTGCGCCGAGCCGTCAGCGCGGACGGCGGAGTCGAGATCCTCCTGGAGGGCGGGGCCGCGGCCGATGACAGGACCGCTCGGCTGCACACCGCGAACGGCGTGATGAGCGGACCGGATTACGTCGTTCGGATCGGCGGCGTGGACACGGCCGCCGGTCGGACGCCGGCGGGACGGGCGGAGACAGGTCAGGCGGCGGGACGGGCGGAGGCAGGGCAGGCGGCGGGACGGGCGGAGGCAGGGCAGGCGGCGGGACGGGCGGAGGCAGGGCAGGCGGCTGTAGGGCCGGGGACCGTAGGGTCGGGGGCCGTAGGGTCGGGGGCCGCGAGGCAGGCGGCCGCCGGGTATGAGAAGGCCTCGTCGGCGGGGCGCGAGAGGGCTTCGTCGGCCGGGCACGACCAAGGCCCGTCGGCCGGGCGCGAGGAGGCCGTGGGATGAGCACGCTCGCCAACCAACTGGTGGTGGTCGAACGGGAAGAGGTGGCGCGGGGAATCCGTCTGCTGCTCGCCCAGCCGTTGATCACCGAGCGCGGTGACCCCGCGGCCTTCGAGGTGGTCCGGCGCCGCAAGGAGCCGCTGGCCAAGTGGTTCGACTACACCTGCGGCTGGAGTCTGGTGGTGGAGCCGCGGCGCGGCTACGCCCGGCTGGTCAAGGTCCGCCCGGACGCCGACGCCTCCCGGCCCGCCCTGCGTCCCCGAGCGGGCCGGGCGCCCTTCGACCGCCGCAGGTATGTGCTGTTCTGCGTCACCGCGGCGGAGCTGACGTCCGTTCCGATGACGACCATCGGGCTGCTCGCCGACCGTGTCGTACAGGCCATGGCCGCCGACCCGGCGCTGGAGTCGTTCGACACCACCAGCCGCCGGGAGCGGACGGCCTTCGTGGACGTCCTGAAGCTGCTGGAGTCCTACGGCGTCCTGGCGGTCGTCGACGGGCTGACGGAGGCCTTCGTGGACACGGCGGAGGCGAAGGTCCTCTACCGGGTGGACGTCACGCTGCTGATGAGGCTGCCCGCCGCGCCCGTGGGGCCGTCCCGGCTGGCGCTGCCCGCGCAGGAGGTGCCGGGCCGCTTCGAGGAACTGCTCGCCGAACTGATGCGGGAGCGACGCTACGGCCCCCCGCCCGCGACGCAGCCCATGGCCACCGGCACCAGTACGGGTATGGGCACGGGCACGGGCGACGAGGCGTTCGTGGTCTCCGGGACCCGGCGAAACCTGTGGCTACGGCACTCCGTACTGCGCCGCCTCTTCGACGACCCGGTCCTCTACCGGGAGGACCTGACCGACGACGAGCTCGCCTACCTCGCCTCCCCCACGGGGCGTCAGATCCTGCGGCGCGCGGCGGAGCAGGCCGGACTCGTCCTGGAGGAACGCGCGGAGGGCTACCTCCTCGTCGACCCCGACGCCGTCGCCACCGACTCCAGGTTCCCGGACGACTCCTCGACCGCCCGGGTCGCGGCGCTGCTCCTCCTCGAACGCATCGCCGACACGCCCGAGGGCGCGACCCCCGAACAGCTCGCGGCATCAGCGTCCGAGCTGCTGCACCGCTTCCCCCGCTGGGCGAAGGCCTACCAGGCCGCCGAAGGTGCCCGCCGGCTGGCCGACGACGCCGTGGCGGTGCTGCGCGACTTCGGCCTGGTCCGCGGCACCGGCGACCGGGTCGTGGCCCGCCCGGCCGCCCACCGCTACCGCGTCGCCGACACCACCACCACGACGGCCACCACGACGGCCACCACGACGGCCACCACGACCGCCGCCGCGACCACCACCGCGACGGTCGCCACCACGGACGGGGAAGGAGGCTCGTGGTGAGCGTGACCGAACTGCCGGTACGCGGCACGGACCGGCCGACGGACGGCATCGCTCCCACCCGGGCCCGCTGGCAGCCCGTCCGCGCCGGCATCCTCAACGTCTGGCGGTACTACGACGAGACGTTCACGTTCCACGAGGGGCGCCTGCTGCTGCGCGGGCCGAACGGCACGGGCAAGTCGAAGGCGCTGGAGCTGCTGCTGCCGTTCCTCTTCGACGCGAACCTGCGGCCCCACCGGCTGTCCACCTTCGGCGGCTCCGAGCGCACCATGCACTGGAACCTCATGGGGGAAGGCGCCACCGGCAAGACCCGCGTGGGATACGTGTGGATGGAGTTCGGCCGGGCCGACGGCGCCTGGTTCTCCTGCGGAGCCCGGCTGCAGGCCAGCGTCCACACGAGCGGCGTCCAGACCGACTACTTCACCACCGTCCGGCGCCTCGGCGACCGCCCCGACGGCATCTCCCTCCTCAACGAGGCGGGCCAGCCCCTCACCCGGGCCGCGCTCGCGGACGCCCTGGAGGGCCACGGCGAGATCCACGCCACGGCCGCCGACTACCGGTCCACGATCCGCCGCACCCTGTTCGCCGGCCTCGGCGAGCAGCGCTACGAGGCACTGATCACCGCCCTGCTCCAGCTCCGGCAGCCGAAACTCTCCGAGCGGCTCGACCCGTCCCTGTTGTCCACCCTGCTGTCCAAGGCCCTGCCTCCGCTCGGCGAGACGGAGATCGGGGAGCTCGCCGAGGGGTTCGAGCGGCTCGACCGGCAGCGCGAGGACCTGAAGCGGCTCGACGAGGAGGTCAGCGCCGCGGCCGCCATCGCCGGCCGGCAACGCGGCTACGCCCAGCGGGTGCTGCGCGCCGCCGCCGCACAGCTGATCTCCGCGACGACGGACCTGGACAACCGCACCCGGATCGCCCGGGAGAGCGCGGAACAGCACCGGCAGGCCCTGCACGACCAGGAGGTCACCGGGCGGCGCAGGGCGGAGCTCGGCGAGCGGGTCGAGGAACTCGAAGCGGCCGTCCAGGGCCTGGTCGACAGCGACCTCTACCAGCAGGGCAAGGAGCTGGACCAACTCCGCCGCCGCGCCCAGGACACCGCGCAGACCGCCCACCGGCTGCGCGCCACCGCCGACGACCGGCAGCGCCGCTTCCACGCGGACGACGAGCAGGCGGGCGCCGCCGTCCGACAGGCCGAGGAATACGCTCACCACGCCCGGGACACCGCCGAGGACGTCGAGCGCACGGCCCGCACCGTGGGCATGGAGTCGGTGTACGCGGAGCTGCGCGCCGCCCTCGCCGACGCTCCCGCCACCGACGATCCCGCGCGGGAGGCCAACCGGGTCCGTCAGGTCCGCCATCTGCTGCGCGGCGCCGTCAAGGGCCGGCGCGACCAGATGGCGGCGGTCCGCGAGGCCGTCGACCGCCATGAGCGGGCCGTGGGCGACCGCACCGCCGCCGAAACCGCCCTGGACGGCGCCCGGGACGGCCTGGCCGAGGCCATGACCCGTCGCGACGAAGCGGCCCGGGAGTGCGCGCAGGCCTTGCAGGCACAGGCGGAGCTGCTGCGGGAGTGGGCCGCCGGATGTGTGGAACTGCGGATCGACGACGTCGAGGAACTGGCCGCGCGAGCCGCCGTCGAAGCGGATGTGCTGGCCGTCGTGGAGCGTGCCGTACGCGCCCAGGACCAGGCGATCACCCAGTCCGAGACCCGGTTCCGGACGGCGCGGGAGACCGCGCTGGAGCACCGCGAGCGGACCGTCCGGGCCGTCGAGGCGCTCACGGCACAGACCGACCTCCCGCCGCCCGCCCCGCCGTTCCGCACCACGGACCGTGCCACGATGGAGGGCGCGCCCCTGTGGCGGCTGGTGGCCTTCCGCGACGGCGTCCCCGAGGACGTCCAGGCCGGAGTCGAGGCGGCACTGGAGGCATCGGGACTGCTCGACGCGTGGGTGAGCCCCGAGGACACGATCGAGCTGTCCGGCCACGACACCTTCGCGGCGCCCGCCTGGGCGACACCCGCGCCGGGCCCGTCCCTGCTCGAGGTCCTGCGACCCGAAGAGGACAGCCCGGTGTCCGGCGACCGGGTGGCCCGGCTCCTCGCGGGCATCGCCTACGGGGACCAGCTCCCGCACTGGCACACCGCCGCCGTCGCCGCGGACGGCAGCTGGCGGCTGGTCGCGGCCATCGGCACCTGGAGCAAGGAGGCCCCCGCCCACATCGGCTCCCTCGCCCGGGAACAGGCCAGAGCGCGGCGCATCGCCGAACTCACCGCCCGCCTCACCGAGCTGAACACGCACCTCGCCTCGCTCGACGCGCGGCTGCGCGCGCTGCGCGAGAGCCGCTCCCGGCTCGACGCCGACCTCGCGGCCCGCCCCCGGCACCGCGAGCTCGACGAGAAACGGCGCCGCTGGGACCGCGCGGAGGAGGCGGTCGGAGTGCGTGACGACGCCGTCCGCGTCGCGGTCAAGGTGCTCGACGGGCGGGAAGCCGACGTGAGCCGTTGCCTGCGTACCCTGGGCAGGCTCTCCTCGGAACACGCCCTGCCCACCGAGCGGGGCCGCCTGAACGAACTGTCCGCCGCCGTCGATACGTTCGCCGACACGGCCGACGCATGGGCCGACGCACACCTGCACTGGGCCACCGCCCTCGGCCGCGCCACCGCGGCGCGCAGCCAGGCCGAACGCTCCCTGGAGGCCGCCCAGGAGAGCCAGGCGGAGGCCGACCGGGCCGAGACCGAGGCACGGGCGCTCGCCGCCACCCTCCAGGCCGTCGACAGCTCGGTCGGCGAGGACTTCCGCCAGATAGCGGCCCGCATCGGCGAGTTGAGGCAGGACGCCCGCCGCAGCCGCGAGGAGATCACCGCGAGCGACGGCGAACTGAGCCGCCTCCAGCACCGTATCGGCGCGCTGGAGGCGACCATGGCCGAGGACGTCCGGCGACGCGACGACGCCACCGCCACGAGAGACGCCTCGGCGCTCCGCTTCCGCCACCTGTGCCTGCTCGGCCTGCCCCAGGACTCCGGCGCCCCACCGGAACGGGCCGCTCTGCACCTGACCGCACAGGACGGCGCCCGCGCCACGCTGTACGCGGCCCGCGAGATCGCCGCCGACTGGCCGAACCTCCCCCACGAACCGCGCAACCTGGGGGACGCCGTCCAGCGCCTGTCGGAGGCGGTCCACCAGGCCCGTCAGGTCCTCGGCCGCCGCGCCGACCTCGACCTGGAAGCCGACGAGGACGTCCAGATCTTCACCGCCACCATGGACGGCGCGCGGACCGGCGCGACGGGACTGCTCCACACCCTCACCGCCGAACGGGACGGCAGCCGGGACGACATCACCGGCGCCGAGCGTCGCCTCTTCGACCAGACCCTCACCGGGGACACCCGGCGCCATCTGGCTGCCCGGATCCGTCAGGCGGGCGAACTCGTCGACCGCATGAACGGCCACCTGCAGCGGGTCCGCACGGCGTCGAACGTCTCCGTCCAACTGGTGTGGCGCATCCACCCCGACCTCCCGGCCGGCACCCAGACCGCCCGCACGCTCCTGCTCAAGGAGCCCAAGAACGTCACCGACGCCGACCGCGAGGCCCTGCACGCCTTCTTCCGGGCCCGCATCGAAGAGGCGAAGGCCAGGAACACGGCGGCCACCTGGGAGGAACAGCTCGCCGAGGTCCTCGACTACACCGCCTGGCACCAGTTCGTGGTCCGGCTCGACCGCGCGAACGGCGCCGGATGGCAGGTGCTCACGAAGAAACTCCACGGCGCCCTGTCCGGCGGCGAGAAGGCCATCGCCCTGCACCTGCCGCTCTTCGCAGCCGTCGCCGCGCACTACGAGGCCGTACCCGAAGCGCCTCGGCTGATCCTCCTCGACGAGGTCTTCGTCGGCGTCGACGCCACCAACCGCGGCCAGATCTTCGCCCTGCTCGCCGCACTCGACCTCGACCTGATGCTCACCTCGGACCACGAGTGGTGCCACTACCGCGAACTCTCCGGCATCGCCGTCCACCAACTGATCACGGGAACGGACGGCGACGACGCGGTGACCAGCGCCCGCTTCGTGTGGACGGGGACAGGCATGCAGCCGGACGAAGAAAGCGGAGCCGACGAAGGCACAGGAAGCGGCGGGAGCGGCGGGAGCGGAGGGAGCGGAGGCAGCGGAGGCAGAGGTACAGGGGACCCCGGGAGATGAGCACGCCCCCCATCCCCCCTCACCTCGCCGAGCCCCGCCTGCGCCCTCTCTGGCAGGCGGTGCACGACCGTCTGTCCTCCGGCCGCCCCGTCAGCGGGGTGCGCGTGGGCCCGCTCGACGACGACGAACGGGAGGCCCTGGCCGACCTCCTGGGCATGGACCGGCTGCCCGACCAGCGCCCGACCGTGCGTCTCGCCCGGCTGGAGGACGCCGTGGCCGAGGCCGGCGCCGGCACCGTACGGGACCTGGTCGCGCAGGTCATCGGCCCGCTCGGCGACCGGGAGGCCGAACGCCGGCGCCACGAGGACGAACGGAGCGCACTGTGGGCCTGGCTGGCGGACCACGACACCGTCCGGGCCCAGCCCGCGCTGACCGAGTGGACCGCGTACTGCCGCGCCCAGGGGCTGGTGGACGGCTCGGTCGCCCGCACCCGCGACCTGCTGACCGCCGCCCTCACCGTGCTCGCCGCGCTGCCCGCCGAGGGCGAACCCCTGCCGGTGTTCGCGGCCCGCACACGGCACGGCGACCCGCACGCCCTGGACGACGGCACCCGCCTCGCCACCCTCGTGCTGCGGGCCCTGTCCACGCTCTACGGCACCCCCGTGCCCGACGGCTCCCAGGCGCGGCGCGCACTCTGGTCCCGGGCCGGCGTCGCCGACGACGAGCTGTCCACGACGGTCCTCGCCGCCGGACTCCGCCCGTCCGGCGAGGGCACGCTGAGCCGACTGAGCCGCATCTGCTCCGAGTCCGGCCACGCCGTCTCGCTCACCCTGGCCCAGCTGAGGTCACCGGGTGACGTCCGCTTCCCCGCCCGACCCGTCCACATCACGGAGAACCCGAGCGTCCTCGCCCTGGCACTGCGCCGCTTCGGCGCGCACTGCCCGCCGCTGGTCTGCACCTCGGGCTGGCCCAACAGCGCCGTCATCCGCCTCCTGCACCTCCTCGCCGCGGAGGGCGCGCCACTGCGCTACCACGGAGACTTCGACGGCGAGGGCGTCCGCATCGCGGCCCACGTCATGCACAAGACCTCGGCCGTCCCCTGGCGCATGTCCACCCACGACTACCTCACCGGCCTCACCCACACCCCGCACGGCCCCGCCCCGGGCCGCCTCACCGAGGCCCCCTGGGACCTGTCCCTCACCCCGGCCATGGCGCGACGGGGAACGGCCCTGATGGAGGAAACGGTGGCCGCCCCCCTCCTCGACGACCTCTCCCGAGAACCCACCCACCCTTAAGCACCTGCGGATTTGTTAAGACAGCACCCCTCGCGCGAGACGGTTCCTTCCTGACAGGCTCGGGGGCGTGACGTACGTAGTGAGCGTGGACACCTGCATCCCGCAGGGCACTCCGGAGATGGACCCGCTGCAGCGCGCCGGCGCGGTGGCGCTCATCGAGGACGCCTTCAACTCGGTCAGGTCCGTCGAAGGCCCCGACGGCGTGGAGGTCGACCTCGTCGACACCATCGTGGCCGTCCATCCCGGAGGCGCCTTCCTCAAGGTCATCGTCGACGCTCCGGCGCTGGAGTTCGCCGAGGACTCCGTACAGGCCCTGGTGGACGAACTGCTGGAGCGCACGGAACTGCTGGCCGACTGGACGATCGAGCGGTGCGAGGTCGAGCTGCACCAGGACCTGGCCAAGCAGAGCCTCGACGCCGCCGACGGCCCCGACGCCCCGCCCGACGACCCCGCCGCCCGCAAGGCCCGCCACACCGAGACCCCGGCACCGGAAGGCACCGACGAGACCCACGCCGGCGAGGCGAAAGCCACAGCCGTACGAACCCGAATGCTGAAGTCGGCCGACGAACTACGCGCGTTCCCGCTGTCGACGTTCGGCGCACCCGACAGCGACGCGGACGGTGAACGGAAAGAGAGAAAAGAGGGGAAAGAGGGGAAAGGGGAGATCGTGATCCCCACGGAGAGCGCGAGACTCGCCGCCGGCGCCCTGGTCTACGCGACCGACATCCTGGTGGACGAGCTGTTCGAAGACGTGCAGGTCCTGACGCAGGAGGACGCCACCGTCGCGGAATGCGAAGGCCCCCTCTGGCACCTGGAGCGCCTTCCCGACCGCTACGCCCTCCAGTACGACGCCCGCTTCGCCCGCCGCTTCCTCGTCACCACGATCGCCATGACCACCCGTTTCACCGACGGCAGCTTCCAACGGCTCAGCTGCGTGGCCGAGGAACTCGCCCTGCGTTTCCTGCTGAGCGAGACGACCACGATCCTGGAACTGCACGGACTCCTGGACGACGACGTCTCGGCCGCTC
The DNA here is from genome assembly GCF_044460385.1 of Streptomyces sp. NPDC050121. Lineage (NCBI taxonomy): Bacteria > Bacillati > Actinomycetota > Actinomycetes > Kitasatosporales > Streptomycetaceae > Streptomyces > Streptomyces sp. NPDC050121. Next base: position 88,485 of record NZ_JBITJV010000009.1, on the reverse strand, counting down.
TGGACGCGTTCGCCGCCAACGTCTACGAGGAGGACAAGGACCACGAGTGGCTCTACGACGACTCGCCGGACGCGTTCGACGAAGCCCCGGCAGGCGCGGCTCCGGGAACCTCGCCCAAGTCGTTCAGATCGTGGTTCACCCCGTTCAACGAGGGCAGACACATTCACCCATCGGCAGCGGACGAACCCGAAGGAGCGGCCCAGTAAGGGCGACCCGACCAAGTCAGCCGCGTGCGTGCCGCCGCCCCGAACCACCGTCGCCGGGAGGCGGACCTCTCCAACGGTCAGCTCGGCGCGCCCTCGCCCGGCGAAGGCACGGCGCACGGACGCACGACCATGAGCGCGTCTTCCAAGGCCGCCACCATGGCAAAGGGAAACCGGTCGAGCTCGAGACAGAGGGCGACGTCATCAGGATGGACTCCCTGCCGCACACCCTGCGCCGGCTCCGCGGCGGCAGTGGCCGGGATCCGGCATTCCTCTGATGAACGGCTCGCAAGAAGAACAGTCCTCTATGAACAATCCCACGAACGGCGGGCGCCAGGGGCGTCACCGCCGTCGCTGGACCGCCACCGGTCTGGTGCTCGGCGTGCCCGCCGTCCTCGTGTCGTATCTCCTGTTCGCTCAGGAGGACTCGCAGGAAAGCCGGGCGGAGGACAGTCCGGACACCCGCGTCGGACGTCTCGCCGAGGGCCGCTTGCCGTTCGCCCGCTCCGGCTCTGCGACCCGGACGGCAGCGGGCCCCACCTGATAACCGCGCACCTGTTCAGGGCGGCCGGCCCGGTTCGGACCGCTTCCGTCGGCAGCTGACGCTCTATGTGGGTGAGCTGGCGGGGGGACGGTCCCCCTGGGTGGCAGGGGTCCGCATCCGAGCGGTCCGTAGCCGAGCCGAACAGGCCGCCCGCGACACCGCGAGCGGCCTGCTGCTCAGGTTCTATCTACTGACTGTCCGTCAGCTTTCCTCGCCCGTACGGCGCCTGCGCGCGAAGTAGATCGCGGCGGTGCCGACCGCCACGACCGCGAGACCGGCACCCGCGAGGACGGGAGTGCTGCTAGACGAGCCGGTCTCGGCGAGATCTCCGTTCGTGGTCGGGTCGTTCGCCCCCGTGTCCGTGCCGGCCGCGGGCGTGGCCGACTCGCTGGGGCTCGGGGATGCACCCGCACCGGGCGTGGCCGACTCACTGGGGCTCGGGGATGCACCCGCACCGGGCGTGGCCGACTCACTGGGGGACGGGGACTCCCCCGTACCGGGCGCATCGTTGCCGGCGAGCTCCGCCGCGAAGACGCCTGCGATCACCTTGTGGCCGTCGGCGTTGGGGTGCGGATCCTTCTTCGTGCACGCCCAGGTCAGCTGGCAGATCTTGGCCACGTTCGCGGGCACCTCGCCCGCACCGGGCACGTTCACCTGGGTGGTGAAGTCGTCCGAGGAGAACGCCCCGGCCACGTCCGCCACCTTGAAGCCGGTGGACTTGTACACCTGGGTGATCCCCGTGTTGGCGGCCTTGACCAGAGGTGCCGACTCCTTGGCGGCCTGCTGCCCCGCGGCGCCCTGCAGCCAGGCCCCCAGGAACGGGTTGTGGTACGTCGAGCCCACGAACTGGGTGTTGTTCGCGCCCGCCTTGCGGAGCGCACCCGCGATCTGGGCGAGGTTCTTCGCCATGGTCTGGCTCGCGCTGTTCAGGCACGCCCCGTCGAGGGTGCCTACCGGGCTGACGCAGTTGAGGAGGATGTCGTTCGCGCCCACGCTGAGGGTCACGTAGGTGACCTTGCCCTGGTGCTGGGCCATGGCCTGAAGGGCGGCGTCCAGTTGGGACTTGGCGTTCGGGTAGTCGCACTTTCCGCCGTTGATCAGAGACTCGGTGGTCTCAGCGGTGCAGCCGAGGCGTATGTGCTTCAGTCCGGGGGTGCGCTGCTTGAGCTGCGCGTAGAGCTGGTCGGTGTAGGCGACGTCGGTGTCCTTGTTGACGTCCGGCTGGTAGCCGGTGGCCAGGGAGTCACCGAGCGAGATGTAGTACGTGGTGTCCTTGCCGCCGGTCGCCTCGTCGGCGGTGGCCAGTGCGGGCGTACTCAGCACGACCGTCATGGCGGAGATGGCCAGTGGAGGGCCGAAACGCTGAAGGGATCTCATCACTTGCGTGCGCTTTCCAGTGTGTTGGGGGGTGGATACCGAAAGGCATTGGCGTGAAGCGTGGCTGGAAGCAGCGAAACTCAGCCGCAACGGTTTTCCGGCACCCAAAGAAGGCCTTGATGAAGGCATCGGGGAATCCACCTCCGTGAGCTGCGGGATCTGCCCGACTTCGTCTCGGAGATGCAGGCGTCAATCTAGCAAGAGTGACACCGACTTGGACATAGGAAGCCCACAACATGACGATCTCTATGACGCGTGTAACCATCAGAAAGGCTCGAGCGGTCGGGAATTGGTCACCAGACTCACCGGTAACCACTCAATGAGTGATCAACTAGGCGGCGAATCTCCTCGCGGGTGGTCCGTCCACCTGCACGAACTGAACCGCTCCGGGACTGAGTAGAGGCTCAGGGGTTGGGTCAGGCTACCGGTTGGGGCTGACATTGAGCGTAGTAGTCGACCGCGCGTTCGGCGGACCGAGCGGCACCGGTCGGCGGAATACAGATTCTGGAGGTTAAGCCGATCTACCCATTCCGCAGAGCTGGAGGGCACACCGCAGATCGGCTCGACGCCGAACACCTTCTTGAACTCGCCGATGAACGCTATGAACTTGTTGACGGCCGGTCGAACTCGGCGAAGAAAGCGGGTCTGTCCAGCCAACGGTGTAACTCGGGTGATGTGAGTTAGCGGCGGCCGACGGAGAGTCGGCCGTCGAACGCGATGTCGAAAGCCTGCAGGGCGGGCTTCCAACGCAGGGTCCAGCGTTTGCGTCCCTGACCGGTGGGGTCGAGGCTCATGACGGCCATGTAGACGCATTTGAGGGCTGCGGCCTCGTTCGGGAAGTGCCCGCGGGCCCGGACTGCTTTCCGTATGCGAGCGTTGACCGACTCGATGGCGTTGGTGGTGCAGACGACGCGGCGGATCTCGGCGTCGAACTGAAGGAACGGTACGAACTCGGCCCAGGCGTTCTCCCAAAGCCGCACGATCGCCGGATACTTGGCACCCCACTCCTCCTGGAACTCCAGGAACCGGTCCTCCGCCGCACTTGCGGTCGGAGCCGTGTGGACAGGTTTGAGCGCGCGGGAGATTTTGTCCCAGTCCTGGCGGCCCGCGTAGCGGAAGGACGCACGTATCAGGTGGACGACACAGGTCTGGGTGACCGCCTGGGGCCAGACCGCCGAGATGGAGTCGGGCAGGCCCTTGAGCCCGTCACAGACGACCATGCACACGTCCTCGACGCCCCGGTTCTTGATCTCGGTCAGGACCTGGAGCCAGTACTTGGCACCCTCGCCGCCGTCGCCGGCCCACAGGCCGAGGATGTCGCGCGTGCCGTCCACGGTGACCGCCAGGGCGACGTAGACGGGCCGGTTCGCCACCTGCCCGTCGCGCACCTTGGTTCTGTCGACGATCTTGTGATCCGGACAGTTCAGACTCACCGTGCGAGCAGGACGCGTTTGCGTAGGAGATCGAGGCTGGCCCGGCCGAACATCTGGCGTTTGAGCATCTTCAGCCGGTTGATGTTGCCTTCGACGGCGCCTGAACTATGTGGCAGGGACAGACCGTTGTGGACGGCGTCGAAGTCGCGGCGGAGGTTGCGGGCGAAGCCCGCAAGTGGAGCCAGGGTGTCGTGCTCGACGCTGGCGATCCACTCCTCGAGCCGGTTGCCGTGGCGTGCGGTCATCATGACGGCGAACTTCCTGACGTGGCCGGTGAGCCGGTCCAGGTCGGGGTCGCGCTCACGCAGGCGGTGCAGCTTGTCGGCATCGCCGTCGCGGAGGTGTTCGGGATGGGTCATGATCCATGAGGTGACCTCACGGACCGAGGGAGGCTTGGGGCCGACGGCGGGTGCGTGTCCGCGCCCGGTGCGGTAGCGCCGCAGGTGACGCTGGACAGCCAACTCGCGTCCTGGATACCCGAGTTGCTGGATCTCCCGATGGAGCTGTGCGGCATTTCTTATGCCTTCGTTCCAACGTTGGTGCAGGTAGCCGACGTACGGGTCGACGATGTGCGCCCGCTGCAGGCTCTTGGCGACGACATCATCGGCGGAGCGGGCGTTGACCAGCTTGCGGACGGTGGCCTGGTGCAGCCCGAGCTTCCGCCCGATCGCCGCCTTCGACATCCCCTGCGCCCACAGCTCGTGGGCGGCGGCATGCTGCTCCCGCAGCCGGGTCACGATCTTCAGCTCCTTCGACGGCCGCACCACCTCGGGCTCCGCTTCCAGGTGGCCGGCGCCGTCTTCCGCTGCGGCAAGCGGTTCGGCCAGGTGGGAGCGGTGGGCGTTGACCGTCTTCTCGACTGCCTGGCCGAGGTTGGCCCACAAGTGATACCGGTCGGCGACCTGCTGGGCCTGCGGTGCTCCGACCCGCGCACCCTCTCCGTAACCGCTGGAGCGGTCCCGGCAGATCACCTTTCATCAGCCACCTCGACGCCGGTATCTACTACGGCATCGACATCTCGCCCGACATCCTGGTGGCCGCCAAGCAGACCCTCACCGAGCGCCGCCTCCAGGACAAGCTGCCGCACTTGACCATCACCGGCGACCTCACCCTGGACTTCCTGCCCGACAACCACTTCGACGTCATCCACGCACACAGCGTCTTTTCCCACTCGCCGCTGGAGGTCATCGACGAGTGCCTCGCGCACGTCGGCCGGGTGCTGACCGACACCAGGTTCTTCGACTTCACCTTCGACCGCACCGAGGGCACCGAACACCAGGTGCTGCGCGAGGACTTCTACTACCGCACCGAGACCCTCCTGGCCCTGGCGCGCAAGCACGGCCTGCACGCGCGTTTCATGGAGGACTGGGAGAAGCGCCCGCACGGCCAGTCGAAGATACGCGTCAGCCGCTCGCCCATTCCCACCACCTGAGCCGGTCCGGGATCCGACATGCCGTCCCCCATAGCGTCCCCAGGCACCCTGCTCGACCCGCCGCCGGACTCACTCACCGTCGCCCCGCCCCGGCCACCCGTCGTTGTCCTGCGGCCGCCCGTGCGCCGCGCATCACAGGGCCCGGCCCGGGCCGGGCGCTCACGGCAGCCGTGCCCGCGGGGCTCGTGCTCGCCCTGGGCCTGTGGGGGATCGCCCGCCAGGACAGCATGTGGCGCGACGAGGCCGCCACCCGGCAGGTCACCCACCGCAGCCTGCCCGAGATCTGGCACCTGCTCGGGCACGTGGACGTCGTCCATGGCCTGTACTACGTCCTCATGCAGGTGCTGTTCGAGGTGTTCGGCGACAGCCTGCTGACGCTGCGGATGCCCTCCGTCCTCGCCATGGCCGTCGCGGCCGCCCTCACCGCCGACCTCGGCGCCCGCCTCGCGGGCCGATGGAGCGGGCTCGGCGCGGGGCTCGCCTTCGCATTGCTGCCCGCTCTCCAGGCGTACGCGCAGGAAGGCCGCCCGTACGCGATGGTGACCGCCGCCGTCGCGCTCTTCTCCTGGCTGCTGGTGGCCGCCATGCACCGGCCGCGCGCCCGGACCTGGAGCGCGTACACACTCGTCGTCCTGCTCGGTGCGCTGCTCAACTGGTTCTCCCTGCTCGTGCTGCCCGCCCACGCCGTCACGCTCGCCGTCGCCCGGCCCCACCGCACCATCCGGGTGCGCTGGCTCCTCGCCGTGAGTGCCGCCGTACTCGGCGCCCTGCCCCTCGTCCTGGCCAGCCGGGGCCAGTCCAGGCAGGTCTCCTGGATACAGCCCACCACCCCCGGCACGATGTGCGCCGTCGCGGCCACCATCCTCGCGGCCGGCGGCTGCGCACTCCTGCGCCGCGCGCGCAGACCCGCCGGTCCGACTCCGGCCGCGGTGGGGAAACTGAGCCTGGCCGCTGTGGCCGTCCCGCTGTGCGCCGTCCCACAGGTGACGCTCCTCGCCGTCTCGCTCACCTGGCAGCCCCTCTACGTCGACCGCTACGTACTGTTCGCCCACATCGGCCTCGCCCTCCTCCTCGGGGCACCACTGGCCGCACTCGGCACGAGCCCGTCTGTCCGCCGTCCCACGATCCCGCTCGCCGCCGTCACCGCACTCGCGTTCCTCGCCCTGCTCCCCGTCGAACTGCACGTACGCAGCGCACCCAGCCGTGTCGACGACGTACTGGCCGCGGCCACCGTGGTGGAGGCGACGCGTGGACAGGGCGGCGCGGTCGTCTTCATTCCCTCAGCCCGACGCGACACCGCCCTGGTCACCCCGGGCGCGTTCGACGGATTGCGCGACATCGCCCTCGCCCGGAGCCCCGTCGAATCCGGCACCCTGCACGGCATCGAGACGGCCCCGGACACCACCGCCCGCGCCATGCTGCGCGAACGGCACATCATCCTCATCGGCGACGTGGAGACCCGCCCCGCCCACAACGCCCGCGACCGCGCCAAACAACGTGTCCTGCGCGAACACTTCACCAAACGCTCCACCACGATCCGACGCGGCCGCAGCATCACCGTCTACGAGCGCGTCGACCGCTCTCATCACGGCCGTTGTGCCTCCCACGGTTCGTAAACCAGCACGGGGCCGCGAAGAAAAAATGAAGACGGCTACGAGAGAACGGGGGACCTCGTGAAGCCATCCACGCGCCGACGATTGCCTTGCCGCCCACCGTCCAGGAGCCCTCCGGACCCGTGTGCAGGTGTGTGGCGGAGGCCACAGGAACCCCGCCAGATCCGCGGAGAGTAACGAGTGTGAAGCAAACAGAACCAGCAGAGCCGGTGCGGGCACGTATGCGGGCAGGGGACCGCGCGGCGTTCTCCGACTTGTACGACCAGTACGCGCGGGCGGTCTACAACCATGCCCTGCGGCTGACCGGCAACTGGTCGGAGGCCGAGGAGGTCATGTCCGAGACCTTCCTCGCCGCCTGGCGCACCCGGGAGTCGGTGGAACTGGAGGGCGGCTCACTCAAACCGTGGTTGCTCGGCATCGCCACGCACAAGGCGTACAACGCCAAGCGTGGTCTGCGCCGACGGCTCGCGTTCCTGGCGCGCAGCCCGCAACCACGTCCTGTCGAGGACTTCGCGGACGAGACGGCCGGCCGGATCGACGACGCCCGCCGTCTCGCGGTGGTCCACGAGGCGCTGGGCCAGTTGCGCCGCCAGGACCGGGAGGTGTTCGCCCTGTGCGTGTCGGCCGGGCTGGACTACCAGCAGGCCGCCGAGGCGCTCGGCATCCCGGTGGGCACCGTGCGCTCGCGGCTGTCGCGCGCACGGGCGAGGCTGGCCCGGCTCAGCTCCGGTCAACTCGACGGCGTGAAGCCGGAACCGCGGGGCCGTCGCGGAGAGAAGGAGAGTGAGGCCGCGTTCGCGGCCATGTTTCTGCAGGAGGAAACCGGATGAACACCAACAACCCGCCGAGCGCCGGTTCCGCCCGGAGTGAGGCCGAGGAGTTGCTGTCGGCTCCGGCCGAATGGGACCTCCCGCCGAGCAGACACCTCCACTACAAGGATGTTCTGATGCAGCAGATCGACCGCGACGGCACCACCCCCGCCACGCAGGTATCCCCGGCACCCCGCCGTCGGCTGCCGCGTCGGGCGGTGCTCGTGCCCCTCGCGACGATGGCACTGGCCGGGGCACTGGTCGTCACGTTCTCCGCCGGCGACCGCATCTCCGCCCCGACGACCGGAGCCGCAACCGAGGCCGCCAGGGCCAACAGCGCCTCCGTCACGCTCAACCGGATCGCCCTCGCGGCCATGGAAACCGACGCGACGCCGGTGAAGGACGGGCAGTTCGTGTACGTCAGGAGTCTGGTCCGCAGTAACGAAGGCGCCTTCGACGGTCCCGTACGGCTCGGTCCCGTGCACGAGCGTGAGCTCTGGAGGTCGCAGGAGCCCGGTCCGATCACCAAGACCGGCTGGATCCGCGAATCCGGAAAGGATGCCGTGATGCCCGGTCAGGTGACCCCCATCGAGGGCGAGGCCGTCCCGGCGGGCATCCAGCACCCCACGTACAAGTGGCTGGCCTCGCTGCCCACCGACCCCGACGCACTGCTCAAGCTGCTCTACACCCAGACCAGGGTCGAGGAAGGCGAGTCGAAGGAGCAGGCCGTCTTCTCCCAGATCGGCGACCTGGTGAGCGAAACGATCATGCCGCCGGCGAACGCCTCCGCGTTCTACAAGGCAGCCGCAAAGATCCCCGGCGTGAAGGAGATCCCCGACGCCGTCGACGCCGCCGGCCGGCACGGCATCGGCATCACCCGCGAGGACGCCGGGTCCGCGACCCGGGACGAGTGGATCTTCGACAAGGGCACTCTCGCCTACCTCGGCTCGCGGTCGTACATGACCAAGGACAAGGCCAGGGGCATCACGACCGACACGCTGTACGGCACCGACGCCGTCATAAAGCGTGCGGTCGTCGACCGTCATGGTGAGGAACCCGCCAAGACCGACGGCTGACCCCCGGCTGCGCAGACGGGTCGCGCGCAGCGGTTCCGCAGCCTGGTCAGGGCGGCGGGATCCTCGAAGTGCCTGACACAGGGGCCTGACCCGCTCAGCGGATCAGGCCCCTGTGCAGTGGTGGGGGCTGTGCTGGGGACAACTCCCACAACTCGTCCTGCACCAGCCGCTCAGCAGGACTCGTCGTGACCGGCCCGACGAGCAGCTGGCCAGAGCGGTTCGGTGGTTCCGGTGACGTCAGCTAAGCGGTGCGCGGGTGCGTAGCAGGTCGAAGGTCCTTCAGCGCGAACCCACGGGTCCACCGGTCCCACGACCTGCACCGGCTGTGTGCGACATCCCGTCCGCCATGAGCCCGGCCACCACGGGATCGACGGTGGCGAGTGCGGGGAAGCTGCTGCCGTCGATATCGAGCGAGAGGATGCGGGCGAGCTGGGCCCGGACGGCGTTGTCGGTCCCGTCCCCGGCGGGCACAGGGGCTGCCGGCGACGGGACCGCGTCGCCGCGGTGGACGGTGAGCTCCGCCCGTACCTTGCCTGCGGCGCCGTCTGATCGCGACGGCGGTCACGGCCGTCAGCCTCCGTGCGCCGTGATGGCGTAGCCCTCGGGACCGGTGAAAGTGAACGTGCGGCCGAAGGGTCGACGACGTCGTCGGTGGTCTCCGGCAACTCCTGGGCTCGGCCGATCCGTTGGGCCAGCAGCCATTGCAGCAGGGTGGTGCCGGTCACCGCCCTGAAGCGGCGGCCCAGATTGCGCGAGCTCATCCGCGCCTGGCGCGCCAGGTTCTCCACGGTGAGCGGTTGGTCGACGCGTTCGATCACCCAGGAGAACAGCGCGGCGTGCGGGTGGTCGGTACCCCTGCGGATGATCCGCAGCAGGCGCTGCCCCGCGTCTCATCGATCTCGCGGACGCGTACTCGTTCTGCCATCTGGACAGCCTGGCGACACCGTGTCGTCCGGACCAGCATTCGCACAGCGCGTCACAACGGGGAGCAGTGGAAGAACGTCGAAGCCGCTGGACCCGAGGCTGCTGTACGACGTTCGGGAATCCTGAGGAGTCAACGGATTGGTGTGTGACGGGGATCACGTCAGGGGGAGAACCTGCCGCTCGGGCCGGGCGTCTAGTGGGCGTGAGATCAGTCAGAGCAGCGCTGCACGAGCTGGACGAGGAGCGTCTCGTCCGGCTGGTGGCCAAGGGCGACCGTGCCGCGTTCGAGGAGTTGTACCGGCGTACGTCGCCGTGGATGGCGGTGCGGCTGCGCCGCCGCTGCGCGGACGAGCAGATCGTCGCCGAGGTCATGCAGGAGACGTACCTGGCGGTGTGGCGCGCGGCGAGTGCGTTTGCCGGGGCCGCGGCCGGAGGAACGGCCGTCGGCTGGCTGTGGACGATCGCGGCGCGCCGCCTCGTCGACGCGTTCCGGCGCAGGGCCCACCACGCGGAGCCGCCGCCCGCGGCCGCCACGCAGCCCGCGACGCCCGCCGCCGAGGAGGAGGCGCTCGCGGCGACCGTCGGCGGTGACGTCGGGGACGCGCTGCGGCGCCTCGCGCCGGAGCTCAGACAGGTACTGCAGGCCATGGTGCTCGACGGGCTGTCCGTCCGGGAGACCGCGGTCCTGCTCGGGCTGCCCGAGGGCACGGTCAAGACCCGTGCCCGCCGGGCCCGGATCGCGATGCGAAAGGCGCTGGCATGAGCGTGGAACACGCGTCGATGCGGATCATCGACGGTTACGCGCGCGGCGACACGGACATCGCCGCCGACGAGCTGTGGGCCCTGGAGGCGCACCTGGAGGCGTGCCGGCTGTGCCGTGACCGGCTTTCTGCCGCCGTTACGGCACAGACGCCCGCCGTGGCGGCGCTGGTCGACACCGTGTGGTCCGGCCTGGAACCCCAGCTGGCCACGGCCGTCACGATGCCGCCCCGGAGGCGCTGGTCGGCGCGGCTGTCCGCGTGGATGACGCCGGTGATGGTGCCGTGGCTGGCCATGGTCGTGAGCGTGACACTGCTCGCGCTCCTGTTCGACCTGGTCGGCACCGGCTCCGGCGACATGTCGCTGGTGCTGCTGTTCTCTCCGGTCCTGCCCGTGCTCGGCGTCGCGGCGTCGTGGTCGCAGGGGCTGGACCCGGCGTACGAGCTGACGGCCTCGGCGCCCAGGGCCGGGCTCTACCTGGTGCTGCGTCGCACCGCAGCCGTGCTCGCCGTGGTCGTCCCCGCGCTGCTGGTGGCCGGCTGGGTGACGGGGATGACGGCCGCGCAGTGGCTGCTGCCCTGTCTGGCCTTCACCTCCACGACCCTGGCGCTCGGCGGTGTCGTCGGGGTGACCCGCGCCGCCGTCGCGCTGGCGGGCGCCTGGGCCGCCGTGGTCGTGGCGCCCACCCTGGCCGCGCACCGTGTGACCTTCGCCCTGCAGACGGATGGTCTGCCCGTATGGGGGCTGATCCTCGCGCTCAGCATCGGCGTCGTGATCGCCCGCAGGGGCGCGTACTCCGTACTGGGAGCCCATCGATGACCATCGGAAAGGAACACCACATGACATCCGCGGCGAACGCGGCTGACATCGCACCGACTATCCACGCCTGGGAGATCCAGGCCACCGGGCTGAAGGTCAAGGTCGGCAGGAACCGGATGGCGGTCAACGGGCTCGACCTGAATCTCGGCATCGGCGTACACGGCCTCCTCGGCCCCAACGGGGCGGGCAAAACCACCCTCATCCGGGCGCTGGCCACCGTGCTGCGCCCCACCGGGGGCACCCTGGAGCTGCTCGGCGAGTCCACGGGCGGCATGGGTGAGCACCGTGCGCTGCGCCGCCGGATCGGCTATCTGCCGCAGGAGTTCGGCTACTACAAGCGCTTCACGGTGCGCGAGTTCGTCGAGTACATGGCGTGGCTGAAGGAAGTGCCCAAGGCGGACATTCCCGCGGCGGTGCAGCGCGCCGTGGAACGGGTGGGTCTGGCGGACCGTGCCGATGAGAAGATGAAGGCCCTGTCGGGCGGCATGGTGCGCAGGGTCGGTATCGCTCAGGCCATCGTCAACGACCCGTCGATCCTGCTCCTGGACGAGCCGACGGTCGGCCTGGACCCGGCGCAGCGGCTGCGCTTCCGCGAGCTGCTGCAGGAGCTGGGCAGGGACACCTGCGTGCTCGTCTCGACCCATCTGGTGGAGGACGTCGCCGCCGCCTGCACCGACGTGGTGCTCTTCGCCGAGGGCCGGCTGGTCTTCCAGGGCTCTCCGGACGAGCTGGCCTCGGTGGGCGGCCCCGAGCACGTGGGCGACAGCCCGCTGGAGCGCGGCTACTCGGCGCTGCTGCTCAATCCCGAGCAGGGAAGGGGCTCCTGGTGAACGTCCGTGTCCTGCGCATCGAGCTGAGGCGCTCCGTCGCCCCGTGGGCCGGGGCCGTGCTCCTGGCGTCCGCGCTGGCGTTCCTGTACCTGCTGGGCGTTGGGAGCGGCACCACGGCGTGGACGGCCCAGTGGACGGCGCTGGCCCTGGGGACCCGCGGCCTGCTGGTCTACCTGTGGCCGCTCGCCGTGGGGCTCGGGGCGCTGCAGGGCCTGCGCGACCACCGCTCGACGATGGCCGAACTGCTGACGAGCACATCGCGGCCCGCTTGGCACCGCGCGGCCACGCTGGCGGGCACGATGGCGATCACGCTGGTCTCGGCCTTTGCGCTCTTCGTCCTCGGGGGTGCGGTCCAGGTGTTCGCCAACACCGAGTACACGCACCTCGGGTGGCTGCCGATCTCGCTGGTGGGAGCACTCTCTCTCGTCGCGGGGGCCGTGCTGGGCATGGGGGCCGGGCGGGCCATGCCGTCCGCGCTCACCCCGCCCGCGCTGGCCATGGGCGCCTTCGTGTTCACAGCGCTCATGCACATGTCGATGGAACGGACGGACCCGGCGACGGGAATGCTGAGCACGGAGCCGAGCAGGGTCTCGCTGCTGTCACCGGCGGTGGGGGAAGTGCGCGACGCGCTCGTCACGCTCTCCGCCTCCGTGCACGTCGGGCAGACGCTCTGGCTGCTCGGCCTGGCCGCGACCGGCTTCGCGCTGCTGGTCGACGCGACTCCGCGCGCCCGGCTGATCGCCCTGACGCCCGTCCTGGCGGGCGCGGCGGTAGCCCTGCTCGTCCTCCCCTCCGACCCGCGCCGGATCTATGTCGTCGACGAGGCCGCCGCGGAACTGGTGTGCGACGGCCCGGTGTGCGTGGCCAAGACGCAGCAGGCGCGACTCGCCGACCTGGCGGGTCCCGGTAAGGAGGCGCTGCGTCTGCTGCACGGCGCCCTGGGCGACCAGGCGCCGGTCTCGGTCCGGGAGAACACCGCCGTACTGTCGGACGGCGCCATGCCGCAGTGGTCCCGAAAGACCGTGCTCTTCGACTTCGACGACGACCTCATCGTCGCCGCGCAGGGCGAGGAGCTGACCTGGGCCCTGATCGCCGAAGGCATGGTGCCAGGGTGCTCCCCCGTCGGCTTGCACACGATCAATGTCAATGACGCCGTCGCGCAGAGCGTCGCGGTGGGCTGGGTCCTCGGGGATCTCAAGCCGCTGCCCGGCACAGTGTCAGCAAGTTTGGGCCTCGACGCCAAGGCCCGCCCGGTGTGGAAGGAACTCAAGGCGCTGCCGGAAGCAGAGCAGCTCTCACGCATCAACGCGATGCGCGCCGCCGCGCTCTCCTGCAAGGGCGACGCGTACGACGCACTGACGGGCGGTGCGTCCCGGTGAGATGGCTGATGCTGTATGCGCGCTCGCGTCAGGTACCCGCGTCACTCGCCGCGGTGGTGATCAGCGCGGTGGCGGTGTGGGCACTTGCCCGGGACGGCAGCGTGGGGCCCGGCGATCCGCGGATGCCCGCGATCATGATCGTCGCGGGGGTGATGGCGGCCTCGATCGGGCTCGGCGGGCAGGACGTCGCGCTAGACCGGACGGCCGCGATCCGCTGGGTGCTCCGCAGGGCGGCGCATGTGCTGCTCATCGGCGCGGTCGTCGGCGCGGTGCTGCTGGCGGTGCAGACGATGGGCGAGGACGTGGCCACCACCGCGTTCGTCGTCCGGAACAGCGCGGGGCTGATGGGGCTCGCCGCCATCGGGGCGACGGTGTGCGGGGCGCAGTACGCGTGGACGCTGCCGATTGCCTGGCTCGCGTTCTCGTTCTTCGCCCCGCCCCCGACGAGTGCGCCGATGCAGGTGGCGAACTGGATGCTGCTGCCGCCCGGCACGGCGGCGGGCACGTGGACGGCCCTGGTCCTCGCGGTCGTCGGCACCGCGACCTACGCCGTCGCGGGTCCCAGGCGGTAGCCGGGCCGGGGCACGCCCGTGAGCGCCCGCGCCGCCCGCCGCAGCGCTCACGGGCGGTCAGCCGCGACGGAGAGCTCGTGAGCGTTCTCCTTGCCGCGGACCACGCCCAGCTGTTCACGGCGAACCGGCCGCGGGACCTCGTTGGCCACAGCTTCGCCGCGTCGGAAAAGGGTCTTCGGCCGGCCACCCGGACCCGGTCGTCGCTGGTGAACGACACCTCGGCGATCTTCGCCACCGGCATGCCCTGCATGTCCGTCCACGGCGCCTTCTCGAACGGGGACCAGGACGGGCAGTACCCGGTCATCGGCTACGGGCATCCCAAGGACCGGCGGGTACGTAGCGGTCGACGTAGAGGGGCTGCCAGGTGAGCGAGACGGCGAGGAGCGTCACCTGTGGGACGGCGCACAGCGGGACGGCCACAGCGGCCAGGCTCAGTTTCCCCACCGCGGCCGGAGTCGGACCGGCGGGTCTGCGCGCGCGGCGCAGGAGTGCGCAGCCGCCGGCCGCGAGGATGGTGGCCGCGACGGCGCACATCGTGCCGGGGGTGGTGGGCTGTATCCAGGAGACCTGCCTGGACTGGCCCCGGCTGGCCAGGACGAGGTCTCCCACAACTCGTCCTGCACCAGCCGCTCAGCAGGACTCGTCGTGACCGGCCCGACGAGCAGCCGATCTGGATCGAAGGATTGAGCCTGGGGGAGTGCAGGCCCCGCCGGTGGGTCATCCCTGCGTCAGAGCAGGGTAGATGCCCGGCCCGATCGAGGAACTGCATTCCAGGTGAGCTCGTGAACCACCGCGGCGCCGGGCAAGTCACCGCGCGAACCCGCCGCGGGACGCGGCAGAATGCACCCATCCCCGCGCGGGTTCCCCACCAGGGGCGTCCAGGATTGTGAGAACTCGCGCGCTTTCCTGCGGACCGACATCAAGGCCCACCGCCCGCTCCCCGCCGACAGCGAGCTCGGCCAGGCCGTCGCCGTGCTCGCCCGCGCCCACCAGGACGCGATCTGGGACAAAGGCCAGCTCGTCAACCGACTCCACTCCCACCTGCGCGAATACTTCCCGACCGCCCTGCTGGCCTTCCACGGCACCGGCAAACTCGGCCTCGATTCCGCCCACGCCCGCACGGTTCTCACCGCCGCACCAACCCCGGCCGCAGCTGCCAGGCTGACCCGCACCCAGCTCCGGGCACTGCTCAACCGAGCGGGCCGACTCCGCCGCTCCGTCGACGAGCTGGTCGAGCGCCTGCGGGAACTTTTCCGCTCGGAGTAGATGCGTCAACTACCACTGGTTGAACAGGCCATGGGCCAGCAAACCGCGGCCCTGCTGCGGCAGCTCGACGCCGCATGCACGAGCGGAGACGACCTGGCCGCAGCCACCGAGACAGCGTTCCTGTCCCACCCGGACGCGCAGATCATCACCAGCCTGCCCGGCCTGTCGGTCATGTCCGGCGCGCGAGTCCTGGCCGAGATCGGAGACGACCCCACCCGGTTCACCGACGCCAAAGCCGTCAAGGCCTACGCCGGTGCCGCACCGGTAACCCGCGCCTCGGGCCGCAGCCACATCGTGGTGGCCCGCACCGTCAAGAGACAGTCGCGTCGCTCATCAGGTGCTACTTCCATGATCGGGAGTTACACCGAAGACCGTACAGACCCCGGCCTGATGACCAAGCGTCGTAGCCGTGGTGACGGCGGCCTGCACTGGGACGAGAAGAGACAGCGGTGGATCGCGACGGCGAAGAGCTTCGTGTCGCTGCTCTCCGACCGGGGCGTCCCGCTGGAAGAGATCTCCCGGCTTGTCGGACACTCCGGTACGGCCGTGACAGAGGAGGGCTACCGGAAGCAGATCCGTCCCGTGATCCAGACTGGTGCCGTGGTCATGGATGGCATCTTCGGCACCGACCAGCAGCGGCCGTAGTCACGCGGGAATCACTCAGGAACCGATAGTCACGCAGTTAGACACGCAGCCCAAACAGACGGGGCACCCAGTAAATTTACTAGGTGCCCCGCCTGCTGTTTCTCTGTCGGGGTGGCGGGATTTGAACCCACGACCTCTTCGTCCCGAACGAAGCGCGCTGCCAAGCTGCGCTACACCCCGATATCGCTGCTTTTCCTGCTTGTCGCGGCGACGTCGTTTACTTTAGCCCACTGGTGGCTGGAGACGAAATCCGGTTTTGCCGCGGTGGCCGATCGGGTTGGGGCGGGCGTGGTCGAGGGCCACGAGGAGGACCGCGAGGGCGTAGAAGGAGAGGCCGAGGAGGAGGGCGTTGGCGAGGGCATGCCTGTAGCCGTGGGCCTCGACGTCGAGGAAGGGATAGAGGTAGCGGCCCGGTGTGCCGGTGTGGATCAGTTGGGCGCGGGCGAGGGAGAACACCAGGTAGACCAGGGGGTAGAGCATCCACGTAGCGGCCCGGCGCAGACGCATTCGGCCCGGGGCGGTCAGCAGTAGCCAGTCCAGGACGGCGGCCAGTGGTGTCACAGTCTGGAGGAGGTGCCCGACGATCATGTGCCAGCCGGTGAGGGTGGTCGTCGTGCCGGTCAGGGAGAAGGGGACGGCGGCGTCCGCCAGGAGCAGGTGGTAGACCAGGCCGGTGATCACGACGTAGAGCAGCGTGGCGCCGGTCACGGCGGAGGGGAGGGGGCGGCGGGCCGTCCACGCCCGACGGGCGGACAGCAGCATGACCAGGGTCAGCAGGATGTTGCTCTGGACCGCGAAGTGACTCAGGACCCGCAGCGGGCTGCCGAGCAGGAGGGCGAGCGTCACGCCCGCTGCCGCCGTGCCGGCCAGCAGCAGACGGAGGACGGCGGCCAGTCGGCGGCGTACCGGGGGCACCACCGCCGCGGCGGGGACGGAGGAGAGCAGGAGCGCGTGGGTCCGCGGAATCGCGGGCAGATCCGGGAGGTCCCTGGGTATCGGCGCGGTCATGCCCTCACGCTAGGCAAGGGGGACAAAGGGGGCGATGCGGGTGGTCCGTCCGGGGGACCCAGGCCCTCAGGGTCCCGGCCCCTCGGCTCCCGGCCCCGCCCCGGCTCCCGGCCCCGCCCCCCTTTCCCTACTCCTTCTCGACCAGTGTCAGCAACGTCACCTCCGGCGGGCATGCGAACCTCACCGGGGTGTAGCGGTTGGTGCCGCAGCCTGCCGAGACGTGGAGGTAGGACGTACGGCCCTCCGCCGTGTGCGTCGAGAGGCCCTTCACGCGGTCCGTGTCCAGGTCGCAGTTGGTGACCAGGGCGCCGTAGAAGGGGATGCAGAGCTGGCCGCCGTGGGTGTGGCCGGCCAGGATCAGGGGGTAGTCGTCCGCCGTGTAGGAGTCCAGGACTCGCAGGTAGGGCGCGTGCACCACGCCCATCGAGAAGTCGGAGGACGCCGACGGGCCGCCGGCCACCTGTGCGTAGCGGTCGCGCTTGATGTGTGGGTCGTCCAGGCCCGTCAGCTCCACCGACGCGCCCTCGACCTTCAGCACGCCCCGGGTGTTCGTCAGGTTGAGCCAGCCCGCCGCGTCGAAGCCGTCGCGCAGGTCCTCCCACGGGTTGTGGATCACGCCGACGGCGGGCGCGTTGCCGTTCAGGCCGTGGCGGCCCTGGACCTTCTCGAGGAGATAGCGGGCGGGATTGCGCGGTGTCGGGCCGTAGTAGTCGTTCGAGCCGAAGACGTACGCGCCCGGGAACTCCATCAGGGGGCCGAGGGCGTCCAGGACCTCGGGGATGCTGTCCGGGTCGGACAGGTTGTCGCCCGTGTTGATCACGAAGTCGGGGCGCAGGCCGGCCAGCGAGCGCAGCCAGCGCTGCTTCTTGCGCTGGCCGCCGACCATGTGGATGTCGGAGACCTGCAACACGCGCAGGGGACGCATTCCGGCGGGCAGGACGGGGACCGTGACCCGTCGGAGGCGGAAGGAGCGGGCTTCGAAACCCGCCGCGTACACCAGGCCGGCGGCGCCGGCCGCCGCAATGGACAGAGGTACTCCGTATCGCGCGCGCATACGTCCATCGTGTCAGACGCCGCCGACGCTCTTTCCGCAGCGCCCCCTTGACCGCGTTGGCCCGCAAGTGCCTTCCGGCGCGGTGGTTCCGGCGTCCGTGCCGCACCGCCCGCTAAATGAGCGGGCGCCTGGCTGTCCACACCTGCGACAATCACACCCATGACCACGCTCAAGTCGAAGCTGCAGGAAGACCTCAACGCCGCGATCAAGGGGCGCGACGAGCTCCGCTCCTCGACGCTCCGGCTGACGCTCGCCGCGATCACCAAGGAGGAGGTCGCGGGCAAGGAGAAGCGCGAGCTCTCCGACGACGAAGTCCTCAAGGTGATCAACAAGGAGGCGAAGAAGCGCCGGGAGGCGGCCGACGCCTTCGCGCAGGGTGGTCGGGCCGAGAGCGCCGAGCGGGAGAAGGCGGAGGGCGAGATTCTCGCCACGTACCTGCCCAAGCAGCTCAGCGACGAGGAGTTGGACGCCATCGTCGCCCAGGCCGTCGAGGAGGCGAAGGCGGCCGGCGCGGAGGGGCCGCGGGCCATGGGCGCCGTCATGAAGATCGTGAACCCGAAGGTGGCCGGCCTGGCCGAGGGCGGCCGCGTAGCCGCCGTCGTCAAGAAGCTCCTCGCGGGCTGACCCGCCCCACCCCCCACCGGACCCCTGCCGGAGGCCTCCCCACCGGACCCCTGCCGGAGGCCTCCACGCCGGAGCCGGCCCGCACGACGGACGGTTCCGCCCGAGGCTGCTGGCCCGGCGCGCGCCGGTCGCGGCGCGCCGATCGGCTCTCCGCCACCCGGCCACCCGGCCACCCGGCCACCCGGCCGCCGCGCCAACGCTGGAAGCCTCCCGCCGGAGGCCCTCGCATCGGAGGCCCCCGCATCGGAGGCCGCCCCGCAAGACGAACGGCCCCCGTCTCTCCCTGCGAGAGACGGGGGCCGTTCGCTGTGCGCCTACTCGGCGCTGATGGCCTTCGGTGGCGGTGGGCTCAGTTGCGCCTGCCGCCGCCGCCGTTTGCGTTGCCGTTGGTCTGGCCCTGGAAGAAGGTGCCGGTGCCGCCGTTCGCCGTGCCGGCGTTGGTGGTGCCGTTGGTGAGCAGGCCGCCGAGGAAGCCGTCGTTGTTGCCGCCGGTGCCGCCGTTGTTGTTGCCCCCGCCGTTGTTGTTCTGGCCGCCCTTGTTCTTGTCCGGGGGGTTCGGGATGTTGACGATGTTGAAGGGCGGGGCTTCCTTGCCCTCGAGGGCGCCGGTCATGGCGTCCCGCCAGATCGGGCCGGGGGTGTCGCCGCCGTAGACCTGTGCGTGGTAGACACCGCCGATGGTGATGTCGGTCATCTCGACCTTCTGGGTGGCGCTGCCGACCCAGACCGCGCCCGCGAGGTTCGGGGTGTAGCCGACGAACCAGGCGTTCTTGCGGGAGTCCGTCGTACCCGTCTTACCGGCGTTGGCGCGGCCGGAGAGGCCGGCCTGCTTGCCGGTACCGGAGTCGGTCACACCGCTCAGCAGCGTGTTGATGGTGTCCGCCGTCTTCTCGTCCATCGCGCGCGAGCAGGTCGACTTCGGCACCTCCAGCGACTTCTTCGTGCCGCCCACGGTCTGGGTGATCGACTCTATGGCGATCGGGGTGCAGTACATGCCCCGGCTGGCGAAGGCGGCGTACGCGCTCGCCATGGTGAGGGGGGAGAGGCCGGTCGAGCCGAGGGTCATGGACGAGGGGACCTCGGGGACCTTGTCGCCGTTGCCCTGGACGACGCCCAGCTTGTCGGTCATCTTCACCACGGGGCACATGCCGATGTCGGCGAGCATCTGCACGAAGTAGGTGTTGACCGACAGCTCCATGGCCTTCTTCAGCTGGTACGGCCCCTTCTCCGACTGGCTCTCGTTCTCCACCGTGTCGTTGCCCTCGTTGGTCCACGGCCTGCTGCTGCACGTCTGGACCGTCGCCGGGTACGGCATCTGGTACGGCGCCGGGTACGACTGGTTCGGCGGACGGCCCTCCTCGATCGCCGCTGCGGCGAGGAACGGCTTGAAGGTCGAACCGGTCGGGAAGCCGTAGTTCGAGCCGCCCATGGAGGAGTTGACGGAGTAGTTGTACTCCGTCTCGTTCTTGCCGTAGCCGTACGGCTTCGACTGGCCCATGGCGAGGATCTTGCCGGTGCCGGGCTCGACGAGAGTGGCGGCCGCGGCGACCTTGTCCGTCTGGTAGACGTGGTCCTTGAGCGAGTCCTGGACGGACTGCTGGGACTGTGGTTCGAGCGTCGTCCGGATCGTCAGACCGCCCTGGTTCCAGACCTTCGCCCGGTCCTCCTTGGTCTTGCCGAAGACCGGGTCGCTGAGGAAGACGCGCTCCACGTACTTGCAGAAGAAGCTGGCGCCCTGGACGGCGGTGATGCAGCCGTTCTTCGGCTGCTTGACCTTCAGACCCAACGGGGCCCGCTGTGCCTTGGCGGCCTCGCCCTCGGTGATGTCACCCACGTCGGCCATGCGCTTAAGCACGACGTTGCGGCGGTTGACGGCCGTGACGTCGTCCTTGACCGGGTCGTAGACGGTCGGCTGCTGGACGAGGCCGGCCAGCATGGCCGCCTGGGGGAGGGTGAGGTCCTTGGCGTGCGTGGAGAAGTACCGCTGGGAGGCGGCTTCGACGCCGTAGGCCTGCTCGCCGAAGAACGTGATGTTCAGGTAGTTCTCGAGGATCTTCTTCTTGCCGAGCTCTTCCTCGAGCTGGATCGCGTACTTCAGTTCCTTGATCTTGCGGCCGATGGTCTGCTGCGTGGCCTGTGCGACCTTCGTCGGGTCGTCGCCCGCCTCTTCGATGGCGACGTTCTTCACGAGCTGCTGCGTGAGCGTCGAGGCGCCCTGGGAGACCCCGCTGTTCTGCACGTTCTTGTTGAGCGCGCGCAGGACGCCCTTCAGGTCGATCGCGCCGTGCTCGTAGAAGCGCGAGTCCTCGATCGCGACGATCGCCTTCTGCATGTACGGCGAGATGTTCTTCAGGTCGACGACCGTGCGGTCACGGGAGTAGACCGTGGCGATCTGGCCGCCCTGGGCGTCGAGGATCGTGGTGCGCTGGCTCAGCGGCGGCGTCTTCAGGTTGGCCGGGAGTTCGTCGAACGACTCCACCGACCCCTTGGCGGCCAGGCCCAGCGCGCCGAACGCGGGCAGGGCGATACCGGCCAGCACCGCTCCCGCGAGCACACTGACACCGAGGAACTTGGCGGCCTGCTGCGTTGACGACAGACCACCGCCCGAGCGCTTTTTTGGCATGGGGGCAGCCTACGTTCTCATTCGCCGGACACACGTCAATGCCTTGGCCTAAGCTGCTCTCAACTGTCACAGCAGCAGGGCTACGTATCAATACGTCCGGCGACCCCGAATCGTTCCGGAGGTTCCTCAACTTTTTTGTTGGGGGCGTGTCCGAATCCGCCTTGAGTGTCACCCGGCGTCCGTTGTGACCCAACTGAACTGTCCCGCTTGTCGGGAAAATGGTGTATGTCGCAGGCTCACTCCCCCGGGTGATCTGCCGCTTACCCATAGTCCGTTCGGGCCATTCAAGATTGGGCCCGAAGGGGGTGTTGCGCTGTGCCCACCTTCCGTAACGTCCTCAACTGGCGGCGGTGAATATGCCGCTGCCGCCGTGGGGGAGCCTCGATTCGGGAGAGGACGGCGCCGGTATGGGCTGGGTAACCGACTGGAGTGCGCAGGCTGCCTGCCGCACTACCGATCCGGATGAACTGTTCGTTCAGGGAGCAGCGCAGAACAGGGCCAAGGCGGTGTGCACCGGATGCCCGGTACGCACCGAATGTCTGGCCGACGCGCTCGACAACCGCGTCGAGTTCGGCGTGTGGGGAGGCATGACGGAGCGCGAGCGCCGCGCACTGCTGCGCAGGCGGCCGACGGTGACCTCCTGGCGCCGGCTCCTGGAGACGGCGCGTTCGGAGTACGAGCGTGGGGTGGGCATCCTGCCGCTCGACGACGACCAGATGTACGAGAACTACGCGGCGGTGAGCTGAGGAGAACCCTCGGCTCAGGCGTCGGCAGCCTCGGGCAGCTCCGGCCGGTTGGCCGCGAGCCGGTTCCCGATGTCCCGTAGCCCCGTGAGGTCATGCACGTCGCCGGGCAGCGCGGCCACTTCGGCTACCGCCACCTCGGGGTGGAGCGCGGTGAAGCGGTCACGCGTGCGCTGCTCTCGGGAGAGCAGGTGCATGCGTTCCGCGTGCAGCCTCAGCAGGCCCGCGGTGAGATCGTTCACGGTCCGGTCCGCGTCTGTGGGGGTGCCGCGCTCCGGATCGGGTGCTGGAGACTCGGGTGCTGGAGATTCTGAACTGCCGTACGTGTCGGGAGAGTTACGAAGTCCAGCTTTCCCGCCGTCCTGATCGACAATGCCGGGCTCTTCAAGATTTTCCGCAGCGGCGAGGGCCCGCTCGGCGGACAGCTGGGCGGCGCCGCTGCCGTGGACGCGGTTGAGCACCAGACCGGCCAGCGGCATGTCCTCGGCGGCCAGTCGCTCCACGAAGTACGCGGCCTCCCGCAGCGCGTCCCGCTCGGGAGCCGCCACCACCAGGAACGCCGTACCGGGCGCCTGGAGGAGCTTGTACGTGGCGTCCGCGCGCGTGCGGAAGCCGCCGAACATCGAGTCCATCGCCGCCACGAACGTCTGCACGTCCTTCAGCAGTTGGCCGCCCAGCAGCTTGCCGAGTGCGCCGGTCATCATCGACATCCCGACGTTCAGGAACTTCATCCCCGCGCGTCCGCCGACCTTGGCGGGCGCCAACAGGACGCGGATCAGCTTGCCGTCCAGGAACGACCCCAGCCGCTTCGGCGCGTCCAGGAAGTCCAGCGCCGAACGCGAGGGCGGGGTGTCGACGACGATCAGGTCCCACTCGTCCCGCGCGCGGAGCTGGCCCAGCTTCTCCATCGCCATGTACTCCTGCGTGCCCGCGAAGCCCGCCGACAGCGACTGGTAGAACGGGTTGCCCAGGATCGCGGCGGCCCACTCCGGATCCGCGTGCGCCTCGACGATCTCGTCGAAGGTGCGCTTCATGTCGAGCATCATCGCGTGCAGTTCGCCGTCCCCCTCGACGCCCTTGACGCGGCGCGGGGTGTTGTCGAGCGAGTCGATGCCCATGGACTGCGCGAGCCGGCGCGCCGGGTCGATGGTGAGGACCACCACTTTGCGGCCGCGCTCGGCCGCCCTGAGCCCCAGCGCCGCCGCCGTGGTCGTCTTGCCGACGCCGCCCGAGCCGCAGCAGACCACGATGCGGGTCGCCGGGTCGTCGAGCAGCGGATCGAGGTCGAGCAGGGGCACGGGGGAGAGGCGGCGCCGGGTGCCTCCCGTGTCGTGGGTCTTGGCGTCGGCCGTGTCTCGGGCCTTGCTGCCCTGGGCGTGAGCCTGGTCCGGACTCATGCGATCCCCTGCTTCCGCAGTTCCGTGGCGAGCTGGTACAGGCCCGCGAGGTCCAGGCCCTCGGCGAGCAACGGCAGTTCATGCAGCGGCAGGTCCAGCTCGCCCAGGACCGTGCGCTGCTCGTGCTCCAGCGCGTACCGCTCGGCGTACTCCCCGGCCTGTTTCAGGAGCGGATCCACCAGCCGCTCGGCGTGCCCGCCGCGCCGCGCCCCGCCGAGCCCGGCGGCGGACAACGAGCGGGCAACAGAAGAACGCGTCACGGTCCGGACGAGTTCCAGCCCGTCCTCGTCCAGCACCTCGGGCCGCACCATGTTGACGATGACCCGCCCCACCGGCAGCTTCGCCGCCCGCAGTTCGGAGATGCCGTCGGCGGTCTCCTGGACCGGCATCTCCTCGAGCAGCGTCACCAGGTGCACGGCCGTCTCCGACGACTTCAGCACCCGCATCACGGCCTGCGCCTGATTGTGTATCGGGCCGATCCTGGCCAGCCCGGCGACCTCGTCGTTGACGTTCAGGAAGCGCGTGACGCGGCCCGTGGGCGGGGCGTCCATGACGACGTAGTCGTACACGAACCGCCCGTTCTTGTCCTTGCGCCGTACCGCCTCGCACGCCTTGCCGGTGAGGAGCACGTCCCTCAGGCCGGGTGCGACGGTGGTGGCGAAGTCGATGGCGCCGAGCTTCTTCAGGGCCCGTCCGGCGCCCCCCAGTTTGTAGAACATCTGGAGGTAGTCCAGTAGGGCCAGTTCGGGGTCGATGGCGAGGGCGTACACCTCACCGCCCCCCGGGGCGACGGCGATCTTGCGTTCCTCATAGGGCAACGCCTCCGTCTCGAAGAGCTGCGCGATGCCCTGCCGGCCCTCCACCTCGACGAGAAGCGTGCGCTTCCCTGCCGTGGCGAGGGCCAGCGCAAGGGCCGCGGCGACCGTCGTCTTACCGGTCCCGCCCTTGCCGCTGACGACCTGGAGCCTGCTCACGTCTTCGAGCGTAACCAGTCGGCGCCCGAGGCAACCGGGAGGCTGTGGACAACGCAGTCGGCAATCGGCCACATGGCCTGTGGAACAGCCCCTCGGGCAACAGCCGATACAGTCGGCCGCATGACCAAGTGGGAATATGCAACTGTGCCGCTGCTCGTCCATGCCACGAAGCAGATTCTGGACACCTGGGGCGAGGACGGCTGGGAACTCGTCCAGGTCGTGCCCGGGCCGAACAACCCGGAGCAGCTCGTCGCCTACCTGAAGCGGGCGAAGGCGTGAGCGCGGTCGAGGCGAGGCTCGCCGAGCTGGGGCTGACCCTGCCGGCGGTCGTGCCGCCCCTCGCGGCCTACCAGCCCGCAGTGCAGTCCGGTCCGTACGTGTACACGGCCGGCCAGCTGCCCATGGTGGAGGGCAAGCTGCCGGTCACCGGCAAGGTCGGCGCCGAGGTCACCCCCGAGGAGGCCAAGGAGCTGGCCCGCACCTGCGCGCTGAACGCCCTGGCCGCCGTCAAGTCGGTCGCGGGCGACCTGGACCGCATCGCGCGCGTGGTGAAGGTCGTCGGCTTCGTGGCGTCGGCCACCGACTTCACCGGCCAGCCCGCCGTCCTCAACGGGGCGAGTGAGCTGCTGGGCGAGGTCCTCGGCGACAAGGGCGTGCACGCGCGCAGCGCGGTGGGCGTCGCGGTGCTGCCGCTGGACGCGCCGGTGGAGGTCGAGATCCAGGTCGAGCTCGTCCCCTAGCCGCGCGCCGCACGCCCTGCCGGGGTCCCTCAGGCATGCTCTGACCTCGGGGACCTCTCGAACATTCGCTCACCACGGGATAGCCTCGCGCCCATGGCGAATGGGCAGTGGTTTCCCCAGGACTGGCCGGAACGCATCCGTGCGCTCGCGGACGGCGCCCTCACTCCGGTCGTCCCGAAGCGCGCGGCCACCGTCATGCTCCTGAAGGACACCGACAGCGGTGGCCCCGTCGTCCACATGCTGCGCAGACGCGCCTCCATGGCCTTCGCCGGAGGCGCGTACGCCTATCCCGGCGGCGGCGTCGACCCACGCGACGACGACCTGCACGTCCGCTGGGCGGGCCCCACGCGCGCGTGGTGGGCCGAGCGGCTCGGCGTCGACGAGACCGCGGCCCAGGCGATCGTCTGCGCGGCGGTGCGCGAGACCTACGAGGAGGCCGGCGTCCTGCTCGCCGGGCCGACCCCCGACTCCGTCGTCGGCGACACCACGGGCGCCGACTGGGAGGCCGACCGGGCCGCGGTGGCCGCCCGCGACGTGTCCTTCGCCGAGTTCCTCGACCGTCGCGGCCTGGTCCTGCGCTCCGACCTCCTCGGCGCCTGGACGCGCTGGATCACCCCGGAGTTCGAGCCCCGCCGCTACGACACCTGGTTCTTCGTGGCCGCGCTCCCCGCGGGCCAGCGCACCCGCAACGCCTCCACGGAGGCCGACCGCACGGTGTGGATCCGCCCGTCCGACGCGGCCGCCTCGTACGACAAGGGCGAGCTGCTGATGATGCCGCCCACCATCGCGACCCTGCGCCGGCTCGCCCCCTACGCCACGGCCGCCGAGGCGCTCGCCGCGGCCCCCGACCTCGACCTGACCCCCGTCCTGGCGCAGGCCCGCCTGGAGGACGGCGTGGTCGTGCTGTCCTGGCCGGGGCACGACGAGTTCACCAGGCACATCCCCGTCGACACGACCGGCGGCGGATCCGCGTGACAGACGTGACAGAGGTGACAGACGTGACGGGCCCCCGACAGCCCCGCCCGACGGAAGGCTCCCTCGTATGACCGACGCAGCCGCCCTCCCCGGCCAGCCGCGAGGCGGGGTCCTCTCGGGGCCCGCCACCCCGCGCGCGGTCAACGTTCTCGCGCCGAACGCCTCCGCGATGACCCTGGACGGCACGAACACCTGGATCGTCTCCGAGCCCGACTCCGAGCTGGCGGTCGTGATCGACCCGGGCCCCCTGGACGACGGCCACCTGCGCGCGGTCGTCCACACCGCCGAGCAGGCCGGCAAACGCGTCGCCCTGACCCTGCTGACCCACGGTCACCCCGACCACGCCGACGGCGCCGTCCGCTTCGCCGCGCTGACCGGCACGAAGGTACGGGCTCTGGACCCGGCGCTGCGGCTGGGCGAGGAGGGCCTGGGCGCCGGCGTCGTGGTCACCGTCGGCGGCCTGGAGCTGCGGGTAGTCGCGACGCCCGGCCACACCGCCGACTCGCTCTGCTTCCACCTCCCGGCCGACCGGGCCGTCCTGACCGGTGACACGATCCTGGGCCGCGGCACGACCGTCGTGGCGCACCCCGACGGCCGTCTGGGCGACTATCTGGACTCCCTGCGACGGCTGAGGTCCCTCACGGTCGACGACGGCGTCCACACGGTCCTCCCGGGCCACGGGCCCGTCCTGGAGGACGCCCAGGGCGCCGTCGAGTTCTACCTCGCCCACCGTGCCCACCGCCTCGCCCAGGTCGAGACGGCCGTCGAGAACGGCTTCCGCACCCCCGCCGAGGTCGTCGCCCATGTGTACGCCGACGTCGACCGCTCCCTGTGGCCGGCGGCGGAGCTGTCGGTACGGGCCCAGCTGGAGTACCTGACCGAGCACGGCCTCATCTAGTTTCCACAGGTGGTCGACTAGTTCCCACTAACTCCCACTAGTTCCCACAGGTGGTCGACACACCTGGGTCGTCCCTACGGGCGCGGGGCTTTGACGCCGTGCACGCGCGCGTACTCCTGCACGAGCCAGGGGCCGAGGTCGTCGACGTACGACTCAAGGACGGCCCCGTCCCCCGTCGGGTCGTAGCCGCGGACGGCCGCCGCCCGCACCTGCTCCGCGCGCGCGGGGTAGTACGCGCCGAACGCCGCCGCCATTTCGTGCAGGTCGCTCGTCCAGCCGTTCCAGCGGGGCATGACGAGGGTGAACGCGGTGCGCACGAGGTGCCGGGACATGAACCGGACGAGAGGCCGCCGGGCCTCCTCGGAGTCGTCCACCGAGGAGACGCGGTCACGCCAGCGAGCCAGGACCAGCGCGAGGTCGCCGTTGGTCTCGCGGGCGAGCAGCGAGTCGGGACGGTAGCGGGGGAGGTGCTCGGCGAGGTCCTCGCCGAGCAGGGGTGTGCACAGGCAGGCCACGAACCACCCCAGGTCGTGCCGTTCCAGCTCGCTCAGCACGCACGCGTGGCCGACGAGAAGCGTCCCGCCGCCGTCGATCTGCGGGAACTCCTTGTCGAGGGACTCGTCGAGCGCTCGGCCGTCGGCCCGGTCCGCGTCGGTGGGCTCCTCGCGCAGGACGACCAGGAGGTCCAGGTCGCTGCGGCCCACGCGCGCGGTGCCGCGAGGGATCGACCCGTAGAGGTACGCGCTGTGCAGCCGGCCCCCGAAGACGTCCGGGATCCGCTCCCGAGCCGCCGCGACGACGGGCCCGAACGCATGCGGCACGCGCGCGAGGGAGCCTTCACGGGCGATGTAGCCCTGGGAGTCGAGCCCCCGCAGGGGAACCGTTTCGCTCATGGGCCCACTGTGCACGGCAGGGCAGCGGCGGGCAGCGCATTTTTTCAGCGCCGGTCGCGGCACATCAGCCCGTCCGGCGCTTGAGGACGAGGCCCGTCAAGGGCCGAAGCGGGGGCCTGGGGGCGGCAGCCCCCAGTGACGGTCACACTGTGACCTACCCGCACCGCTCAGCCAGCGGCCGGCGCCTAGCGGGACCGCTTGGCGAGCCGCTCCACGTCCAGCAGGATGACGGCGCGCGCCTCCAGGCGGAGCCACCCGCGCTGGGCGAAGTCCGCCAGCGCCTTGTTCACGGTCTCGCGCGAGGCGCCGACGAGCTGCGCCAGCTCCTCCTGCGTCAGGTCGTGGACGACGTGGATGCCCTCCTCGGACTGCACACCGAAGCGGCGCGAGAGGTCCAGCAGGGCGCGGGCCACGCGGCCGGGGACGTCCGAGAAGACCAGGTCGGACATGGCGTCGTTGGTCTTGCGCAGGCGCCGGGCGACGGCGCGCAGCAGCGCGGTGGCCACCTCGGGGCGGGCGTTCAGCCAGGGCTGGAGGTCGCCGTGGCCGAGGCCGAGGAGCTTGACCTCGGTAAGGGCGGTGGCCGTCGCCGTGCGCGGGCCCGGGTCGAACAGCGACAGCTCGCCGATCAGCTCGCTGGGGCCCACCACGGCCAGCATGTTCTCCCGGCCGTCCGGGGAGGTGCGGTGGAGCTTGACCTTGCCCTCGGTGACGACGTAGAGCCGGTCGCCCGGGTCGCCCTCGTGGAACAGGGAGTCGCCACGCGCCAGGGTCACCTCGCTCATGGAGGCGCGCAGTTCTGCGGCCTGCTCGTCGTCGAGAGCCGCGAAGAGCGGGTTGCGCCGCAGGACGTCGTCCACGAGTTCTCTCCTTGTCGACCTGCTCAGGGGATCTTGCTCCCCCGCTTACCAGGGGACCGTGTTCCCCATTTTGCCGGACGGTCCAAACAGTGTGATCTGTCACAAGGATGCCGCACACATGTCCCGAGGTAAGCGGCAGGGGTCCAATTGGGGGCTGATCTTCGGGGTCCGGGGCGGATGTCGGTGCCGGGCTTTAGGCTGGCCGGGTGTCCAAATCGCCGGTGAGAGCACAGGCCAAGGGGGCTGGACGGGTGGTTGTACGTCGTGTTTCCGCTGTGGGCGAACAGGACTCCGGCGGTGGTGACAAAACGGCAAAGGTGACAAAAGAGATGCCTGCGAAAAAAGCGGCCGGCACCGGGAAGACGGCCGAAACGGAGAAGCCGGCGGGCAGCGAGAGGGCGGTCGGCACGGAGAAGCCGGCGGGCAGCGAGAGGGCGGTCGGCACGGAGAAGGCGGCGGGCAGCGAGAAAGAGGCCGCCGCCGTCGTCAGGAGGACGGCGGCCAGGAAGCCCGAGTCCCGTACCGCCCTCGTGCGCCGTGCCCGCCGCATCAACCGCGAGCTCGCCGAGGTCTATCCGTACGCCCACCCCGAGCTGGACTTCGAGAACCCGTTCCAGCTGGTGATCGCCACCGTCCTGTCCGCCCAGACCACCGACCTCCGGGTGAACCAGACGACTCCCGCCCTTTTCGCCAAGTACCCCACCCCCGAGGACCTGGCCTCCGCCAACCCGGAGGAGGTCGAGGAGATCCTCCGCCCCACGGGATTCTTCCGGGCCAAGACGAAGTCGGTGATAGGTCTCTCCAAGGCTCTCGTGGAGGAGTTCGGCGGCGAGGTCCCCGGCCGGCTGGAGGACCTGGTCAAGCTGCCCGGCGTCGGCCGCAAGACGGCCTTCGTGGTCCTGGGGAACGCTTTCGGCCGCCCCGGCATCACCGTGGACACGCACTTCCAGCGGCTCGTACGGCGCTGGCAGTGGACCGAGCAGACCGAGCCCGACAAGATCGAGGCCGCCGTCGGCTCGCTTTTCCCCAAGAGCGAGTGGACGATGCTCTCGCACCATGTGATCTTCCACGGCCGCCGCATCTGTCACGCCCGCAAGCCCGCCTGCGGAGCCTGCCCCATCGCCCCGCTCTGCCCGGCGTACGGCGAGGGCGAGACGGACCCGGAGAAGGCGCGGAAGCTCCTGAAGTACGAGAAGGGCGGCTTCCCCGGCCAACGCCTGAACCCGCCCCAGTCCTACCTGGACGCGGGCGGCAGGCCGGCCCCGCCGCTGGGGGCCGGATGACGGGAGGGCCGACGGCGGCGGGGCAGCCCGTCGTCCGTGCACGAACGACCGTGAGGCGGTCCCTGGAACGATCTGTCGGTGCTCGGGCGTTGGACTGGGCAGAACGGGGGGTGGTGTGGTGATGACGCGTGCGAGCAATACCCAGGGCGGTCCGGTGACGCTCAGCAAGGAGGGCCTGCCGGGCTGGCTCGATCCGGTGGTGCACGCGGTGGAGACGGTCCAGCCGCTCCAGCTCAGCCGCTTCCTGCCCCCGGCGGACGGCGCGGGGCGCCAGTCGGCCGTCCTCATCCTGTTCGGCGACGGCGAGCGCGGCCCCGAGTTGCTGCTCATGGAGCGCGCGAGCTCCCTGCGCTCCCACGCGGGCCAGCCCTCGTTCCCGGGCGGCGCCCTCGACCCGGAGGACGGCGACCCGCACGGTGACGGGCCGCTGCGCGCCGCGCTGCGCGAGGCCGAGGAGGAGACCGGCCTCGATCCGTCCGGCGTCCAGCTCTTCGGTGTGCTGCCCAAGCTGTACATCCCGGTCAGTGGCTTCGTCGTCACCCCGGTGCTGGGCTGGTGGCGCGAGCCGAGCCCGGTGGGCGTCGTCGACCCCGGCGAGACGGCCCGCGTCTTCACGGTCCCCGTGGCGAATCTCACAAATCCGGACAACCGGGCCACGACCGTGCATCCCAGCGGCCACCGCGGCCCGGCATTCCTGGTCGAATCCGCCCTTGTATGGGGGTTCACGGCCGGCGTCATCGATCGTCTGCTGCACTTCGCGGGCTGGGAGCACCCCTGGGACCGCGAGAAGCAGGTCCCGCTCGACTGGCGGTCATGACAGGGTGTCCACCGTGCTGTGTCTGCCTGGGGGATGCTGTGTCCCGTTGCCGCTTCGCGGCGGGCCAGACCCCCGGCCGACCTGTGGTGACCGTGAATTGATGAGGCGAGGCGCGAAGCGGTGAACGTGCTGGACATCCTGTTGCTGGTCGCGGCCGTATGGTTTGCGGTCGTCGGCTACCGCCAGGGCTTCGTCGTCGGGATCCTGTCGGTGATCGGCTTCCTGGGCGGTGGCCTGGTCGCCGTCTATCTGCTGCCCGTGATCTGGGACGCCCTGACCGACAACTCCGAGGTGAGCACCACGGCCGCCGTCGTCGCGGTCATCGTCGTGATCGTCTGCGCCTCGGTCGGGCAGGCCCTCACCACGCACCTCGGCAACAAGCTGCGCCGCTACATCACCTGGTCCCCGGCCCGCGCGCTGGACGCCACGGGCGGCGCGCTGGTCAACGTCGTGGCGATGCTGCTGGTGGCCTGGCTGATCGGTTCCGCGCTCGCCGGCACCACCCTGCCCACGCTGGGCAAGGAGGTCCGTAGCTCCAAGGTGCTGCACGAGGTGTCCGAGGCGCTGCCCGACCAGGCCGACACCTGGTTCGCCGACTTCTCCTCCGTCCTCGCGCAGAACGGCTTCCCGCAGGTCTTCAGCCCGTTCTCCAACGAGCCGATCACCGACGTCCAGCCGCCCGACCCGGCCCTGGCGAACAGCCCCGTGGCCAGGCGCGCGCAGCGCTCCATCGTCAAGGTCATGGGCACCGCGGAGAGCTGCGGCAAGGTCCTGGAGGGCACCGGCTTCGTCTTCGGCGAGCGCCGCGTCATGACCAACGCGCACGTCGTGGGAGGTGTCGACCAGCCCACCGTCCAGCTAGGCGGCGAGGGCCGCAAGTACGACGCCACGATCGTGCTGTACGACTGGAAGCGCGACATCGCGGTCCTTGACGTACCGGATCTCGACGCGCCCGTGCTGCAGTTCACCACGAAGGACGCGACGAGCAGCGACGACGCGATCGTCGCCGGGTTCCCGGAGAACGGGTCGTACGACGTCCGTGCCGCGCGCGTACGCGGTCGGATCACGGCCAACGGACCGGACATCTACCACCGCACCACCGTGCGCCGCGACGTGTACTCGCTGTACGCGACCGTCCGTCAGGGCAACTCCGGCGGCCCCCTGCTCACCACCGACGGCAAGGTGTACGGCGTGGTCTTCGCGAAGTCCCTCGACGACGCCGACACCGGCTACGCCCTCACCGCGGACGAGATCCAGCAGGACATCGACGCGGGACGTACCGCGGGCCAGGAAGTGGACAGCGACAGCTGCGCCCTCTGACGGGTCAGCCTCGTGGGTGACGCAGGCGGACCGACACCCAGCGGGCCCGGCGGCGCAGGATGCGCGGAATGCCCACCCGGAGGTCGGAACCCGGCAGTTGCGGGTCGGCACCTCGTTGGTGGGGGCTCAGGCCACTGGCCGAGCGGCGGTTGCGTGCTGCGTCACTGTAGTCGTGCGTCCAGCCCATACCTCGACGTCTGCCCCTGCCCCAAGGTCGATAACCGCCCTCGGGCCCGCCAATTGGCCTATGCGCCGGGCATTTGGCTGTTCGTAGTACAGGCGTTCAGGTCCGGATACCGGGCGCGATGGCGTGGTCACCGATCGGGTTCGGGATCCTTCAGCCAATTGACCAGTTCCGTGGAGAAAGCGACCGGGTCCTCCTCGTGCGGGAAGTGGCCCAGACCGTCGAACAGCCGCCAGCGGTACGGCGCTTCGACGTACTCGCCGGAGCCAGCCGCACTGCGAGTGCGCATCACCGGATCGAGGGAGCCGTGCAAGTGGAGCGTGGGCACGCGCACGGGCCGCTTCATGCGCCGGTAGAACTGGACGCCGTCCGGGCGGGCCATCGAGCGCACCAGCCAGCGGTACGGCTCCACCGCGCAGTGCGCCGTGGACGGGATGCACATCGCACGCCGGTACGTCTCCACCGTCTCGTCCTCCGGCAGTCGCGGCCCGGACCACTCCCGGATCAGCCGGCCCACCAGTTCGCCGTCGTCGGCGGTGAGCTGCCGCTCGGGGATCCAGGGCCGCTGGAACCCCCAGATGTGGGAGCTCGCGGTCGTCTGCCGGACGTCGGCGAGCATCGCCGAGCGCCAGCGCCGGGGATGCGGCATCGAGGCGACGGCGAGCCGCCGCACGAGCTTGGGGCGCATCACGGCCGCCGTCCACGCCAGATAGCCGCCCAGGTCGTGGCCGACCAGTGCGGCGTCCGGCTCGCCCAGGGAGCGGATCACGCCGGTGATGTCGAGGGCGAGGTTGGCCGGGTCGTAGCCGCGGGGCGTACGGTCGCTGCCGCCCACGCCCCGCAGGTCCATCGCGACGGCTCTGAAGCCCGCGTCGGCCAGCGCGACCAGCTGGTGCCGCCATGTCCACCAGAACTGCGGGAAACCGTGGACGAGCATGACCAGCGGACCGTCGCCCAGCTCCGCGATGTGGAACCGCGCGCCGTTCGCGGCGACCTCGCGGTGGGTGACCTGGACGCCGAAGACCGTGTCCGGCCGTACGACCGAAGCGGGCTGGGCCGATGGGGTGGCGGGGTCCGTCATGACGACGAGCGTCCCACAGCCTCGATGGCCGCCGGGACCCGATCCTGCGGGAGCTCGGGCCGCGGGTGCGGCTTGGCGTTCTGCAGGACGCCCGCGGTCTCCTTCATGGACGCCGCGACCTTCTGGGGGCCCTTGCCCTTCTGCGCCTTCTTCGCGAAGAGCACGCCGATCAGCACCAGGACGAGCGCGACGAGTACGTTCGCCGCGAACGACAGCAGGAAGCAGACCGCGAGGTTCCAGTCGCTCCAGGTCCGGATGCCGTACGCCAGCGCGAAGTTCAGCATCGGCAGGGAGAACACCAGGACCGCGCCGGCCACCGAGAACGCCCCGCCGCTCATCGCGCCGCGCTTGACGTCCTGCTTCAGCTGCGCTTTCGCCAGCGCGATCTCGTCGTGCACCAGCGCCGACAACTCGGTCGTCGCCGAGGCGAACAGCTGGCCGATGCTGCGTTCGGCGCCGACCGGGCTGCCGTCGGGTGCGCTCATCGCGTTCTCCCTTTTCTGCTGCTACGTGTATCCGCTGCTGCACTCGTCGTTCTGGATTCTTTTGTACCGTCCCGTCAGATCATGCCGGACGGTCGCCCTCCTCGCCCGCCCCGCCCGCCACTTCGGCAAGCCCGTGGCACGCTTCGGCCTCCTCCTGGGCGCTCCGCCGGGCGATCTCCTCGGCGATCCGGCGGTGCTCGGCGGCCTTGCGGTCGAGGATCTCCGCCATCCGCAGGTGGTACGCCGGGTCGTCCTGCTCGTAGACGTCCGGGATGCCGTCGAGGTCGTCGTCGCGCTCCTCCGCCTCCCATATCCGCCGGTACTTGGCGTTGCGCAGCTTCAGCAGGACCGTCGCCAGGGTCGCCGCGATCAGCGAGCCCAGCAGGACGGAGGCCTTGACCTCGTCGGTGAGCGCGGCGTCGCCCTCGAAGGCGAGTTCCCCGATCAGCAGCGAGACGGTGAAGCCTATGCCCGCGAGGGACGCGACGGCGAAGACGTCCGCCCAGGCGACGTCCTCGCTGAGCGAGGCCCGGGTGAAGCGGACGGTCAGCCAGGTCCCGCCGAAGACGCCGATCGTCTTGCCGACGACGAGACCGAGGACCACACCCAGCGTCTCCGGCTGGGCGAACACATCCGCGAGCGCGCCGCCCGAGACCGCCACACCCGCGCTGAACAGGGCGAACAGTGGCACCGCCAGACCGGCGGAGAGCGGCCGGACGAGATGCTCGATCCGCTCGCCGGGGGAGTGCTCCTCGCCCTCGCGCGTGGTGCAGCGCAGCATCAGGCCCATCGCGACACCGGCGATCGTGGCGTGGATGCCGCTGTTGTACATCAGCGCCCAGATCACCAGCGCGAGCGGCACATAGACGTACCAGCCGCGCACGCCCTTGCGCAGCAGCAGCCAGAAGACGACGAGCCCGAGGACCGCGCCGCCCAGCGCCGCGAAGTCGATCGTGTTCGTGAAGAACGCCGCGATGATCAGGATGGCGAACAGGTCGTCGACGACGGCGAGGGTGAGCAGGAAGGCGCGCAGCGCGCTCGGCAGGAAGGTGCCGATGACGGCGAGCACGGCGAGCGCGAACGCGATGTCGGTGGCGGTGGGCACCGCCCAACCGCCCAGGGAGCCGCCGCCGGTGAGGTT
The DNA here is from genome assembly GCF_044460385.1 of Streptomyces sp. NPDC050121. NCBI lineage: Bacteria > Bacillati > Actinomycetota > Actinomycetes > Kitasatosporales > Streptomycetaceae > Streptomyces > Streptomyces sp. NPDC050121. The sequence continues at coordinate 53,704 of NZ_JBITJV010000009.1, read as the reverse complement.
GGTGAGCGTGTAGACGAGCGCCGGTACGACCATCCCGCAGAGCGCGGCCACCACGGGCAGCGCGGCGGCTTTGGGGTCCTTGAGGTCACCGGCCACCAGTTCGCGCTTGAGCTCTATACCGGCGACGAAGAAGAAGATCGCGAGGAGGCCGTCAGCGGCCCAGTGTGCGACGGAGAGGTTCAGCCCGAGGGCGTGGGGCCCGAGGTGGAAGTTGCTGACGCTCTCGTAGCTGTCGTGCAGCGCCGGGATGTTCGCCCAGATCAGCGCGGTGACGGCGGCAACGAGCAGCAGGACACCGCCGACGGTCTCGGCACGCAACGCCTCCGCGACGAAATTCCGTTCGGGGAGGGACAGCCGTCCCAGGACCTTGCGGGGACTTGGGGTGCGGGGCGCGGGCACGGTGGGGACCTCCGGTCGGTGGGCAGGACTGAGCACATGCCGACCAGACTTCCCGGCGCACCTATTTTGTTTAGTCTACCTAAAGTGCACTGGGAGGAATCCGGCGATTCCTACGTTAGGTGCGAAAAGGGCACCCGGCGCGCACCTGTCACCGGGTGCCCTGCAAGGGCGTGCTCAGTCCCCGCTCGGCCCTTGTCAGTCCTCGCTCGGCGCTGCCGGGAGCTTCGACTGGATGAGGTCCATGACCGTGGAGTCGGTCAGTGTGGTGACGTCACCGAGCTGGCGGTTCTCCGCGACGTCCCGCAGCAGCCGACGCATGATCTTGCCGGAGCGGGTCTTCGGCAGCTCCGCGACCGGCAGGACCCTCTTCGGCTTGGCGATCGGCCCGAGCGTGGCGCCGACGTGGTTGCGCAGATCGGCGACGAGGCCCTCGTCCTCCGCGCTCGCCGTGCCGCGCAGGATGACGAAGGCGACGATCGCCTGCCCGGTCGTCTCGTCGGCGGCGCCCACCACGGCCGCCTCGGCGACGGACGGGTGGGAGACGAGAGCCGACTCGACCTCCGTGGTGGAGATGTTGTGCCCGGAGACGAGCATGACGTCATCCACGCGCCCGAGCAGCCAGATGTCCCCGTCGTCGTCCTTCTTCGCGCCGTCCCCGGCGAAGTACTTGCCCTCGAAGCGGGACCAGTAGGTGTCGAGGAACCGCTGGTCGTCCCCCCAGATGGTGCGCAGCATCGACGGCCACGGCTCGGTGAGGACCAGGTAACCGCCTCTGCCGTTCGGCACCTCGTTCGCCTCGTCGTCGACGACGGTCGCGGAGATGCCGGGCAGCGGAGTCTGCGCGGAGCCGGGCTTGGTCTCGGTGACGCCGGGCAGCGGCGAGATCATCATCGCGCCCGTCTCGGTCTGCCACCAGGTGTCGACGATGGGGGTCCGGTCGGCGCCGATGTGCTTGCGGTACCAGATCCAGGCCTCGGGGTTGATCGGTTCACCGACCGAGCCGAGGACGCGGAGGGAGGTGAGATCGAACTTCGCGGGGATGTCGTCGCCCCACTTCATGAACGTACGGATGGCTGTCGGCGCCGTGTACAGGATCGTCACCCCGTACTTCTGCACGATCTCCCAGAAGCGGCCCTGGTGCGGGGTGTCGGGCGTGCCCTCGTACATGACCTGCGTCGCGCCGTTGGCCAGCGGGCCGTACACGATGTACGAGTGCCCGGTCACCCAGCCGACGTCGGCGGTGCACCAGTAGACGTCGGTCTCCGGCTTGAGGTCGAAGACGGCGTGGTGCGTGTACGCGGTCTGCGTGAGGTAGCCGCCGGAGGTGTGCAGGATGCCCTTCGGCTTCCCCGTGGTGCCGGAGGTGTAGAGGATGAACAGCGGGTGCTCGGCCTCGAACGCCTCGGGCGTGTGCTCGGTGGACTGCCCCTCCACGATCTCGTGCCACCAGACGTCACGGCTGTCGTCCCAGGCGACCTCCTGGCCGGTACGCCGGACCACCAGCACATGCTCGACGTTGTCCACGCGCGCGACCGCGTCGTCGACGGCCGGCTTCAGCGCGGACGGCTTGCCGCGCCGGTAGCCGCCGTCGGACGTGATGACGACCTTGGCGTCCGCGTCCTGGATCCGGGTGGCCAGCGCGTCCGCCGAGAAACCGCCGAAGACTACGGAGTGCGCGGCGCCGATCCGGGCACACGCCAGCATCGCGATCGCCGTCTCGGGGATCATCGGCATGTAGACCGCGACCCGGTCGCCCTTGCGAACTCCCAGCTCCAGCAGGGCGCCTGCGGCCTTGGACACCTCGTCCTTGAGCTCGGCGTAGGTGATGGCGCGGCTGTCGCCGGGCTCCCCCTCGAAGTGGATGGCGACCCGGTCGCCGTTCCCTGCCTCGACATGCCGGTCGACGCAGTTGTAGGCGACGTTGAGCTCGCCGTCCTTGAACCACTTGGCGAACGGAGGGTTCGACCAGTCCAGCGTCTCCGTCGGCTCCTTGGCCCAGGTCAGCCGACGGGCCTGCTCGGCCCAGAAGCCGAGCCTGTCAGCCTTGGCCTGTTCGTACGCCTCCGCCGTGACGTTGGCGTCGGCCGCCAGCTCGGCGGGCGGCGCGAACCTGCGCTCTTCCTTCAGCAGGTTGGCCAGGCTTTCGTTGCTCACGACATCTCCCTCTCGAAGGGTGTCCGTGTCCGTTGTGTCCCAGGCCACAGCTCATCAGACCCAGGGGTCCGGTGACAAGGGCCGACGAAAAATTGGTTTAGACCTGTCGGCGTGCGTCCCGGGGCGGTGGTAACCGGTACCCGGAGCCATTGATACCCACGGACGGCGGCCGATCGGAGTTCAGCCGGTGTAACGCCTTTCACACCCGTTCCCCGGTGCGGGTGCGGGTGCGGGTGCGGGTGGGGGTCCGGGTGTGCGTGGGCGTGTGGGCGTGGATGGGGGCGGGGTTGGGCTTGGGCGGCGCCGGCCGAGGAGAGGGGCTCGGCGGACGCCGCCCGTCGTCACGCCGTCAGGTCCGTCACTCCCACATGGTCGAACAGCTCGCCGCCGTTCTCTCCGGTGAGCAGGTACGTCTGGGCCTCGCCCACGTGGAAGTACAGCCCGTGCAGCTCCAACGCCCCGGCCCGCAGGGCTCGGCCCACCGACTCATGGGCCCGCAGGTGCTCCAACTGCTGGACCACGTTGGTCAGGCAGAGCTGCTCGACCGCGTCCGCCGGTGCCCGCCCGGCCAGCCGGGCCCAGGGGCGGCTGTCGTCGCCCATCCGCTCCAGACTGGGCAACCCGTGCCGCAGCCACCGCTTCAGCGGGGTCCGGGGGCCGCCGAGTTCGGAGGCCAGCAGCGCCTGCATGGCCCCGCACCCGGAGTGCCCGCACACCGTGATGGACCGCACCTTCAGCACGTCCACCGCGTACTCGATGGCCGCCCCCACCGAGTCGTCCCCGCTCTCCTCGCCGGGCGGCGGCACGAGGTTGCCCACGTTGCGGACCACGAACAGATCGCCGGGACCACTGGAGGTGATCATCGAGGTGACCAGTCGTGAGTCGGCGCAGGTGAGGAAGAGCTGGGTGGGCTGCTGCCCCTCCCGCGCCAGCCGCGCCAGCTCGCCCCGCACCAGCGGCGCGGTGTTGCGCTGGAACGCGCTGATGCCACGCACCAGTTGATGTCCACTCGGCCCGGCGGGCCCGGCGTGCCCGGCAGGCCCGGTGTGCCCGGCAGGCCCGGCGTGCCCGGCGTACTTGGGGTTCTCGGTGTGCCCGGCATGACCGGCAAGCTCGGCGTTCTTGGTCTGCTCGGCGTGCTGGGCGTGCTGGGCGTGCTGGGCGTGCTCGGCGTTCTCGGCGTGCGTGGCCTGACCGGCATGTCCGGCGAGCTCTGTTCTCTCCTCGGGCTCGGTCCTCTCCTTTCTCTTCCTATGGGCCGTGTCCGGCGGCTCTGTCGAGCTCGGCGTGTCCGTCGAGTCCGCCGTCTTGGGCGGTCGGGGCGCCGCTGTCGTCGTCGTTTCCCGTGGCACCTCGCACTGGTGGTTCCGCCACGGCGTCCAGGGACGGCACCGGCAGTCGGCGATGGCGGTGTCTGTGGTGGGAACCGGGCCGAGACCTCGGGGAGCGGTCGACTCGCTCTCCTCGGCCCTGGAGCCGTCACCTCTGCCGGTGCCGCTGCCGCTGCCAGTGTCGACGTTTGTCTCGAGTACGGCTCCGGTGCCGAGCCCCGTGCCGGTGCGGCGGCCGGTCAGCTCCACGGAGCCACCGTGCGCGGTGTGCGCCTTCTGCCAGTCGTGCAGGGACTCGTACGCCGCGTGATCCATGAAGGAGCCGTCCAACTCGACCACGACCTGGGTGCCTTGGGGCACGAGGTGCAGCATGCGGCTGAGCCGCGGTACGGCGAGGAACGTCAACTGGCCTCGTACGTGTACGTGATGGACTCCTTCCTTCTCGTAGTGCGTGATGCGGGTGCGGGTGAGGCGGTGCAGGGCGACGGCTACGGCCACGGCGATGCCGAGCATGACGCCCTGCAGGACGCCGAGGAGCACCACGCCGAGGGTGGTGACGGCGTACACCAGCACCTCTCGGTGGCGTGTCACCGTGCGAATGTGGTGCAGGGACACCATCTGGATGCCGACGGCCATCACCAGGGCGGCGAGTGAGGCGAGCGGGATGAGATCCAGGATCGGGACCATCAGCAGCGCGGCGACTACTACGAGAACGCCGTGCAGCATCGTGGAGTTCCGGCTCACGGCACCGGCTTGGACATTTGCCGAACTGCGCACGGCCACACCTGCCACCGGCAGTCCGCCGAGTGCGCCGGAGGCGATGTTGGCCGCCCCCTGACCGAGCAGCTCGCGGTCCAGGTCCGAGCGGCCGACGCGGGTGGAGCGGGAGCCGAGCAGGCCGGGGCGCGAGGCGATCAGCTTGTCCACGGCGATCGCGCCGAGCAGTGACTGCACGCTGCACACCAGGGTGGTGGTGAGGACGGCGGCGGCGATCCCGAGCACCCGCCCGTCGGGCAGCCCGGCCAGGGCGTGGCTGCTCCAGGAGGGCAGGTCGACCTTGGGCAGGGTGAGGCCGGTGAGCGCGGCGGTCGCGGTGGCGCCCGTGACGGCGACGAGCGCGGCCGGCGCGTGGTGCAGCAGACGGCCCACCCGGCCGGGGATGCGCGGCCAGAGCAGCAGCAGGGTCAGGGTCAGTGCGCTCACGGCCACGGCCGCGGGCTGCAGTCGGGCCAACTGGGCGGGAAGGGCGCGGAGGTTGTCGAGGACGGAGCTCTGGGGGCTGCCGCCGAGGACGATGTGCACTTGGGCGACGGCGATGGTGACGCCGATGCCGGCGAGCATGCCGTGCACGATGGCGGGGCTGACGGCGAGGGCGGTGCGCGCCACGCGCAGACAGCCGAGGCCCAGTTGGGCGAGTCCGGCGAGGACGGTGATGGCGCATGTCGTCCGCCAGCCGTAGCGCTGGATGAGGTCGGCGGTAACGACGGTCAGGCCCGCTGCGGGGCCGCTGACCTGGAGTGGTGATCCGCCGGCCCAGCCGACCACGATCCCTCCGATGGCGGCGGCGACAAGGCCGGCCTGGAGAGGGGCGCCGGTGGCGAGGGCGATGCCGAGTGACAGGGGCAGGGCGATCAGGAAGACCGCGATCGAGGCGGACAGGTCGGCGCCCGCGATGCGGAAGCGGCGGTGCGGGGCCGGTGGGGGGCTGTGGGGTGGGTGGGTGCGCTCGGTGCGCGTCGAGTGGGCAGTGCGGGTGGGGGCGCAGGCGGACATGTTTCCCGTCTCCTCCGGGGCAGCGCGGTCGCGGAACTGGTGGTCCCCCGGCTGTGGCGGGGGCGGTCGCGGCCGTGGGTCACGGCGTGCAGCGGCGGGATGAAAATCAACGCTCGGTAAATGAATCGTAATGCAGAGTAAAGGTCAATCATGGAGTTTTGTGGCAAATGGGGCATCTAATCACCCGCAAGGATGAAGCACTCTTTTTGTCGGCTTGTCGTACTAATTCCTTCTCGGCCTCGTGCGACCTTGACGACGCCGCCGGCTCGTTCCGGCGCGTCATCAAAGAACGCCCTCGTCGGCGTTGGCCGAGAGAAGGAAGAAGGTGGGCGCCGGATGGCCGCCACCCAGAGGATCGCCGCCGGCGCAGTGGTCGCCGCGGCTGTCGCCGCATCGCTCGCCGGTTGCGCGACGGGAACCGATGGTTCCCATGCTTCCAAGCCAGGGGTGCCGGGCCCGCAGCAGGCGAAGCCCGCCCCGGCGCCCAAGAGCGCGGTCCGCCTGATCGGCGACGGCTCCACCGCCTACACCGGGGCACAGCCCCACCTGCCGCGGCCGGAGCGTCTGAAGCCGGGCGAGAAGCCGCCGCAGTTCGTGGTCTTCTCCTGGGACGGCGCGGGCGAGGACAGTCAGCGGCTGTTCTCCCACTTCCGCAAGGTGTCCAAGGCCAACCACGCGACGATGACGTACTTCCTCAGCGGCGTGTACATGCTGCCGGAGGAGAAGGCCGACCTGTACAAGCCGCCGCAGCACTCGCCGGGCCGCTCCGACATCGGATTCAACGACGAACAGGGCATCGCCGACACCGTGAAGCAGCTGCGCCTGGCGTGGCTGGAGGGCAACGAGATCGGCACCCACTTCAACGGCCACTTCTGCGGGAAGAACGGCGGCGTCGGTGAGTGGTCGGTCGAGGAGTGGAAGGACGAGATCGCCCAGGCCAAGCAGTTCGTGAAGACCTGGAAGACCAACACCGGCATGAAGAACGCGGCTTCGCTGCCCTTCGACTACGACAAGGAACTCGTCGGCGCCCGTACCCCCTGTCTGGAAGGCCAGAGGAACTTCATGAGGGCCGCCCGCGAGCTGGGCTTCCGCTACGACACCAGCGGCGTCGACAACCAGGTCTGGCCGGGTAAGAAGGAGGGCCTGTGGGACCTGTCGATGCAACTCGTGCCCTTCCCCGGCCACACCTATGAGCAGCTCACCATGGACTACAACTTCATGGTCAACCAGTCCGGCACCGCCACCCAGGGCGACCCCGACAAGTACGGGTTCTGGGGCGACCAGATGCGGGACGGCCTGCTCAAGGGCTTCGACCGGGCCTATGACGGCAACCGTGCCCCGCTGATCATCGGCAACCACTTCGAGTCCTGGAACGGCGGCACGTACATGCGCGCCATCGAGGAGGTCGTCGAGAAGGTCTGCAACAAACCGGACGTGCGCTGCGTTTCCTTCCGCCAGCTGGCCGACTGGCTGGACGCCCAGGACCCGCAGACCCTGGCCAGGCTGCGCACGCTGGAGGTCGGCGAGGCCCCGAAGGAGGGCTGGGCGTCCTTCCTGCCCGGCGGCCCCGCCCCGGCCCCGAAGGGCGCGCCGGGGGCGCCGGCGGTCAGGCGGTAGCCGTCACGCAGCCGTCACACGGAGGTCGTGACGCCTTCGGTGAGGACGAATCCGGGGTCGACCTGCGCCGCCAGGTCGGCCCCGGTGCGTTCGTTGCCCCAGGACTCGGCGTTCTTCAGATGGAAGTGCACCATCTGCCGCGTGTAGCGCTCCCAGTCGCGCCGCTCGTAGGACGAGTCGACGGTCGTCCGCAACAGGCGCAGGGCGTGGCGGTTGGAGTCCTCCAGGAGCTCGAACCGGGGCGGCCGGCCCTTCTCCATGGCGCGTACCCAGTCGGAGTGCCCGACCGTCACGAGCAGGTCGGCCCCGACCTCGGCGCGGAGGAAGTCGATGTCGTCCTGGCCCTGCACCTTGTTGCCGACGACCCTCAGCTCGACGCCGAAGTCGCGGGCGTACTCCTTGTACTGGCGATAGACGGAGACCCCCTTCCGGGTCGGCTCGGCGACGAGGAACGTGACGTCGAAGCGGGTGAACATGCCGGAGGCGAAGGAGTCCGAGCCCGCCGTCATGTCGACCACGACGTACTCGTCACGCCCGTCCACCAGGTGATTCAGGCACAGCTCCACCGCCCCCGTCTTGGAGTGGTAGCAGGAGACCCCCAGGTCGGCGTCCGTGAAGGGGCCCGTGACCATCAAACGGACGGCGCCGCCGTCGAGTTCCACCGGCCGGGCCAAGGCGTCGTACACCGGGTTGTTCTCGCGCACCCGCAGCAACCGGGAGCCCTCGCCGGGCGGTGTCGTCTTGATCATCGTCTCGGCGGCGGCGATTCGGGGGTTGGAGCCGCGCAGGTAGTTCTTGATGAGTGACAGCCGGTCGCCCATTGCGGGCAGTGCGGCGGCCGCCGCCTCGTCCAGGCCGAGGGCCGGCCCCAGATGCTGGTTGATGTCCGCGTCTACCGCGATCACGGGGGCGCCGGCGGCGGCGAGGTGGCGGATGAACAGGGAGGACAGGGTGGTCTTGCCGCTGCCGCCCTTCCCGACGAAAGCAATTTTCATGTTCACCAAGGGTAGTGGGGAGATAGCTGTCTGTGTCAGACGGGCGTGAAGAAGACCACTCCTTCGTGGGGCACGCGCCCGGGGTGCGTAATGTCGTACTCATGAGTACGACAGGCGCGTCCGCCGATCCGCTTGCGGCCCTGGGCTCGTTGCCCGGTGTGGCCGAGTCCGTGGAGTCCGTGCGCAAGGCCGTGGACCGGGTCTACGGGCACCGGGTCATGCGCCGCCGCAGCACCGAGATCACCTCCGAGGCGGCCCTGCGCGGCGCCCGCGGCTCGGCGGCGCTCTCCGGGGCGGACTGGGCGCTGGAAGAGGTGCGCCGGCGCACCGACTTCGGCGTCGACGACGAGGCGCGGGTCATGGGCGCCGCTTTGCGGCTGACCGCCGAGGCGGGCCAGCTGCTGTCCATCTGGAGACAGTCGCCGCTGCGGGTGCTGGCGCGGCTGCACCTGGTGGCCGCGGCGAGCAACGATGACGAGGTCGGACGTCCGCGGCAGTCCGGCGAGGCGGTCGACGAGCCGCTGATCGAGCTTTCGCTGCCCAGCGCCGCCGAACTGGCCGGACGCCTGGAAGGGCTGTCCGAGCTGATCATCGCGGGAGGGTCCGCTCCCGCCCTGGTGACGGCCGCCGTCGTCCACGGCGAGCTGCTGGCCCTGCGCCCCTTCACGTCCCACAACGGCCTGGTCGCGCGGGCCGCCGAGCGCATCGTGCTCATCGGCAGCGGCCTCGACCCCAAGTCGGTCTGCCCGGCCGAGGTGGGGCACGCCGAGCTGGGGCGGGCGGCCTATCTGGCCGCACTCGGCGGTTATGTCTCCGGTACCCCGGACGGCATGGCGGCCTGGATCACGCACTGCGGGAGGGCGGTCGAGCTGGGTGCCCGCGAGTCGACGGCGGTCTGCGAGGCACTGCAACGCGGGGCGGCATAAGACTCCACGCGCGCGTGGAGCACCGTCACGGAAAATCCACCGCAAAGCCATGAGAAAGGCCCCCGCGCGGGGGCCTCACAAAGGGTTGCGGCGGTACGAGTCCTCGTACCGCCGCTGGCATGCTCACCCGGTTACCAAGCGTCCTCGATATGTTGCCCATCAGGCCGGGAACTTCGCCCGTGACCTGGTGCGGCTGGCCCGTAATCGACGGGTCGACGTCGCGTGGGTGCCCAGTGGTCATGCGCGGTCCGTGGGGCCAAATGCGTTATTAAGGTGATCCTCTCGGATGTCCTTGGTCTCGCGGGCCGTTAACTCCTTTGTACTCCAGGACCCGGACAAGCGGAAGTGGTGGCACCAGTTCTTTGCTTTTGCGTCCAAACGGGTTTTAAACGGGCAGCGTTGCCGCTCGACGCCGGCTGGCGTACCAGACGAGACCCGCGGTGGCCGCCGCGCCTATGGCCGCGGCCGCGACGAGCGCCCGGCGGGGCGGTACGGAGAACCTGGGGATGCGCTGCTTGAGGCGCACCGGCCGGTGGAAGTCGAGAATCGGCCAGCCACGCGCGACGGCCTCGCGGCGCAGGGCCCGGTCCGGGTTCACCGCGTGCGGGTGCCCCACGGCCTGCAGCATGGGCAGGTCCGTCGCCGAGTCGCTGTACGCGTAGCAGCGCGAGAGGTCGTATCCCTCGGACTCCGCCAGCTCCTTGACGGCCTCCGCCTTCGTCGGCCCGTAGGCGTAGTACTCCACCTCGCCGGTGAAACAGCCGTCCTCGCCCACGACCATCCGGGTGGCGACCACGCGGTCCGCGCCGAGCAGTTCGCCGATCGGCTCGACCACCTCGGCGCCGGACGTGGACACGATGACGACGTCACGGCCGGCGGTGTGGTGCTCCTCGATCAGGGAGGCCGCCTCGTCGTAGATGAGCGGGTCGATCAGGTCGTGAAGGGTCTCGGCGACGATCTCCTTCACCTGCTGGACGTTCCAGCCGCGCACGAGGGCGGACAGGTACTCGCGGGTCCGCTCCATCTGGTCATGGTCCATACCGCCCACGAGGAAGACGAACTGGGCGTATGCGGTCCGCAAGGCGGCCCTGCGGTTGATCAGGCCGCCTTGGTAGAACGACTTGCTGAAGGTGAGCGTGCTCGACTTCGCAATGACCGTCTTGTCCAGGTCAAAGAAGGCGGCTGTGCGAGGCAAGGAGTGGTTTTCCACAAGCAAGAGCATAGGGGCAGCCCATTCGGCGTAAGGTGGGCGCGTGGGTTTGCCTGAGAGGGCTCTCGGGTACACCATGGAAGTCACGGATCGTTCGCGACCGTGCTAACCCGGTCCGGCTCCTCCCCCCCCGAGTCGGCCGTGGAGACGACCCCCGCTCTCCCCCCCGGCGGGGGTCGTCGCATGTCCGGGTGGGTTTTCTCCTTCTGTACGCGGCCGTGGCGCCGCACCGAGGCGGCTCCGGTCGCCTCTTTCGCATGCCCACCTCTCCTCACTGTGCGTAGTCGTCGGGCTGCTCTGTGGGAGTTGTACACAGGCTGATGCAGGGCTCACCGGTGTGGGTGATGGCGATATTCACAACAGCCCACTCATCCACAGTTTTCCACCAAGATCCACACGATTTCCGGGTCCGCTGCACCGTGATTCCGACACGTCCGCTTGTGCCGACTTCACATGACCGGTTCCGTTTGCCGGACGTGTGCGGTCGGTTTCTGCCGGCCGTTCATATGGAGACCGGATGCGGTTCTTCACACGTTTGGGAATCGCGGGGCCGCAGGGACTGCGCGACCCGCAGCGAAGGGGGATGGAAATCGTGACCGGAGCCGTCACACACGACCCGCCGCCCACCGCCGGAGGCAGGCCGGGCAAGCCACTGATCGTCACGGAGGACGCGGAACTCCTCGACGACCTGCTGCGCCTGTGCGCCGCGGCCGGTGCCACACCCGAGGTGCACCACTCGGTTCCGCACCAGCGGGGCGGCTGGGAGTCCGCGCCGCTCATCCTCGTCGGCGACGACGCGGCACGCCGGGTGCGCGGGGCCGCCCGCAGACGAGGAGTGGTCCTCGTCGGACGCGACCAGGACGACTCCGGGGTGTGGCAGCGCGCTGTGGAGATCGGCGCCGACCACGTCCTGATGCTCCCCGACGGCGAACAATGGCTGGTCGACCGCATCGCCGACGTCGCCGAAGGAGTCGGCAGGCCCGCGCTCACCGTCGGTGTCATCGGCGGCCGCGGCGGCGCCGGAGCGTCCACGCTCGCGTGCGCCCTCGCCGTCACCTCCGCGCGCGAGGGGCTGCGCAGCCTCCTGGTGGACGCCGATCCGCTGGGCGGCGGACTCGACGTACTCCTCGGCGGCGAAAGCGCCGAAGGCCTGCGCTGGCCCGCGTTCGCCGCCTCGCGCGGCCGGGTCGGCGGCGGCGCCCTGGAGGAGTCCCTGCCGAGCCTGCACTCGCTGCGGGTGCTGAGCTGGGACCGGGGCGACTGCGTCGCCATCGCGCCCCAGGCCGTGCGCGCGGTGCTCGCGGCGGCCCGGCGCCGGGGCGGCACCGTCGTCGTCGACCTGCCACGCCGCATCGACGACGCAGTCGCCGAGGTCCTGGCCCAACTCGACCTCGGGCTCCTGGTGGTCCCCGCCGAACTGCGCGCCGTCGCGGCGGGCGGACGCGTGGCCTCCGCCGTCGGCATGGTCCTGCGCGACCTGCGGGTGGCGGTGCGCGGCCCCTACGCGCCCGGCCTCGACGACAGTGAGGTGGCCCGGCTGCTCGGACTGCCACTGGCCGGTGAGGTGCCCGTCGAGTCGGCACTGCTGCGCCCGGACGGCGGCAAAGCACCGCCGGGCGCGAGCGCACGCGGGCCCCTCGCTCGCTTCTGCAAGGAGTTCTGGGAGCGCGCGCTGACCGAGGCGGGCGGCTCATGAACACCCCGCTCGGGCTCGAACGCATCCGGGCCTCCGGGACCCTGCTCGACGGCGTACGGCAGTGGCTAGCCGAGAGCGGGGCAGAGCCGACACCCGCGCGCGTGGCCCAGGCGCTGCGCGAACAGGGGCGGGTCCTCGGCGATGCGGAAGTCCTCGGAGCCGCCGAGCAACTGCGCTCCGAACTGATCGGCAGTGGGCCCCTCGAGCCGCTGCTCACCGACCCCCGGGTGACCGACGTGCTGGTGTCGGCCCCGGATCGGGTTTGGGTCGACCGGGGCGGCGGCCTGGAACTGACTGGCGTCTCCTTCCCCGACGCCGCGGCCGTACGACGCCTCGCACAGCGCCTGGCCGCCGTGGCCGGACGGCGCCTGGACGACGCCCGGCCCTGGGCCGACGCCAGGCTGCCCGACGGGACACGACTGCACGCCGTGCTGCCGCCGGTCGCCGTCGGCTGCACCTGCCTGTCACTGCGCGTCGTACGGCCGCGCGCGTTCACGCTCGGCGAACTGGTGGCCGCGGGCACCGTGCCGCCGGGCGGCGACCGGGTGTTGCGGGCCCTGGTGCGGGCCCGGCTGTCCTTCCTGGTCAGCGGCGGCACCGGCAGCGGCAAGACAACCCTGCTGAGCGCGCTGCTCGGCCTGGTCGGGCCGGGGGAGCGGATCGTGCTCGCGGAGGACTCGGCGGAGCTGCGCCCGGATCATCCGCACGTCGTCCGCCTGGAGACCAGACCCGCCAACCAGGAGGGAGCGGGGCTCGTCACGCTCGAGGACCTGGTGCGGCAGGCCCTGCGGATGCGGCCCGATCGGCTCGTCGTGGGCGAGGTGCGCGGCCCGGAGGTCGTCCACCTGCTGGCCGCGCTCAACACGGGCCATGAGGGCGGCTGCGGCACGGTCCACGCCAACGCCGCCGCGGACGTTCCCGCCCGGCTGGAGGCGCTCGGCACGGCGGCCGGGCTCGACCGGGCCGCGTTGCACAGCCAGTTGGCGGCCGCCCTGTCGGTGGTCCTGCACCTCGTACGCGACCCGGCCGGGCGGCGACGGATCGCCGAGGTGCACGTGTTGGAACGGGACCCGTCAGGGCTGGTGCGGACCGTGCCGGCCCTGCGGTGGCGGGCGGACGCCTTCGCCCGCGAACGGGGCTGGGAGCGGCTGCGGGAGCTGCTGAGCGACGAGAACGACGAAGGCACGGGTGAGTGGGATGAGTGAGGTGCCGATGGCCGCGGCGGTGGCCTGTGCCGGGGCGGCGGCCTGGCTGCTGGGCGGACCCTACTCGGGGGCCAGGCGGGCGCAGCTGCTGCTGGCCGGAGGCGGGGTGGTCGGCAGCGGTCCCCCGTCGTGGCGGTGCCTGACCGGCGAACTGCACAGGCTCCGGGGACGGTGGCGGCCCGAGTGGTGGGCGCCCGCGGCCGGACTGGTCCTGGCGCTGCTGGGCGGCTCGGTGCTGCCGGTCCTCGCGGGGGCGGCCGGGGTCCCGCTGCTGCGCCGGGCGCGGCGGGCCGCCCAGGAACGGCGGGCGGGAGAGAGCCGAGGAGACGCGGTGATCGCGCTGTGTGCGGCACTGGCCGGGGAGGTGCTCGCCGGCCGGCAGCCCGGGGAGGCGTTGCAGCGGGCCGCGCGGGACTCCGGAGGGCTGGGCGCGGCGCAGGCGCCGGTGATGGCGGCGGCGCGGTACGGCGGGGACGTACCCAAGGCTCTCGCCGTCGCTGCCCGGCAACCGGGGGCCGACGGGCTGTTGGGGCTCGCCGCCTGCTGGCGGGTGGCCGTGGACCAGGGCGCGGGCCTGGCGGCCGGGCTCGACCGTCTCGAAGAGGCGTTGCGTGCGGAACGCGACCAACGGGCCGATCTGCGCGCTCAGTTGGCGGGCCCGCGGGCCACGGTGGTGATGCTCGCCGGCTTGCCGGTCCTGGGCCTCCTGCTGGGGGCCGCGCTCGGCGCCGACCCGCTGCGCGTCCTGCTGCACACGGGAGCGGGGCTGGGCTGCCTGCTCGTCGGCGGTGTGCTGGAAGGCGCGGGGATGTGGTGGGCGCTGCGGATCGTGCGCACCGCGGAGGCGACATGACGGGGCGGGCGGACGGCGTGGACGGCGTGGACGGCGTGGACGGCGGCGATGACGGATGGGTGACATGGACGGAGGTGGCATGAGTGCGGAAGTTGTCCACAGGCTGGGGGCGGCCGTGGGGATCGCGACGGTCCTCTGGTGGCTGGGGCGGTGGCTGGAGACCGTGCGACGCGAACGCAGGGCACGGCGGCGCCTGGCCGAGCTGCTGGCCACGGAGACGGCGGCGGACGTCCGGAGCTCGCCCGTACGGGAGGCCGTACGGCGATGGCTTCCCGAGGTGTCGGTGGTGGGCGCCGGATGGGTGGTGGTCGGCGGTGTTGCCGGTCTCCTGCTAGGGCTGATCGGCGCGGTGGGTCTCGGCCGCTGGCGTCGCCGGCAACAGGCGGCGGGTGCGGTGAGCGAGGCCGAAGCCCGGCTAGCCGCGCGGCAACTCCCGCTCGCCGCCGACCTGCTGGCCGCATGCATCGCGGCCGGCGCCGGTCCGGTCATCGCGGCGCAGGCCGTGGGCGAGGCCCTGGGCGGCCCCGTAGGGGAGGGACTGGCGAAGGGTGCCGCAGAGGTACGGCTGGGCGGTGAACCGGGCACGGCGTGGCGGCGACTGGCCTCGCTGCCGGGCGCGGCGGCCCTGGCCCGGTTGCTGGAGCGGGCCGATGTGTCGGGGCTGCCGGCGGCCGGACCCGCCGCGCGGCTCGCCGCCGACACCCGCGCCGAGTGGGCGCGTGCCGCGACGGCGCGGGCGCGGCGGGCGGCCGTCATGGTCACCGCGCCGGTGGGCCTGTGCTTTCTGCCCGCCTTCATCACGATCGGCGTGCTGCCCATCGTGATCGGGCTCGCGGGCGGGGTTCTGGAAGGGGGTGGGCGATGACGGCGCGATACCTGCGAACGCGGAAACGGGAGTGACGCGAGAACAGCAGTGACGCCAGAACAGCAGTAACGCGGGAACAGCAGTGGCGCGAGACGACAGATCAAGGCAACAGATCAATGCAACGGATCAACACGACAAACCAACACGACAGATCAACACGACAAACCAACACCGCAGATCAACACGACTGAGCCTCACGGGGGTTGAGATGTACAAGGCAATGCGGGCGCGGCTGTGCGCCCTGGTGTGCAGGGCGCGTGCGACGCGCAAGGACGCGGGGATGGTGACGTCCGAGTACGCGATGGGGATCGTGGCGGCCGTGGGATTCGCGGTGCTCCTCTACCAGGTGGTGACGAGCGACGCGGTCGACGCCCAGCTTCAGGACATCGTGAAACGGGCGCTCAGTGCGGGCGCGTGAGCCTCGACGGGAGCCCCGGTGCGCGGGCCGACGGGCGTTCGGCGGGGACCGGGGGTTCGTGACGGCGGAGTCGGCCGTCGCGCTGCCGGTGCTGGCGGCGTTCGCGCTGGCGCTGGTGTGGGGGCTGCTCGCGATGGCCGTTCAGATCCAGTGCGTGGACGCGGCCAGGACCGGCGCTCGGGCGGCGGCCCGGCAGGACCCCGCCGACGCGGTCCTGAAGGTGACCCGTGAGACGGCGCCGCGCGGGGCTCAGGTGACGGTCGGCCGGGAGGGCGACCAGGTCCGTGTGGTGGTCGTGGCGAAGCCGCCGGTGCTGCGAGGGATGCTGCCCTTCGAGGTGCGGGAAGAGGCCGTGGCGGCGGCGGAGGAGGCCGTGGGAGCGGCGCCGGGCGCGGAGACGGGGTCATGAAGGGCCGTGGGCGTGGCGGGCGCCGTGGGCGTGGGGATCGTGGCTCCGCCAGCGTGTGGAGCGTCGGTGCGATCGCCGTGCTGTGCGTGGTGTTCGGGGCCGTGCTCGCCCTCGGTCAGGCCGTGGTGGCCCGGCACCGGGCCGCGGGCGGCGCCGACCTCGCGGCGCTCGCGGCAGCCGACCACTGGCCGGACGGCGTCGAGCAGGCCTGTGCCCGGGCGGACCGGGTGGCCCGTGCCCAGGGCGCGCGGCTGGTGCGGTGTGCCGTCGTCGGCGAGATCTCGGACGTGACGGCGGCGTCGGGACGGGGACTCTTCGCGGCCGAGGTCAGGGCGCGGGCGGGCCCGGCGGACGCGGTGCCGTCGGCGCCGCAGGGCTCGTCCCCTGTGCCCCCTACGGCTCCCGGGTCCCCCGTGTCCCTTCCGCCTCATGTTCCCCCGTCTCGGCCTTCTCCTCGGGAGCCTCCCGCAGCAGTTCCGTGAGCAGGCGTACGGCTCCCTTCTTGTGCAGCGGGTCGTTGCCGTTGCCGCACTTGGGGGACTGGATGCAGGACGGGCAGCCGGCGTCGCACTCGCAGGAGGCGATGGCCTGACGGGTGGCGGTCAGCCAGGCGCGGGCGGTGTGGAAGGCGCGCTCCGCGAAGCCCGCGCCGCCGGGATGGCCGTCGTAGACGAAGACCGTCGGCAGCAGCGTGTCGGGGTGCAGCGGGACCGACACGCCGCCGATGTCCCAGCGGTCGCAGGTCGCGAACAGGGGCAGCATGCCGATCGAGGCGTGTTCGGCGGCGTGCAGGGCCCCGCCGAGGATCTCGGGGTTGATCCGGGCGGCGTCCAACTGGTCCTCGGTGACCGTCCACCACACCGCGCGGGTGCGCAACGTACGAGGAGGGAGGTCGAGCTTCGACTCGCCCAGGACTTCACCGGTGATGACACGTCGACGCAGGAAGGAGACGACCTGGTTGGTGACTTCGACCGAGCCGTAGCACAACCGACCCTGGCCCCAGGGGATTTCGAGGTCCGTCTCCAGGACGGAGATCGACGTCGTGTCGCGGGCGACCGTCGAGTACGACGGGTTGGCCTCCTCGACCAGGGCGACGGAGTCCTCCAGGTCCAGGGAACGCACGAGATACGTGCGGCCCTGGTGGAGGTGGACCGCGCCCTCGTGGACAGTCGTGTGGGAGGCGCCCGCGTCGACCGTGCCGAGCAGTCGGCCCGTACCGGACTCGACGACCTGGACCGGCCGGCCGCCCTCGCCGCGGATGTCGGCGAGGTCGGCCGCCCGTTCCCGGCGCGTCCAGTGCCAGGCCCTGGTGCGGCGGCGCAGCAGCTTCGCGGCCTCCAGCTGCGGAAGCAGCGCCTCGGTCTCGGGACCGAACAGGGGCAGGTCCTCGTCGGTCAGCGGGAGTTCAGCGGCCGCCGCACACAGGTGCGGGGCCAGGACGTAAGGGTTGTCGGGGTCGAGAACCGTCGACTCCACGGGGCGGTCGAACAGCGCCTCCGGGTGGTGGACCAGGAAGGTGTCCAGGGGGTCGTCCCGGGCGATCAGCACCGCCAGCGCACCCTGCCCGGAGCGGCCGGCCCGGCCCGCCTGCTGCCACAGGGACGCGCGGGTGCCCGGGTAGCCGGCGATGAGGACGGCGTCCAGACCGGAGACGTCGATGCCGAGTTCCAGGGCGGTTGTGGCGGCCAGGCCGAGGAGCTCGCCCGAGTGCAGGGCCTGTTCCAGGGCGCGCCGCTCCTCGGGGAGGTAGCCGCCGCGGTACGCCGCGACACGCCGGGCCAGTGAGCGGTCGACCTCGGCGAGGCGCTCCTGGGCGATCACCGAGATCAGCTCGGCGCCGCGCCGGGAGCGGACGAAGGCGACGGTGCGCACGCCCTGGACGGCGAGGTCGGTCAGGAGGTCGGCGGTCTCGGCGGTGGCGGTACGCCGGACGGGGGCGCCCTTCTCGCCCAGCATCTCGGTGAGTGGAGGCTCCCAGAGGGCGAACACCAGTTCACCACGGGGTGAGGCGTCGTCGGCGACCTCGACCACCGGGAGACCCGTGAGGCGGCCGGCGGCCACCGCGGGCTCGGCGGCCGTCGCGGAGGCCAGCAGGAAGACCGGGGAGGCGCCGTAGCGGGTGCACAGGCGGCGCAGCCGGCGCAGCACCTGGGCGACGTGCGAGCCGAACACACCGCGGTAGGTGTGGCACTCGTCGATGACTACGTACTTCAGCGATTTCAGGAAGGAGGACCAGCGGGGGTGGGACGGCAGGATGCCGCGGTGCAGCATGTCCGGATTGGTCAGGACGTAGTTGGCGTACTGGCGGATCCACTCCCGTTCCTCGAACGGAGTGTCGCCGTCGTACACGGCCGGCCGTACGGCGTTGCCGAGAGGTTGTGAAAGTTCCTTCACAGAGCGGCACTGATCGGCCGCCAAGGCCTTCGTGGGGGCCAGGTAGAGCGTGGTGGCCCCGCGGCCGTTCGGGGCCTCGGAGCCGTCCAGGAGGGCCGAGAGGACCGGTACGAGGTAGGCCAGGGACTTGCCGGAGGCGGTGCCCGTGGCGACGACCACCGAGTCGCCGTCCAGGGCGTGCTCGGCGGCGCGGGCCTGGTGGGCCCAGGGGTGTTCGATGCCGCAGGCCTGCACGGCCGCGATGACCTCCGAACGAATCCGGTCGGGCCAGACGGCATGGCGGCCCGCGCGCGGGGGCAAGTGCTCCGTATGAGTGATGCGCGACGCCCGGTTCGGCCCCGGGGCGAGCCGGTCCAGGATCGCGCCCGGAGACAGGCGCGGCGCGGCCTCGGGCGAGGTTCGATCGGATCGGTGATTCTTGGCCATCGGCACCGAGTGTGTCACTGGCGTGACGGACAATGGAGCCAAGGCGTCGTGCACGCCTGCCGGTAAGTGATTGAATGCCATCGCGGCTGGCGTACCGTCCCGGGGGCTCCTGCCCAGGTGTCCCGAGGGGCGACCGCTCGATAGCAAGGTGCTGGAGGATCCGTGGACCTGTCCCTGTCGACCCGTACCGTCGGCGATCGTACGGTCGTCGAGGTCGGTGGCGAAATCGACGTATATACCGCGCCCAAGTTGCGCGAGCAGCTGGTCGAGCTGGTGAACGACGGCAATTTCCACCTCGTCGTCGACATGGAGGGCGTGGACTTCCTCGACTCCACCGGGCTCGGCGTGCTGGTCGGCGGACTGAAGCGGGTGCGTGCCCATGAGGGCTCGCTCCGGCTGGTCTGCAACCAGGAGCGTATTTTGAAGATCTTCCGCATCACCGGTCTGACCAAGGTGTTCCCGATTCACACCTCGGTCGACGAAGCGGTCGCTGCCACCGACTGACCACTCCGTCCCGGGCCGCCGAGCGCGGCCCGGGCACGGCTGGTCGAACAACATGGGGGGTCCGGGCTTCGGTGGTCCGGCCCCCCGACAGCACGCCCGTAGTTCCGAGGGGGACGCATGGCCACCGTTGAACTCCGCTTCAGCGCGCTGCCCGAGCACGTCAGGACCGCCCGACTGGTGGCGGCAGCGGTGGCGCGCAGGGCCGGAGTGGACGAGGCCGTTCTCGACGAGGTGAGGCTCGCCGTCGGCGAGGCCTGCACCCGTGCCGTCGGACTGCACCAGAGCGGCGGCATCACCGCGCCCGTGAAGGTGCTGCTGATCGAGGAGGAGAAGCAGTTCTCCATCGAGGTCGGCGACGAGGCGCCGCGTTCGGCTCCCGGCGACCGGGTGCCCGGCTCCGGCGGGGAGGCCGACGCGGAGACCGAGGAGGACGAGATGGGCCTCGCGGTCATCAGCGGCCTCGTCGACGACGTCGAGGTCACCGCCGGGGAACACGGCGGACTCATCCGCATGACCTGGCCGAGTGCGTCGGCGGCCGCGACGCTGGCCTGACTCCGGCTGACCGAGTCGCGCGCAACACTTCACCCGAAGGGCCCTACCTCGTAGGGCCCTTCGGCATGTGCGGACCTTGAAGACCGCGCTTACAGTGGTTCCGTGAAGTTAATCTTGAAATCTCGGTGAGTGAAGTGCGTGAATCCTGGCGGAGTGAATCTTGACGAGTGAATCTTCGCCACGAATATCGTGAACCAATTCACGAACGACAATGCCTTTAAGGCATTACCGCGCGCGATCGTGCGGGTTTTGCGTGCGACGGCGAATTCCGTTTACCGTGCACTGTTTTGATCAGGTTGCGGTACCTACAATCCGTCCACATCTTGAGCTCAGCCCAAGCGTCAAGGAGGACGAATGGCGGGGCTTTATACCCCTCAGCGGTTGGACCACTCCACAACCCTCGCAGCCGCCGTGCTGACCGACGGCAACCGCCTGCTCGTGGTGGTCATCGCGGTCGTGGCGCTGGCCGCGCTCGTGGTCGCGGGCGTGCTGCTGCGTCAAGTGCTCGCGGCCGGCGAGGGCACCGACAGCATGAAGAAGATCGCGGCGGCGGTTCAGGAAGGTGCCAACGCCTATCTGGCCAGGCAGTTGCGCACACTCGGCGTATTCGCCGTCGTCGTGTTCTTCCTGCTCATGCTGCTGCCCGCGGACGACTGGAAACAGCGCGCCGGACGATCGATCTTCTTCCTGATCGGCGCGGCGTTCTCCGCGGCCACCGGCTATATCGGCATGTGGCTCGCCGTGCGCAGTAACGTGCGCGTCGCCGCGGCGGCCCGAGAAGCGACGCCGGCAGAAGGAGAACCCGAAAAGGATCTCACCACCGTCTCGCACAAGGCAATGAAGATCGCATTCCGTACGGGCGGCGTCGTCGGCATGTTCACGGTGGGGCTCGGTCTGCTCGGCGCCGCCTGCGTGGTGCTGGTGTACGCGGCCGACGCGCCGAAGGTGCTGGAGGGCTTCGGACTCGGTGCGGCCCTCATCGCCATGTTCATGAGGGTCGGCGGCGGCATCTTCACCAAGGCTGCCGACGTCGGCGCCGACCTGGTCGGCAAGGTCGAGCAGGGCATTCCGGAGGATGACCCGCGCAATGCCGCGACCATCGCCGACAATGTGGGCGACAACGTCGGCGACTGCGCGGGCATGGCGGCCGACCTCTTCGAGTCGTACGCCGTGACCCTGGTCGCCGCGCTGATCCTCGGCAAGGCGGCCTTCGGGGACGCCGGGCTCGCCTTCCCGCTGCTCGTGCCCGCGATCGGCGTGCTCACCGCCATGGTCGGCATCTTCGCGGTCGCCCCGCGTCGCGCCGACCGCAGCGGCATGTCCGCGATCAACCGGGGCTTCTTCATCTCCGCGGTGATCTCACTGGTGTTGGTGGCCGTCGCGGTCTTCGTCTACCTGCCCGGCAAGTACGCCGACCTCGAGGGTGTCACCGACGCCGCGATCCAGGGCAAGAGCGGCGACCCGCGCGTCCTCGCCCTCGTCGCGGTCGCGATCGGCATCCTCCTGGCCGCCGTCATCCAGCAGTTGACCGGCTACTTCACCGAGACCACCCGCCGCCCGGTGCGCGACATCGGCAAGTCGTCGCTGACCGGCCCCGCCACCGTCGTCCTCGCCGGGATCTCCGTCGGGCTCGAATCGGCCGTCTACACCGCCCTGTTGATCGGCCTGGGCGTGTACGGGGCGTTCCTTCTCGGCGGTACGTCGATCATGCTCGCGCTGTTCGCGGTGGCGCTGGCCGGCACCGGTCTGCTCACCACGGTCGGTGTGATCGTCGCGATGGACACCTTCGGACCGGTCTCCGACAACGCACAGGGCATCGCCGAGATGTCCGGCGACGTCGAAGGCGCGGGCGCGCAGGTGCTCACCAACCTCGACGCCGTCGGCAACACCACCAAGGCCATCACCAAGGGCATCGCCATCGCCACCGCCGTGCTGGCGGCGTCGGCGCTCTTCGGGTCGTACCGGGACGCGATCACGACCGGCGCGCAGGACGTCGGCGAGAAGCTCTCCGGGGCCGGCGCGCCGATGAGCCTGATGATGGACATCTCGCAGCCCAACAACCTCGTCGGCCTCATCGCGGGCGCGGCGGTCGTCTTCCTCTTCTCGGGGCTGGCGATCAACGCGGTGTCGCGGTCGGCGGGTTCCGTGGTGTACGAGGTGCGGCGGCAGTTCCGCGAGCACCCCGGGATCATGGACTACAGCGAGGAGCCGGAGTACGGCAAGGTCGTCGACATCTGCACCCGGGATGCCCTGCGCGAGCTCGCCACCCCCGGACTCCTCGCCGTCATGGCGCCGATCTTCATCGGGTTCACGCTCGGTGTCGGCGCGCTCGGCGCGTTCCTGGCGGGCGCGATCGGCTCGGGCACGCTGATGGCGGTGTTCCTCGCGAATTCCGGCGGCGCGTGGGACAACGCCAAGAAACTCGTCGAGGACGGTCACCACGGAGGCAAGGGCAGCGAGGCCCATGCGGCCACGGTGATCGGGGACACGGTCGGCGACCCGTTCAAGGACACCGCCGGTCCCGCGATCAACCCGCTGCTGAAGGTCATGAACCTGGTGGCGCTGCTCATCGCCCCCGCGGTGATCAAGTTCAGCTACGGCGACGACAAGAGCGTCGGCGTGCGGATCGTGATCGCGGTCCTCGCGCTCGTCGTCATCGTGGTCGCGGTGTACGTGTCCAAGCGGCGCGGCATCGCCGTAGGTGACGAAGACAACGCGGGAACGGCGTCCAAGTCGCCCGATCCGGCGGTGGTTTCGTAGACCTGCTCATCCCTTCCCAGTTCAAACGGCGGGCGGACGGCGCGTGTTGACACGTCGTCCGCCCGCTGTGTCGCTCGTGTGCCCGTGTCGTGAGCCTTCTCTCTCTTGGTGCAAATGGCTTCAAAAGGCCGCATAGGGGACATTCGCCCTGGGGGCGTCGCCCGGCTGGCGTGTATGTTCCGGGGCCGAGAGCCATGGAAGGGACCAATCCGGTGAACAAGAAGCTCGCGGCCGCACTGTCCGGCGGTGCGGTACTGGTACTGGCGCTGTCCGGATGCAGCAGTGACGACGGAAACAAGGAGCTCGACGCCTGGGCCAAGCAGGTCTGCGACGCGCTCCCCGCGCAGGACGCGAAGGTCGACGCGGCGAACGCCGCGATCAAGCAGGCCGCCACGGACAACAACGCCCCGGCGAACGTCCAGAAGACCGACTCGCAGGCCTTCCAGGACATGTCCGACGCCTACAGCGCGCTCGCCCAGGCCGTCCAGAAGGCCGGGGCGCCGCCCGGCGTCAACGAGGGCGAGAAGAAGCAGAAGGACGCCGTCTCGGCGCTCACCACCCTCTCGACCTCCTACGCCGCCCTGAAGAAGCAGGTCGACGCGTTGGACACGAAGGACCAGGGGAAGTTCGCCGACGGCCTGCAGGACATCGCCACCGACCTCGGCAAGCTCAGCAAGAGCGGAAACACCGCGCTGAAGAACCTCGAGCAGGGCGACGTCAAGGACGCCATGGCCAAGCAGGACAGCTGCAAGAAGGTGGCCACCTCCGCCTCGGCCCGCGCCACGACAAGCTGAGACGCCACGACGATCTGAGACGCCACGACGATCTGAGGCCGCGCCCCGACGACAGGGGCTGTCGTCCGGACGGGTGAGGGGGGACGGGAGACAATGGGGGCGTGAGTAACGCCACCCTGTCTTCCCTGCCCTCCGTCGACCGCCCCGATGTCGCCATGCGACTGCGCGAGGCCCTGCTCGCGGCCTCCTTCACCGCGGACGGTCTCCTCGAACTGCTCGGCGCCCCCGCCTACGCGGCCCTGGCCCGCAGCGAGACCGTGCCCGCGCTGCGCGCGACCCGCGGCGACACTCCGCTGGAGACACTCGTCCGCCTCTTCCTGCTCCAGCAGCCCGTGCCGCACGCGCGCGTGGAGGCGTTCCTGCCCGTACCCGCGTGCGTGGAGAGCGGCTGGCTCCTCCCCACGGGGGAGGACGAGGTGGCCGCGACCGTGGACGTGCGGCCGTACGGGGGGCCGGCCGGCGAGGACTGGTTCATCGTCTCCGACCTGGGATGCGCGGTCGGTGGCGCCGGTGGCATCGGCAGTAAGGACGAGGGCGTCGTCCTTGGTGTGGGCGGCGCGTCGACGACCCTCGCCGGCATCACCGTCCGCACGCCTGTCTCCGCTGCCCTCGACCTCGGTGCCGGTTCCGGCATCCAGGCGCTGCACGCCGCCCAGCACGCCACGCGCGTGACGGCGACCGATGTCAACCCACGCGCCCTGCACATCACCGCACTCACGCTCGCGCTGTCCGCAGCCCCGGCCGCGGATCTGCGCGAGGGCTCGCTGTTCGAGCCGGTCCGGGACGACGAGAAGTACGACCTGATCGTGTCGAACCCGCCCTTCGTGATCTCGCCCGGCACCCGCCTGACCTACCGGGACGGCGGGATGGGTGGGGACGATCTGTGCCGCTCGCTCGTTCAAGGGGCAGGGGAACGGCTGAACGACGGCGGGTTCGCGCAGTTCCTCGCCAACTGGCAGCACGTCGAAGGGGAGGACTGGCAGGACAGGCTCAGGTCATGGGTGCCGCGCGGGTGCGACGCATGGATCGTGCAGCGCGAGGTGCAGGACATCACGCAGTACGCCGAGCTCTGGCTCAGGGACGCCGGTGACCACCGGGGCGACGAGGCCGCGTACCAGGCGCACTACGACGCATGGCTGGACGAGTTCGAGGCGCGCAAGGTGAAGGCCGTCGGCTTCGGCTGGATCACGCTGCGCAGGACGACGGCCGCGGAGCCCGTGATCACGGTGGAGGAGTGGCCGCATCCGGTCGAACAGCCGCTCGGTGACACGGTCGTGGCGCACTTCGAACGGCTCGACTACCTGCGCGCGCACGACGACGCGGCCCTGCTCACCGGCCGCTTCCGGCTGGTCACGGAGGTCGTCCAGGAGCAGGTCGGGCTGCCCGGCGCCGAGGACCCGGAGCACGTCGTGCTGCGCCAGCACCGCGGCATGCGCCGGGCCACCAAGGTAGACACGGTCGGCGCCGGCTTCGCGGGCGTGTGCGACGGTTCGCTGACCGCCGGCCGGATTCTCGATGCCATCGCCCAGCTGGTGGGGGAGGACCCGGTGCTGCTGCGGGACCGCACTCCGGCCCAGATCCGCCTGCTGGTGGAGCAGGGGTTCCTCGAACCGGCGGAGTGACCGACCGGATTCCGCCGGGTCCGCCGGGTCCGCCGGGTCCGCCGGGTTCGCCCGTGGTCCCCGCGTTCACCTCGGGTTCGCCGGGGCGCCGCCCGTGCGTGACAGTCTCCCGGGGCTGGGGCATGCGCGGGTAGGAGAGAAGGGGCGCGGACGATCATGGAGAGTGGGCCGGCGATCTTCGCGGGAACGGTGTTCGTGCTGTTCGGGGGCGCGCTGCTGATGTGGACCGGGGTCCGGGTGCGGCACCGCGAACCCGTGGCCCATGGTGTGAGCCCCGTCGCATCGGCGACCCTCGCGACCGTGGCCGCGATCGTCGCGCTGGCCCTCGGAACCTGGTGCTTCACCCGCCTCTGAATCCACCTCCGGGACCACGTCCCGAGCGTCTTCGGGGCCGTCTCCGAGACCGACTTCGCGCCGGACTTCGAGGATCGCGCCGGACCCTGTGCGGACCGAGTGAGCGTGGTCACGCCGGTAAAGGAGAGGACGCGTTCCGGTCGTACGGAAAAGGGCCGGTCGATACTCCGGGCGGCAGGAATGGCGGTAGTCGGGTTACCGTTCGAGTGGCCGTTGCGGGCTTTTCCCGTTTGACACGGGGGCGGGATGTACCGTCACACTCCGCAGCGTCACCATGACCCGACCCCGGGAGCAAGGCCTGGGGAGGCCCCAGCGTCGACCGGAGAGAAGAGCGAAGTTGTCCCCGACCAGCGAGACCGCGAAGGGCGGCCGCCGACTCGTGATCGTCGAGTCGCCTGCCAAGGCGAAGACGATCAAGGGTTACCTCGGCCCCGGCTACATCGTCGAGGCCAGCGTCGGGCACATCCGCGACCTTCCCAACGGCGCCGCGGAGGTGCCGGACCAGTACACGGGCGAGGTCCGCCGCCTCGGTGTGGACGTCGAACACGACTTCCAGCCGATCTATGTGGTCAACGCCGACAAGCGGGCTCAGGTCAAGAAGCTCAAGGACCTGCTCAAGGAGTCCGACGAGCTCTTCCTCGCCACCGATGAGGACCGGGAGGGCGAGGCGATCGCCTGGCACCTCCAGGAGGTCCTCAAGCCCAAGATCCCCGTCAAGCGGATGGTCTTCCACGAGATCACCAAGGACGCGATCCGGGCCGCTGTCGCCAACCCGCGCCAGCTCAACCAGAAGCTCGTCGACGCCCAGGAGACCCGCCGCATCCTCGACCGTCTCTACGGCTACGAGGTCTCGCCGGTCCTGTGGAAGAAGGTCATGCCGCGCCTGTCGGCCGGCCGCGTCCAGTCCGTCGCGACGCGACTCGTCGTCGAGCGGGAACGCGAACGCATCGCGTTTCGTTCTGCTGAGTACTGGGATTTGACGGGCACCTTCGCGACCGGTCGCGCCGGTGATCCGTCGGACCCGTCGTCGCTGGTCGCGCGCCTGCAGACCGTCGACGGCAGGCGGGTCGCGCAGGGCCGCGACTTCGACTCCCTGGGACAACTCAAGAGCGCGAACATCCTCCACCTCGACGAGGCGAACGCCCGCGCCCTGGCCGCCGCACTGGAGAACACGAACTTCTCCGTCCGGTCCGTCGAGTCCAAGCCGTACCGCCGCTCGCCGTACGCCCCGTTCCGTACGACGACGCTGCAGCAGGAGGCCAGCCGCAAGCTCGGCTTCGGCGCGAAGGCCACCATGCAGGTCGCGCAGAAGCTGTACGAGAACGGCTACATCACGTACATGCGTACGGACTCCACGACGCTGAGCGAGACGGCGATCTCCGCCGCCCGTGCCCAGGTCACGCAGCTTTACGGCGCCGACTACCTGCCGGCCCAGCCGCGTACGTACGCCGGGAAGGTCAAGAACGCGCAGGAGGCGCACGAGGCGATCCGCCCCTCGGGTGATCGTTTCCGCACGCCCGCGGAGACGGGCCTGACCGGCGACCAGTTCAAGCTCTACGAGCTGATCTGGAAGCGGACGGTCGCCTCCCAGATGAAGGACGCGGTCGGCAACAGCGTCACGGTGAAGATCGGCGGCACGGCGGCCGACGGCCGGGACGTCGAGTTCAGCGCCTCCGGCAAGACGATCACCTTCCACGGCTTCCTGAAGGCGTACGTCGAGGGCGCCGACGACCCGAACGCCGAGCTGGACGACCGCGAGCGCCGCCTGCCCCAGGTCGGCGAGGGCGACGCGCTCTCCGCCGAGGAGATCACGGTCGACGGGCACGCCACCAAGCCCCCGGCCCGCTACACCGAGGCGTCGCTGGTCAAGGAGCTCGAAGAGCGCGAGATCGGCCGCCCGTCGACGTACGCGTCGATCATCGGCACGATCCTCGACCGCGGTTATGTGTTCAAGAAGGGCACGGCACTCGTCCCGTCCTTCCTGTCCTTCGCCGTGGTCAACCTCCTGGAGAAGCACTTCGGGCGGCTCGTCGACTACGACTTCACCGCCAAGATGGAGGACGACCTCGACCGCATCGCCCGCGGTGAGGCGCAGTCCGTGCCGTGGCTGAAGCGGTTCTACTTCGGCGAGGGCACGGGTACGGGCCACGGCGGCGCCGCCGACGCCGGCAACGGCGACGGGGACCACCTCGGCGGCCTCAAGGAACTCGTGACCGACCTGGGTGCGATCGACGCGCGTGAGGTGTCGTCGTTCCCGGTCGGCAGCGGCATCGTGCTGCGGGTCGGCCGCTACGGCCCGTACATCGAGCGCGGTGAGAAGGACTCCGAGGGCCACCAGCGCGCGGACATCCCCGAGGACCTCGCGCCCGACGAGCTGTCCGTCGAGCTCGCCGAGGAACTGCTCGCCAAGCCGAGCGGCGACTTCGAGCTGGGCACCGACCCGGAGTCCGGCCACCAGATCATCGCCAGGGACGGCCGCTACGGCCCGTACGTCACCGAGGTGCTCCCGGAGGGCACCCCGAAGACCGGCAAGAACGCCGTCAAGCCGCGTACGGCCTCGCTGTTCAAGTCGATGTCTTTGGACACGGTGACGCTGGCGGACGCCCTCAAGCTGATGTCGCTGCCGCGGGTCGTCGGCGCCGACGCGGAGGGCGTGGAGATCACCGCGCAGAACGGCCGCTACGGGCCGTATCTGAAGAAGGGCACCGACTCGCGGTCGCTGCAGACCGAGGACCAGCTCTTCACGATCACCCTCGAAGAGGCGCTGGAAATCTACTCCCAGCCCAAGCAGCGTGGCCGGGCCGCCGCCAAGCCGCCGCTGAAGGAGCTGGGCGCGGACCCGGTCAGCGGAAAGCCGGTCGTCGTCAAGGACGGTCGTTTCGGGCCGTACGTCACCGACGGGGAGACCAACGCGACCCTGCGCTCCGGCGACAGCGTCGAGGAGATCACCCCGGAGCGCGGTTTCGAACTGCTCGCCGAGAAGCGTGCCAAGGCGCCGGCCAAGAAGACGGCCAAGAAGGCTCCCGCGAAGAAGGCGACGGCGAAGAAGGCGGCCCCGGCCAAGAAGACCGCGGCCAAGAAGACGGCCGCGAAGACGACCACCGCGAAGAAGACGACGGCGACGGCGAAGAAGACGGTCGCGAAGAAGGCGACGGCTTCCCCGTCCCCCTCGGAGGACTGACCGCTCGTCGGAGGACTGACCGCTCGTCGTAGGACTGGGCGCTCGTCGAAGGACTGGTGCCCGATCGCTCCGTCGAGGACTGATCGCCCGGCTGAGCCGAGCCACGGTTCCTCCACGGCGGGTTCGCGAAACGAACGTCCCGGCATCACTTTGGTGTCGGGGCGGTCGTACGCGTGGACGGGGGCCCCGGACTGTCAGTCGCGGCCGATAGGCTGAATGCATGACGCGAGCCGAGCAGCCAACGGCCCACCACCCGGCCCCGGACAACGCCCTGGTGGTGGACTCCCGCGAGCGCGCAGTGCGCGCCCTGTTGCGCGAGCCGCAGCTCAAACGGCTCTGGAGCGCGCAGTTGGTGGGCGGTGTGGGAGACGCCCTCGCACTCCTGGTGTTCGTCCTCCTCGTCCTCCAGACAGCCATCGCCGAGGGCTCCTTCGGGGGCGGCTACCGGGGCGTGGCGTTCGCAGTGGCGATCGTCTTCGGGGTGCGCATTCTGGCCACCGTGCTCTTCGGCGCCGTCCTTCTGGGCCCACTGACGTCGCTGACCTCACCGGACGGCCCGCTCGACCGCCGGTGGACCATGGTCGGCGCCGACGGCCTGCGCGCCGCGCTGCTGATCGTCGCGCCCCTGTGGATCGACTGGACGCCGGACGACGCATTGGCCCTGCTGCTTGTCACGGTGTTCGTGACCGGTGTCGCCGAGCGGTTCTGGACGGTTGCCCGCGAGAGCGCGGCTCCGGCACTGCTGCCGGCCCCGCCCTTGGAGGGCGCGACCGTACGCCCCTTGCCGGACCACATGGACGCCCTGCGCCGCCTCTCGCTGCGCACGGGCTTCGTGACCATCCCGCTGGGTGCGGCCACCCTGGTCGTCGCGGCATTGTTCAACAATCTTCTGGGCACCGGGATCGACTGGTTCGGCCAGCACCAGGCGGCCCTCGCCTCCTACGTCGCCGGGGGGCTGTTCGCCGGCTCCCTGTCCATCGTGACGTTCCTTGAACTGCCCTCGGTGCGCACCCCGCGCGCGCGGTCGCCGCTCGAAGGACTGCGCCGACCCCGGGCGGCCTCCGGAGTCGACGCGGGCCGCACGGGCGCGATCCCGTTGCTGGTCCTCGCCTGCGCCGCCGTCGCCGGCACGATCTCCGCCGCCGTCGCCGTGGCCGTGCTGCACGCCAAGGACCTGGGCGGCGGTCCGGTGATGTTCGGGCTGCTCGTCCTCGGGCTGACCGGCGGGGTCGGCGTCGGCGTGCGTACGGCGCCGAAGGTGCTGGTGGCGCTGTCCCGGCGCCGGCTGCTCGCGCTGGCCATCGCTTTCACCGGCGTGGCGCTGCTGGCCGCCGGACTGGTCCCGGACGTCACCAGCGTGCTGCTGATCTCGGCCCTGGCCGGCGTCGGCGCGGGCGTCGCTGCCAACACCGGGCACACGCTGCTCGACCAGGAGACGGAGGAACACCGCCGGACGCGGACGACGGAACACCTGCACGCGGTCGTGCGGGTCGTCGTGGCGCTGGGCGCGGTGATCGCCCCGCTGGTGGCGGCGCTCATCGGGCCGCACCGGCTGGACCACGGCAAGTTCGTGTTCGCGCACGGCGGCGCCGCCTTCACCCTGATGCTCGTCGGTGCGCTGCTGCTGCCGGTGGCCGCCCTGGTGCTGGCCAAGGTCGACGACCGCTCCGGCGTCCCCCTGCGACAGGACCTGCGCGACGCGCTGCTGGGCGGCGACGACCCGGTGCAGACCCCGGCCGCCAACGGTTTCTTCATCGCCCTGGAGGGCGGTGACGGCGCCGGCAAGTCCACCCAGGCCGAGGCGCTCGCCGAGTGGATCAGGGCCAAGGGCCACGAGGTCGTCCTCACACGTGAGCCGGGTGCCACGCCCGTGGGCAAGCGACTGCGCTCGATCCTGCTGGACGTCTCCAGCGCCGGGCTCTCGCACCGCGCGGAGGCGCTGCTGTACGCGGCGGACCGCGCGGAGCACGTCGACACGGTCGTCAGGCCCGCCCTGGAGCGTGGCGCGGTGGTGATCACCGACCGGTACATCGACTCGTCCGTGGCGTACCAGGGCGCGGGCCGCGACCTGTCCCCGACCGAGATCGCACGGATCTCGCGCTGGGCGACCAACGGCCTGGTGCCGCATCTGACGGTTCTGCTGGACGTGTCCCCGGAGGACGCCCGCGAGCGCTTCACGGAAGCCCCGGACCGGCTGGAGTCGGAGCCGGCCGAGTTCCACGCGCGCGTGCGCTCCGGTTTCCTCACGCTGGCCGCCGGTGATCCGGGCCGCTACCTGGTGGTCGACGGGGCTCAGGAGCCGGAGGCCGTCACGGCCGTCGTCCGGCACCGCCTCGACCAGTTGCTGCCCTTGTCCGAGGCCGAGATCAAGGCCCAGGAGGAGGCGCGCAAGAAGGCCGAGGAGGAGGCCCGCCGCAAGGCCGAGGAAGAGGCCGCCCGCAAGGCCGAGGAGGAGCGCCTGGAGCGCGAGCGCCAGGAGCAGCTTGCCAAGCTGCGCGCCGAGGAGGAGGAGCGCAAGCGGCGCGAACTGGAGGAGGCGCAGCGGCGCGAGGCCGAGCGGCAGGCCGAGGAGGCCCGGCTGCGTGCCGAGGAGGCACGCAGGCGTGCCGAGGAGGAGCGGGTCCGGCTCCTCGCGGAGGAGAAGGCCCGCGCCGAGGAGGAAGCCCGCCGCAGGGCGGAGGAGGAGCGGCGCCGCAAGCAGGCCGAGGAGGAGGCGCGGCTGCGCGCCGAGGCCGAGGCGCTGCGTCTGGAGAAGCAGCGCAAGGCCGAGGAGGCGCTGCTGCGGGCCGAGGCGGCCCGTCGCGCGGCGGAGCAGGCCGCGGCGGCGGCGCAGGTCGGCCCGAAGCCGCCGCGTCCCACCACGACCATGAATCCCGCGACCCCGGCGGTCCCGCCGGAGGCGACGACCGTGCCGACGCCGGTGGTGACGCCGACGAACGCGTCGGGCGGGCCGGCGGACGAGACTGCCGTGCTGCCGCCGATCCGGATGGACAAGGAACCCGAGCAGACGCAGCCCTCCCGGCCGTCCGCGGGCGCCGACGCCGAGGTCACGGCCGAGCTGCCGCAGCCGTCGGTGCCGCCGGGAGCGGCGGACGAGACGGCGGTGCTGCCTCCGGTGCGCGGTCAGGGCCCCGAGGACGAGACGGCCGTACTGCCTCCGGTGCGCGACGACAGCCCTTCGGACCGGGTGCCGCCAGGGTACTTCCGCGACGAGCGGAGTGGGTCGCGGCCGGCCGGCGGCGACGACCGTACGCGCGAGCTGCCGCAGATCGACGAGAGCGGCACGCCCCGGCAGCGGCCCCGGCGGGACTGGGCCGAGGAGACCCCGCTGGACGACCTGCCCTCGCTGGCGGACGAACTGCTCGGCCCGCACCGGGACGACGACGGCCACGACGACGGCCACGACGGGGGCCGAGGCGGCCGGGGCGGGGGCCGGGGACGTCGGCGCTGAGCGTTGTGCGGCTCGCCGCTCGATTGTCAGTGGGTCCCCGCACAATGGAACCCGCAACGAAAACGTGACGAAAGGGCGGCGTGACGCATGACCGTGTGGGACGACCTCGTCGGGCAGGAGAAGGTGAGTGAGCAGCTGGCCGCTGCCGCTCGGGACGCCGACGCGCTCGTCACCGCGGCCACCTCCGCCATGCCGCCGCCCGAGGCGTCGAACATGACGCACGCCTGGTTGTTCACGGGCCCGCCCGGCGCCGGCCGCGCCCAGGTGGCCAGGGCGTTCGCCGCCGCACTGCAGTGCGTGAGCCCGGACCGGGCCCTCGGCGGCGCCCCCGGCTGCGGATTCTGCGACGGCTGTCATACGGCGCTCATCGGCACCCACGCCGACGTCAGCACCGTCGCCGCCGTCGGCTCGCAGATCCTCGCCGAGGACATGCGCGACACCGTCCGCAAGTCGTACACCTCGCCCGCCACGGGCCGCTGGCAGGTCATCCTCGTCGAGGACGCCGAGCGGCTGAACGAGAAGTCCGCCAACGCCGTCCTGAAGGCGGTCGAGGAGCCCGCCCCGCGCACGGTCTGGCTGCTCTGCGCCCCCTCCCTGGAGGACGTGCTGCCCACCATCCGCTCCCGCTGCCGGCACCTGAACCTGCGCACGCCCTCTGTCGACGCCGTCGCCGACATGCTCGTACGGCGCGAGGGCATCGAGCCGGCCGTGGCCGCGGCAGCCGCCCGGGCGACACAGGGGCATGTCGACCGGGCTCGGCGCCTGGCCACCGACCCCGCCGCCCGCGAGCGCCGCGCGGCCGTGCTGAAGCTGCCCCTGCGCATCGGTGACATCGGCGGCTGCCTCAAGGCGGCCCAGGAGTTGGTCGACGCGGCCACCGAGGACGCCAAGCAGCTCGCGGAGGAGATGGACGGCAAGGAGACCGAGGAGCTGAAGGCTGCGCTGGGCGCCACCCAGGGCGGCCGCATGCCGCGCGGCACAGCCGGCGTGATGAAGGACCTGGAGGACAAACAGAAGCGCCGCAGGACGCGTACCCAGCGCGACAGTCTCGACCTCGCACTCACCGACCTGACCGCCTTCTACCGCGACGTCCTCGCCCTCCAGCTCGGCTCCCGTGTCGCGATCGCCAACGCGGACGCCGAGGACGCGTTGGAGCGGCTCGCCCGCGACAGCAGACCGGAGACCACCCTGCGCCGCATCGAGGCCATCGCCGCCTGCAGAGATGCCCTCGATCGCAACGTGTCTCCGCTGCTGGCGGTGGAGGCGATGACGATGGCACTCAGAGCCGGGTGACGTCGCCCGAGGGATCGATCATGGGGCGACGGGGGAGGGTGATGGCCGACGGTGGGTTGACGGGGTAGCTCGTCCGTGGCGGTTCCCGTACGTACCGCATTCGGTGCGTCGCGCAGAGTTACGCTCGCTGGATGTACTTCAGGCGCTTCCCCCGCAGGCACCGTACCGGCGTCACCCTGCTCTCGCTCGCCGCGCTGCTCGTCTCCGGCTGCTCCGCCGGAGGGTCGACGAGTCCCGCCGGTTCGACGGCCGTCGCGGCGCTCGCCGCGCTGCCGCGGGCCACGCCGTCGGCGCTCTCGCCGTACTACGGGCAGAAGCTGAGCTGGCGCGGCTGCGGCGTCCCCGGCTTCGAGTGCGCCACGATGAAGGCGCCCCTGGACTACGCCGAGCCGCGCGCGGGCGACGTCCGGCTCGCGGTCGCCCGCAAGAAGGCGACGGGGCGGGGCAAGCGGCTCGGCTCGCTGCTGGTGAACCCGGGCGGACCGGGCGGTTCGGCGGTCGGCTACCTCCAGCAGTACGCCGGCATCGGCTACCCCGCCGAGGTCCGCGCCCGCTACGACATGGTCGCCGTCGACCCGCGGGGCGTGGCCCGCAGCGAGCCCGTGGGGTGCCTCGACGGGCGTGAGATGGACGCGTACACGCAGACGGACACCACTCCCGACGACCGGCGGGAGACCGGCGAACTCGTCGACGCGTACAAGGAGTTCGCGCAAGGCTGCGGCGCGCATTCGCCGCGGCTGCTGCGGCACGTCTCCACCGTGGAGGCGGCCCGTGACATGGACATCCTCCGGGCGATCCTCGGCGACCGGAAGCTGACGTACGTGGGGGCGTCGTACGGGACGTTCCTCGGGGCGACGTACGCGGGCCTGTTCCCGGACCGGGCGGGTCGGCTCGTCCTGGACGGCGCGATGGACCCGTCGCTGCCCGCCCTCCGGCTGAACCTGGACCAGACGGCGGGCTTCGAGACGGCGTTCCAGTCGTTCGCGAAGGACTGCGCACGCCGGCCCGACTGCCCGCTCGGCCGGAAGGGCACCGCTCCCGCCAAGGTCGGCGAGAACCTCACGGCCTTCTTCCGCAAGCTCGACGCGCACCCGATCCCCACCGGCGACCCGGACGGCCGCAGGCTCGGCGAGGCCCTCGCCACCACCGGCGTGATCGCGGCGATGTACGACGAGAGCACCTGGGAGCAGCTGCGCGAGGCGCTGACCACGGCGATGAAGGAGAACGACGGCGCGGGCCTGCTCGCCCTGTCCGACAGCTACTACGAACGGGACCCCGACGGCCGCTACGCCAATCTGATGTCGGCCAACGCGGCCGTGAACTGCCTCGACCTCCCCGGCACCTTCGCCACCCCCGAGCAGGTGGAAAAGGCGCTCCCGTCCTTCGAGAAGGCGTCCCCGGTCTTCGGCGAGGGCCTCGCCTGGGCCGCCTTGAACTGCGCGTACTGGCCGGTGAAGCCCACGGGCGAGCCGCATCGCATCGAGGCGAAGGGCGCCGACCCGATCGTCGTCGTCGGCACCACCCGCGACCCGGCGACCCCGTACCGCTGGGCCCGGTCCCTCGCCCACCAGCTCGCCTCGGCCCGCCTCCTCACCTACGAGGGCGACGGCCACACCGCCTACGGCCGCGGCAGCGCCTGCATCGACTCCGCGATCGACACCTACCTGCTGCACGGAACGCCTCCCACGCAGGGCAAACGCTGCAAGTAGCCGACACCGTCCACCCCGGAAGCGGGGCTTCCGGGGTGTGTTCAGAGCACCCTCGGAAACTGTGTAGACTTACCGACGTTGCTGATCGCACCATGGTGCGGACAGCGTGCCGCCTTAGCTCAGATGGCCAGAGCAACGCACTCGTAATGCGTAGGTCTCGGGTTCGAATCCCGAAGGCGGCTCCATGGTGAACCCCAGGTCAAGCCTTTGACTTGGGGTTTTCTTGTTTTGTTGACCTTGGCATTCTGGCGAATCGGGCACTTGTGGTCCGTGCATCGTAATGCGTAGGCCGGAGGTGTGGTTTCCGTGACCGTATTGACGGTCCGAGTCTCTGAACTGGGCTTTTGCTCATCTGGGAGGGCTGAGTCCGGCATGCGCATGGGGTTTTGGTGGACAACCGGTGGACAGGCGTGCGTGACACCCCATCAGAGACCCATCGTTGCCCCTGGGGCGACGCGTGAAACGCGACCATCTTCGATGGGTGATCGGTAACGGCTAGAACTGTCCGGTCCTGACAAGTTTCATGTCCGACTCGGTCTGGCAGTGATCACGGCTGTGAGTGTGGCGTCCTATCAAGTGCGCGACAGGGGACGCGACTCCGATGGTCGGGAATCTGTGAGCCCTGCTGGCGAGGGTGGTGCCCAGTTCCTGTCCACGGCGACCCCGAGCGCGTGGGCGTGCATCTCGTCGAGCGGGATCCTGCCCGACTGGGATTTCCTCCGCGAGCGGAGGTTCACCACGGCGAGATGAAGGTCTCGACTTGCCTGTTGAACCGCTCAGCCGGACGCAACGTATCAGTCACGGTGGGTGGCATCTCGGCGCCCGGCGTACTACCAGGGAAACGGGTCGGCGGGCATGCGCCTGTCGTGGGTTGCATCGTACAGCGACCGTCGAGGCGTCGGCGGCGTGCGGCAAACGCGGTGCGGAAAAAGGGCTGAACGATTTCAGTGGATTCAAGCCGTCCGGTCAGTAGCGCTCTCGACTTGGCCGCCCCGGTGGGGCAGGAGGAGCGGGCGAGCGGGGCAGACATCCGTCGGCAGGTGCTGGGTCTGGATGGTCTCCGCGGCCTGGCGGCACTGTATGTGGTGTTGTTCCACTGCTGGTTGTACACGTTCCCGGGGTATCCCGACAGTTCGGCGCCTCCGTGGCTGGATGGGCTGATGTTCGGGCGTCTTGCCGTCGTCTTCTTTCTGGTGCTGTCCGGTTTCTCCCTGGCGATCTCCCCGGCGCGTCACGGTTGGCGGTCGGGCGGTGTCGTCCAGTTCCTGCGCCGACGCGCCTGGCGCATCCTGCCTCCGTATTGGGCAGCGCTGGTCATGAGCCTGATCATTTCCTGGTTCGTGGTGCCAGCTTCGCATTTCGGACCGCCTACGGGCTCGTCGATTCTGGTGTATGGCTTGCTCGGCCAGGACATGTTCACCGCCCCGACACCGAACGGCGCGTTCTGGTCGATCGGAGTCGAGGCCGAGCTTTATGTCCTCTTTCCCCTTCTCCTGTTTGTCCGGCGGCGGTGGAGCGCGGCGGTCCTGGTCGTGTGTGTGACTCTTCCGGTGATCGCTCGTGGCCTGATGGCGGCTGACGCGTCTCCTGTGGAGGGCGCCAACTGGCTCGCGCCGCATCTCGCTCCCGTGTTCGTCGCCGGCGTGGTGGGCGCGGGCATCGTGGTCGCGTCGGACAGAGTCCGGCGCCTGCCCTGGGGATGGTTCGCCGTCCTGGCCGCCCTGCCTGTCCTGGCTCTCGGCGTCGTCCGGGGGTCTGTTTGGACGGTGAACCACTACTTCTGGGTGGATCTCGCCATCGCTCCCGCTATGACGATGCTGATTGCCGCGGTGGCCACCGGCAGACCCGCCGTCCTCGTACGGCTCCTGACCGCGCGGCCCATTCGGAGTCTCGGTGACTTCTCCTACAGCCTCTACCTGATCCATCTGCCGATCGTGATGGCCGTGATCCGTCGAGTGGCCCCGCATTTCGTATCGCCCGGCCTGCCCACCTTCGGGTTCACGCTGATCGTGGCCCTGCCGGTCTCGGTGTCCGGGGCATGGCTTTTCGCCCGGATCTTCGAGATTCCCTTCAAGGGGAACAGGTCCTGGAAGTCCATGATCGAGCTATGCCGTTCCCACTGGACCGACAGGAGTGCGAGAGACCTTCAACGGCTCTGATGCTCCGGTTCGGTTTCGTTGTCCATCCGGCAGATTCGTCGGCGGATCGTCGTCGGTAGTGGCTGCGCCGGGCCGTTGCCCGGTCTGCTCCCGTTGGACCAGTGCGGCAGCCTGGCTGCGGACTTGGCCGGTGAGGCGTTGACCGGTGACCTCACCCTGTCCGCGCTCCGGCGCGTCCACGCGAGTGTCCACGCAATAGGGCAAAGCCCGCACCTACCAGTGGGGCACCCAGCGGCTGGCCACCTCACGGGTGGACCGCCAGGACGTCGCAGGCGTCGACCAGTACAACACCTACTCCTACGACGAGGCCGGCAACGTCCTGTCCGTCTCCGACACCTCCCGCTCCGGCACCGACAACCAGTGCTTCAATTACGACTACCTCGGTCGGCTGACCGAGGCATGGGCCCAGCCGACCACCAGCTGCGCCACCGCACCCACCAGCGCCGTCCTGGGCGGCCCGGCCCCGTACTGGACGTCGTACAGCTACGACAAGGTGGGCAACCGGCTCGCCGAGACTCAGCACGCCACCACGTCCGGAGCCTCGGACACCAGCCGCAGCTACCACTACCCCGACGCGGGAGCGGTCCGGCCGCACACGCTGGGCTCGGTGGACACCACCACCGGCACGGTGAAGTCCACCGACAGCTTCACCTATGACGAGTCCGGCGACACCCACACCCGGCTGCTGGGCGACGGCACCTCGCAGACCCTGGACTGGGACGCCGAGGGTCATCTGGCCAAGGTCACCCAGCCGGTCGAGGGCGGCAGCGACAAGGTCACCGACTACCTGTACGACGCCGACGGCAACCGGCTGATCGGCCGTACCCCGACGGAAACCACGCTCTACCTCGGTGCCACGGAGATCACCCTGGCCAAGGGCGCCACCGCGGCGAAGGGCACCCGCTACTTCGACGTCGGCGGCGGCCACCAGGCAGTCCAGGCCAACGACGGATCCATCTCCTTCACCCTGGCCGACCATCACGGCACCGCCCAACTGTCCGTCAACGCCGGCACCCAGGCGCTGACCCAGCGCCGCACCCTGCCGTTCGGCGGGCTGCGCGGCACCGGGTCGGGCACCTGGACCGGTACCAAGGGCTTCGTCGGCGGCACCACCGACACCGTCACGGGCCTGACCCACCTCGGCGCCCGCGAGTACGACCCCGCCACGGGCCGCTTCCTGTCGGTCGACCCGGTCTTCACGGCAACCGACCCGCAGCAGATGCACGGCTACACCTACGCCAACAACAACCCGCTGACCTACTCGGACCCGGCGGGTACGGAGATTGGCTCCAGGCCCAACTCCTGCGAGTACTCCCTCGCGAACTGCAGCAAGAGCATCCAGAAGGAAGTCGGCTACGACGCGAAGTCCGGCACGACCGACTACCGCCGCGGCACCATCCACAAGCGCGCCCGGGCCGCGAAGAAGCACTGGGTAGCCGTCAACACCCCGGTCACGAGGGACATCGACAAGCTGGCCGACCAGTACTGGTCCCCCCGGATGAACGGGGAGTTCACCGACGACTTCTGGTACAACCCGGTCTACGAGTCGTCTACGGAGGGCTCAGCCTGCTACGGGCGCGAGGGATGCCGGCAGGCCTATCTCTACGTGCTGCACGGCGGCAAGGACGTCGACAAGGCCAAGGAGATCGCGGCCACCTACTGCGTCTACAACGCCGAGGAATGCAACGAGAAGGCCGCGGCCGTCGCACGCGGAAACGTCATCCGTGACGTCGTCGCCACCGCCCTGCTGGCATACATCGGCGGGGCCCGTGGCAGCGAAGCGAAGCCCTGCAACAGCTTCGTCCCCGGCACACAAGTCCTCATGGCCGACGGCACCACCAAGCCCATCGAGGATGTGAAGACCGGCGACAAGGTCCTCGCCACCGACCCGGAGACCGGCCGCACCACCGTCAAGACGGTCACCGCCGAGATCACCGGCAAGGGCCTGAAGAACCTGGTCAGGATCACCCTGACCATCAAGGTCGATGGCAAGGAACTGACTGCTACGGTCACCGCGACGGACGGACACCCGTTCTGGGTCCCGGAACTCGACGAATGGATCGACGCCACCGCCCTGGCCGCCGGCGAACACCTCCACGCCTCCACCAAGGCCGTGGTCCGCATCACCGCGGTCAAGCGCTGGACCCAGCCGGCCACAGTGCACAACCTGACCGTCGCCGACCTCCACACGTACTATGTGCTGGCGGACAGGACTCCGGTCCTCGTTCACAACGACAACTGCAACTCGATGACCCGTGCGCAGTCCGACGACGTCGCAAACTTCCTGGGATACACGAAGAGCAAGAAGCGATCCGTGACCGGGGCCCCGATCTGGGAGAACAAGAAGGCGGGCGGGGGCCAGCCTAAGTACATCACCTACGACAGGACCGGGCACAACAAGCAAGCCGTGTTCAAGGGCAGCAATTCCCGCGACGCCTTCCAGTCGACCAAGGACTCGGCTCGGGACGGGACGTATGGAGTGGACATATCGCCGAACGGGGAGGTGACGGGGCTCAAATGGCTGGCGAAGTGAGCACCGAACTGAGCACCGAACTGGTCCTCGGCCCGCGCAGCGAGAGCGTGCGAGACGAGCTGGCGGAGGCGTCTGACTGGAGTGCGTATGCGGCGGAACTGCGCAGGGCGCTCGCAACGGTGATCGAGAAGAGCGACGTCGATTTCCTGGAGGTCGGCGAGCTCTTGGTGAGCCAGCCCTTGCCGGGCAGGTACGCGAGCCTCCGCAACGGTGTCGACGTCCCTCCCTCGGAAGCGATCGATCTCGTCGAGGGAATGGTGGCTGGGAGGGGGCCGTACTGCCGACTCTCCATGTCGGGGCGGCTTCTCATCGAGTCGGGATGGGACGGGGCCGTCCACCTCTACGTGACACCGGCAGTGACCACCGAACTCGCGGGGTTCCGAAGCGGGGAGGTGAGTCTCGAGTGGCGCAGTGCGGTTCCAGAACCGGTGGACGTGTCGAAGCCCGTGGACGCTGTCGCGGACGAGGGTTTCTGGGATGCGGTGCGGGAAGTCTCCGAGCGAGCCACGCTGTTGTGCGAACGCTGGGCACACGGAGCTTACGGTTGCCGATGGTTCCGGGTGACCCGGGACAACGTGGGGGAAGTGGCCCGGCTGGTGCGACCACGCTCTCTCCTTTGCGTGGTCGCCGAGCCGGACCTGCAACCCGGGCCGGAGACATTGGAAGACGAATTCACTGCCTTTGCGGACCCACTGCTGCCCGGCGAGTTGGTCTACCGGGCATATCCCGGTGGTGCTGACAGTCTCTCCGATGTTATCGGTGAGGGTTTCTCATTCATGCTGGCAGACAAGGCCATGGGTAGTTGGTGCGCCGTTGTGCCGGACGAGGATGGGGTAAACAGGGGGCAGTGGGAGAGCCCGGGAGAATCGTAGTCCGTGGGCGGTGATGATGTATGGGCAATAAGCTCCGAGATCATCGGCTCGAATGTCCACTCCGGTGTGGCTCTGAATGCGAGATGGAGTCGGTCAAGTAGGGGCGCTTAAGCGTCACTTGAGTACATATGAAGCCCCGTCAGGAGAATCC
This sequence comes from Streptomyces sp. NPDC050121, assembly GCF_044460385.1. Lineage (NCBI taxonomy): Bacteria > Bacillati > Actinomycetota > Actinomycetes > Kitasatosporales > Streptomycetaceae > Streptomyces > Streptomyces sp. NPDC050121. The sequence continues at coordinate 13,098 of NZ_JBITJV010000009.1, read as the reverse complement.
TGGCGGGGCTTCTGAGTGCCGTGACGGCAGTTAGCCGAACCATCTCTACGTGGACTACTGCCCGGACCATTTCCACGGGTGCAAGAGGGGCTCAGAGTGGCGGAACGCGACGGAGCCCTTCTTGTATTCGATCAGCGTAGGCGTGCTGTTCTTGTCCAGGCCGAGCGAGTCGATCCACCCCCCGTGTCACGGTCCCGTCGGGTACTCCGACGCCAGGAAGCGGATGCCGAGCATCGACTCCATGCCCACCTCGACGCGCCGCCGCAGCTCTACCGCGAGCGCCACCGTCGAGCCCCGCAGCTCACCTCCTAGCCAGCGGCATCCAGCCGGAACAAGCTTCAGGTCGGTGCCAGCGTCCCTCTCCCGAGATCACCACAGTAGAAGCAATCGAAAACGGCCTTCGGGTATTCCGGATCCGAGGCACAAGCGCAGGTGGCACCCGGGATGCGGTACTACCGGGAAGAGCCCGTAGAGGAGCCGTCCGGTGGATGGCTTGTAGGGCCTTTACAGCGCCCCCGCCCGTCTCTCCGATCGGACGACAGCATCGCTGACAGCCCGGCGTCGGTCGCGCTGGCAGGCTGGCGACAACCTCTCCGGTGGACAGCCGGTGGACAGACGCCTTTGGACGGTGCATCACGGGGTGGCACGGGCCAACCTGTCGCACGCGCTCTGATCAGCCGAAACATCACTGCACAGCACGACGAGGCACCACGCAACACGATCCCTCACGGTCTCGTAATGCGTAGGTCTCGGGTTCGAATCCCGAAGGCGGCTCCATCAAACCCCAGGTCAGATAGTCGTTGACCTGGGGTTTTCTGTTGCTCGGGGCATGGTGGGGTGCGCGGCCGGGGTGCTGTCGGATGACTTGCGTGAGCGATGCGTGAGCGGACAGGGCTGCCCACCTTCTGGTGGTGCGGCTTCTTGATCGGCCGACTGCGGTTGGATCGCAAACCGTCGCGCCAGTGCTTGCCTTGGTGTGCACTCGAGGTACCGCCCCCGAGCGGCTGTTCTTGCTTGAACACCACAGCGAGCGAGTTCGGCGGCCAGAATGATCGGCATGGTCGCGATCATCAGGTGCACGGAGTCCGAGACAGCACATATTGAGTGGCAGGAGGGCTTGTTCCCGGCCGCGGGGCGTCGGGAGTGGACATGGACGGCCACACGACCTAGGGAGTTCTGGACCAAGGGAGGCCACATCACCCTGATTGCCACTCCCGACAGGCATGGCCTCTTGTACGTGACCAGGCTCGGACACACCAAGCGACTACGTCAGGTCGCCGACTTGGAGCAGAAGCTGGAGATCTCACATGTCAATGCACTGTCACAACCGGTAATGCTGAAGGAGGTCATCGCTCGCTTAGCGGCGAGGCATCACAGGCACTTGGTTGATGAGGGGCAGCAGACTGAGGCGACGGGCAAGGCTCTGCTCGACGCCTTGGTCGACTTGCGGCCTGACGCAGGCGATGTGATCGGTCGACTCAGAACGGCGCTTGACGGCTATACCGTGCGCTCGAAAGCAGGAGAGGCCCTGGCGACCCAGCGCGACGCAGTTCTAGGAATCGGGCGTATGGCAGGGATGTCCATCCCCCAGCTCGCCCGCTGGGATCCGCCAGCCGAGGAACTGTACGACGACGGGCCGCCGCCAGCGTATCTCGACCTCCTCAGTCGGCCGGAGACGGCGCCAGCAGGCGGGGTTCAAGCAGCCACGCAGCACGACATCGCGATTGAAGATCACCACATCGGGCACGATGCCGAGATGTTTCTGGGATGGATCGGCGAGCGAACTGGGCATGTTGCTTGGAGGAGCTTCCGGCAAGACGGCCAGTCGCTGTTGATCGCCAACGTGAACCGCACCGCCATAGAGGGGAATTCCGGCTCTGACCTCCTGTACTACCACCAAAGCCGTGGCAGTCTGATCCTGGTCCAGTACAAGAAGCTGGAAAGGGTAGGCGGCTACTATTACCCGGATAGCGACCGCAAACTGGCCGACGAACTGAAGCGCATGGAAGACGTGGACGCCTATGCTGCCCGTCTCCGGCGACCGACCGACGACCACAGGCTGAGCCCCGATCCGAGTTGGATCAAGTTGTGCCCGCCTGAAGGGCTGATCCCGCAGGCAAACGTCATGGTGCCGGGAATGTACTTTTCCCGGCAGCACTTCCAGCGTCTGCGTGGCGACTCAAGGCTGAGGGATGGCCGAGGCGGGGCACTGCGCTTCGGTTATTCCAACGTTCCCAGTTACCTGGACAACACCATGTTCACCCGGCTGGTGGAGACAGGCATGATTGGCACCGCCGGAGTAAGTACGGAGTTGGTTCGCCAGCAGATCACGCGGAGTGTCCGTGAAGGCCGACTGCTCACGGCCGGAGTGCTTACCGGCAAGGAGCAACCTCAGTCTGCGCGCAACAGTGCTCGTCGTCGTCGCCGGTGAGTCCGTTGCGTTAGTAGGGCGATGAACACGGCTGACCCTGCTGGCGAGCTTTGTAAGCCCGACGGGCCGGTCGTGCTGGGGAGCGTGGAGGTCCGGGCTTTGCCCTATTGCGTGGACACTCGCGTGTTATGCGACCAGCTCCAGGCTATCGATGGTGGTGGCGTGCTGCCGTTCATAGTCGACTGGGCTTCGGTAACCCAGTGCCGAGTGGCGCCGCCTGCGGTTGTACCAGGCCATCCAGGCGAAGACCGCCATGCGGGCCTCGGACCTGGTCAGCCATCGTGCACCGTAAAGCAGTTCGCGCTTCAACGTGGCGAAGAAGGACTCCGCCAGGGCATTGTCGTAGTTGGAGCCGACTCGGCCCATGGAGCGGCGTATGCCGTGCGTGCGGCAGACCTCCGCGAACGCCGCAGATGTGTACTGACCGGATTCAAGTGGTCGCTGCAACACCGGCTTGATGAATCAACTGTAGCTGCTCGTTGAGTGCTTCGGCGGGTGTCTTCCAACCGAGCGTCTTGCGGGGTCTGCTGTTGAGAGTGTGAGCGACGGCCTCGACTTCCTCAGCGGACCATCTGGAGAGATCGGTGCCTTTCGGAAAGTACTGGCGCAAGAGCCCATTGGTGTTCTCGTTGGTGCCGCGCTGCCATGGACTATGCGGATCGGCGAAGAACACGGGAATGCCAGTCTCGACCTTGAATTGAGTGTGCGCCGACATCTCCTTTCCTCGATCCCACGTCAGCGACCGTGCCAGTTGCTCGGGCAGCGTCGACATCGTGCTGGCGAGTGCGTTCTTCATCGTGATCGCCCCATAACCAGCCAGTGCAGGGCCATTCTTGACCGTGTGTTTGTGCCGGTAGCCTTCCTCGCGCGGCAGGTGAACGAGCATCGTGAATCGAGTTGAGCGCTCGACGACCGTGCCGATCGCGGAACGCTCCAGCCCGATGATCAGGTCCCCTTCCCAGTGGCCGGGAACAGCACGGTCCTCGACCTCGGCAGGCCGTTCGCTGATCAACGCTTCGGGTGTCACGTGCGCCCAGGTCTTGCGGCGCGAACGAGCGCGCGGGGCGCGCAGCGCGCGGCCCGTACGAAGGCACAGGATCAGCTCTCGCCTGAGCGCCCCGCGGCCCTGGATGTAGAGCGCCTGGTAGATCGCCTCGTGGCTGATGCGCATGGACTCATCATCGGGGAAATCAAGCCTGATCCGGTTCGCGATCTGCTCCGGGCTCCATGCCTGCACCCACGCGCGGTCCTTGCGGTGCGGCTTGTTCCGACCCGTCCACCCGCCTGTCGCAGGTCCAGCGATCGCCTTGCCGCCGGGCGTGCTGATCTGTCCGGACAGTCGCTCCTGGACGTAGGCGTGCAACCGTGGATTGGCCACCAACTTCGATGTCTTCGGGCGGCGTGCGGCCAAGTCCGATTTCCATTGCGCGACCGATGCCCGATATTCACGCTTGCCGCTCCTGGTGGCCGCGTTGCGCCGCAACTCGCGGGAAATCGTCCCTGGATCACGTGCGACTTCCCGCGCGATTTCACGAACGCCCTTGCCTTGGGCGTTGAGGAGCGCGATCTCCTCCCGCTCAGAAAACGACAGGTACCTGCCCGAAGGCGGCTGCGGATCGAACGGTCGCATGCCGCCACATTGCCGGTACCAGCGCGTGGCCACCGCCGGCGCCACGCCGATAACCCCAGCCGCTTCCTCCGCGAGAAGCCCCTTGGCGATTTCGTCCCAGAACTCCGCCTCGATATGACGCTGAAATTTCGGATGCCCCGGTGACCTCAACTTCGGGCGCACCGCCCGATCGGCCGCCTGCTGACGACGAACCATCCCACACCTCGCTGATCACGAGGTGTTGCGACGACCAGTTGAATCCGCCCTGGGCCCCGCGGTCCGAGTGGAACACGACACCGCGCATGACACCGCCGCGGGCCTCGACGGCAGACGTCACCGCGTCGACGACCAGACCGGCTCGCATGTGTTCGGCGAGCGACCAGCCCACGACCCGCCGCGAGTGCTGCTACTTCACCCTCGGCCACTGCCGGGGCCGCTACGACGTGCAGGACCTCGGCGTGGACGACACCGGGCGCGTGGACCTGGGGCCGTGGGAGACACCGGAGTTCCTGACGGTGCTCCGGCGCTGTGTGCGGCGGGTGGTGGACACGCCGGAGAGGACCGGCGCCTGAGTGGATCCGGCGCCGGCCTGTCCGCATCGTGGGGTCAACCGTGCGGCAGTACCACCGCGCGGCCGTTGATGTCACCGGCGTGCAGACGCTCGTACGCCTCGGGCGCCCGTTCCAGCGTGAAGGTCTCGACATGGGCGGACACCAGCCCCTGCCGCACGAGCTCCAGGACCTCCATGAGTTCCGTCCGGCTGCCCCAGTAGGGGAAGGAGGCCGAGACCTCGAACGGCAGCCCGCCCCCGAAGCCGACGGCCAGCGTGCCCCCGCCGAGGCCGACGACGGTGACATCGCCCTCCACCGCCACCGACGCGGCGGCCACGGCCAGGGTCGCCTGCGCCCCGACGAAGTCCAGGACGACCTCCGCTCCCGTACCGCCGGTGAGCTCCCGGATCCGCGCGGCCGCCTCACCGTCGGAGAGCAGTGTCTCGTGGGCGCCGACCCTGGCCGCCAGCTCCAGCTTCTCCTTGCTCACGTCGAGGGCGACCACCCGGGCCGGGGTCAGCGCGCGCACCAGCTGCACGGCGAGATGCCCGAGCCCGCCGACGCCGATCACCACCGCCGTGCTGCCGGGCAGCAGCTTCGGCAGGGACCTGCGGAGGGCGTGATACGGGGTCAGTCCGGCGTCCGTGAGGGGCGCGGCCTGGACAGGGTCGACCCCGTTCAGCGGAACCAGGTGGCGGGGTGAGTCCACCAGCATGTACTCCGCGAGCGCACCGGGGGAGCCGAGCCCCGGCGGCAGGATGCCGAGCCCGGCGGAGTGCGGACAGCAGTTCTCCTTGCCCTCGGCACACTTGGGGCAGCGTCCGCAGCCCCACGGGCCGTACACCGCCACCGCCTCGCCCTCCGTCACGGCCGTGACACCCGCGCCCACTGCCGCGACGGTCCCCACACCCTCGTGACCGAGTGTCATCGGCAGGGCGTAGGGGAACTGCTCCTCGGGCCAGCCCATCACCGCCAGATCGGAGTGGCAGATCCCCGCCGCCGTCACCCGCAACAACACCTGCCCCGGGCCGGGTTCGGGCACCGGGACCTCCACGACCTCGGGGGCGTGTCCCACCCGCCGGTACTGAACAGCCTTCATCCTCAGTTCTCCTTGCCGGAAGTCGGAGCAGGCCTGCGGCGCAGTACGGCGGGCAGGGCGATCCGGCCACCCGTGAGGACCAGCGCCACGATGAGGACCGAGCCGGTGAACAGGCTCGCGGCCCACTGCGCGCTGGTGGCGAGCCCGAGTCCCGTGATGCCCGTCCCGAGCAGGAGGACCGCGAACACCGTGCCCCAGGCGTTGAAGCGGCCCGCGCGCAACTGGGTCGCCCCGACGAACGCGGCGGCGTAGGCCGACAGCAGATACGGGGTGCCCGCGGTCGGCGATCCGGATCCGACCGAGGACGCGAAGACGACGCCGGCGAAACCGGCGAGCAGGGCGGAGGCCAGCAGGGTCAGAAAGCGCAGCCGGTCGGTGCGCACCCCCTGCAGCCGGGCCGCGTCGGCGTTGAAACCGGTTGCGTACAACCGCCGCCCGGTGGCGGTGTGTTCCAGCAGGAACCAGATGGCCAGGGCGGCGAGCAGCAGATACAGCACCGGCAGGGTGATGCCGCCCACGTCCAGCTGCGCGATGCTCGCGAACGGCTCGGCGAGCAGCCGCACACCGGTGATCGAGCTGTCGTTGGTGACCATGGTGATCAGGGACTGGATCAGCGCGCCGGTGGCCAGGGTGGCGATGAACGAGTCGACGCGCAGGACCACCACCACGACGCCGTTGACCACCCCGACCAGCAGGGCCGCGGTCATCGCCAGGGCGATCGCGGCGAAGGGGCCGAGGCTCGTGGAGACCATGAAGTGGGCGGTCAGCACGCTGGTGAGCGACATGGTGTAGGCGATCGAGAGGTCGAAGACGCGTGCGGCCAGCGGCGGTACGACGCTGAGTGCCATCAGGCCCGCCACGGCGTTGCCGTTGAGTACCTGCTTGACCGTGATGGTGGTCGGGAACGTGTCCGGCGCCCACACGGAGAAGAGCACGACGATGACCAGCCACACGTACACGGCGCCGATGTTGCGGAACGACAGGGCCGCCGCCGCCCGTCGGACCGCTGTCCCCGGTACGGATACCGTGGATCTCTCCGGTGCGGACGGCGGGACCTCCGCCGCCCGGGTCGGGGTGGACGTCATGTCACTCGGTTCCTTCCAGGGCTCATGTCACTCGGTTCCTTCCATGGCGTGCAGGAGCGCGGACTCGGTGATGTCCCGGCCGCTGATCTCCCGCGCGATCCGGCCGTCCCGCACCACCAGGACGCGGGTGCACAGCGCGAGCAGGTCCTGTGTGTCGGAGGAGGACACGATGACGCCCATGCCCTCGTCGGCCTGGCGCTCTATCAGGTCGTACAGCTGCAGCCGGGTGGCGATGTCCACGCCCGCCGTGGGCTCGCACAGCATCAGCACCGGCGGACGCTGGGCCAGACAGCGGGCCATGACGACCTTCTGCTGGTTGCCGCCGCTCAGCGTGGTGATCCTGGCGCCTGCTGGACGGGGGTCGCCCGTACGTACGCCGACCCGCCGGATCCAGTCCTCCGCCAAGGCGGACTCGCGGCGTCGGCGCAGCCGCCCGGAACGGGCGCGCAGCCGGTCCAGGAGCGGCAGGGTGAGGTTCTCGCCGACCGAGAAGTCGCCGATCACCCCCTCGCCGGCCCGGTCCGCCGGGACCAGGGGAAGGCCCAGGCCGTCGGCGTCCCGCGCCTCGGTCCACCGCTCGGAGCTTTCCGGCAGCCGCAGCCTGCCGCTGACCCGCCCGGCATGGGCCCCGCACACCGCGTACGGCATGATCTCGTGGCCGGAGCCGACCAGACCGGTGACGCCCAGGCGCTCGCCCCTGGCCAGGTCGAAGCCGACTCCCCGCAGCGGCCCGGCCCACAGGTCGCGGACCTCCAGCACGGGGTCGGTGCGGCCGGGAGGAGGCGTGGGACGGTGGTCGGTCTGCATCTCCTCGCCCGCCATCAGCTCCGCCAGCGAACGCGGAGTCAGCTCGGAGACCGGGCGGGTGGCGATCCGGCGTCCGCCGCGGATCACGGTGACCCGGTCGGCGAGCGCGAAGATCTCGTCCATCCGGTGCGAGACGTACAGCACGCCGGCGCCGGCGTCGCGGACCTCCCGCACGATGTCGAACAGACGGGCCACCTCCCCGGGCGGCAGCACGGCCGTGGGCTCGTCGAGCACCAGGACACCCCGGCGGCCCTCCCAGCCCTGCAGCGCGGCGGCGATGGCCACCACCGTGCGCTGGACGGGGGTCGCCGTCGCCAGCGGCCGGCGGACGTCGATGCCGAGGCCGAACCGTTCGACGAGGGCGCTCGCCCGCCGCTCCATCTCCGGCCAGCGGATGTTGCCGAAGGCCGTGCGGGCGAAGCCGTGACTGAGCGCGAGGTTGTCGATGGCGCTCAACTCGCCCACCAGCCCCAGCTCCTGGTGAACGAAGCGCAGCCGGTCGTGGCGGGAGGCCGTGACCTGGCCGAGGTCGAAGGGCTCGCCGTCGAGTTCGGCCACCGCGCCCGGCTCCGCGTGGTGGTAGCCGGCGAGGATCTTGATGATGGTGGACTTGCCGGAGCCGTTGGGTCCGATCAGGGCATGGATCTCGCCGGGCGACACCTCGAGATCGACGTCCTTCAGGGCCTGGGTGCCGCCGAATCTCTTCGACAGGGCGGCCACCCGCAGCACCGGCCCGGTCAACTCAGTCCCCACAGCGCCTTGAACTGCGCCTCGTAGTCCTCGACGAGCGGGAAGTCGCCGATGGCCTTCGGGAGGTTGTCCTTGGTGATCAGCATGTTGGGCAGTACGGCCTTCTGGTCCACGTCCATGGACTGGCCAGTGAAGTGGCGGGCCAGCGCGTCGACCTGGAGCCAGGCGGCCTCGTGCGAGTTCAGTGCCATCGCCGCGTCGCTGAGGCCGCTCTGGATGTACTGGTAGTTCTGCGCGTCACCGACGTTCACGGCGATGTGCCTGCCGGTGATGCCAGCGGTCTTCAACGCCGCCGGGACGCCCACGTTGAGCAGGCCCAGCGAGAAGACGACGTGGGTCACCTTCGGGTGCGAGCGCAGGTACGACACCACCCGGTCCGGCATGTCCTTGCCGATCGAGGTGATCGGCACGTCGACGGCGTCCAGCGCGCAGCCCTCGCACCACTCCTTGTACTTGGCCGCGAACGTGTCCTTGACGGGCTTGAGGATGGTGTAGGCGGGCAGGTCGAAGTAGACGGTGTCGGCCCGGGCGCCGCTGTCGGACACCACCCATGAGGCGAGCATCTCGCCCTGGACGGCGACGTCTTCGGGCCCGTTCTTGAGCAGGGAGACGCCGTCGCCCACCACGTCGTCGGCGTTCGACTGGATGACCGGGACACCCGCGGCCTTCAGCTTCGCCAGCTGCTTGGCGTACACCGCGCGCGGGAACCCGGAGGAGACGACGGCGTCCGGCTTGTCGCGCAGGGCCTGTTCGTAGGCGGACTGGACGGACTCGGGCGTGCCCTGGGTGGCGATCTGCTTCACCTTCCAGCCGAGCTGGTTGGCGCCCGCGGTGAAGAAGTCGGCCAGGTCCTGGCAGGACTGCACGCCGCACAGAATGAAGTCGATCGTCTTGTCCGAGGGGATCTTCTCGCCCACCGGTTCGGTGACCGGGATCCGGGCCGGGTGCTCGGAGTACTTCTCCACGACCTTGCGGGCGGCGGCCAGGCCGGGGGAGTCCGAAGCCGCCGCTTTCGCCGAGTCGGCGGCCGGAGTCGTGTCGGTGCCGCACGCCGCCAGGGCGAGCAGGGCGCTGACGGGGACGATCGAGGTGAGAGCGCGGCGGACCGCGCGACGGGGTCTGGAACTCATCGTTGAGTACTCCCGTGGTGTGACGCCTGCGCTGCCGCGACCCGCGTCGCTCTCGCGTCCACGGCGGTCGGCTCCGGTCAGGCGGATCGATTCAGGAACCTTCGGAGAAACTTATGAGGCACTACAGCCTCAAGTGGGTCGGAGTGTGACATGCCCCAGCGGGCTTGGGGAGAGGGTGGCCGTAAAAAGTCCCAGGCTCACGGTGAATCACGTGATGGCCTCGGAAGGTACGGGCTCGTTCGCCGACGTGAGTGTTGCTCCCGGCCGTGACTGGTAACTACACTCGCTATAAAGTTTCTGCTGGAGGAGAGATGATGGACGAAATATCGGAGCCGGCCACTGCGCGGTGCCCCGGGCCCAGCGTCCAGGACTACCTCGACCAGGACAGCCGCCCCGTTCCCCCCGCCCTGAGGTACGAGCGCAACGACCACCTCGGCAGCGAGGACATCGACCACGCCCGCTTCACCTCCCGCGAGTGGGCCGAACGCGAGATGCGGCAGGTCTGGCGGCGCGTGTGGCAGTTCGCCTGCCTGGAGAGCGAGATTCCCGAGGTCGGCGACCACGAGGTCTACGAGATCGGCGACGACTCGCTCATCGTCGTGCGCACGGCCCCCGACGAGATCCGCGCCTTCGTCAACGTCTGCCTGCACCGCGGACGCAAACTGCGCACCGGCGGCGGCAACGTCAGCGAGTTCCGCTGCTCGTTCCACGGCTTCGCCTGGAACCTCGACGGCACGATGCAGACCCCGCCGTGCGCCTGGGACTTCCCGCATGTCACCCCGGAGAAGTTCGCCCTTCCCGAGGCCCGGGTGGCCACCTGGCGCGGCTTCGTCTTCGTCAACATGGACCCGTACGCGGAGTCCTTCGACTCCTACCGCGGCACCTTCGACGACTACTACATCTGGCCACTGGAGAACCGCTACAAGTCGCTGCACATCGGCAAGGTGCTGCCCTGCAACTGGAAGATCGCACAGGACGCGTTCATCGAGTCCTTCCATGTGATCGCCACCCACCCGCAGATGCTGCCGTGGCTCGCCGACGCCAACTCGCAGTACGACGTCATGGCGGACCAGCCGAACTGGAACCGGATGATCAACATCCAGGGCGCGCCCAGCCCGCACGTGGCGGACTCCGTCACGGAGGAGGACGTCCTGGAGACCTTCTACGACTCGCGGGCGTTCTACGCCGCCGCCCAGGGCCGCGACCTGGTGATGCAGGAGGGCGACGAACTGCCGGCGATCCCGCCCGGCGGCACCGCCCGCCAGGTCCTCGCCGAGCGGATGCGCGAGCAACTGGCGGCCACCGCGCAGCAGGACTTCTCGCAGACCGCCGACACCGAACTGCTGGACGCCATCAACTACCTGCTGTTCCCCAACTTCAACCCCTGGGGCGGTGCCAAGTCGAACATCATCTACCGGTTCCGGCCCAACGGCCTCGACCCCGACTCCTGCACCGCCGAGATCATCTTCATGTCCTCCCCGAAGCAGCCCGGCGAGATGCCGCCCCCGGCGAAGATCCGCTGGGTGCCGGAGGACATGCTCTTCGCCGACATCCCCGAACTCGGCGTGCTCGGACCCGTCTTCGACCAGGACTGCGAGAACCTGCCCTACGTCCAGCAGGGCCTGAAGGCGATGCGCAAGCCGGGCATCACCCTGGCCAACTACCAGGAGAGCCGCATCCGCCACTTCAACCGGACGCTCGACCAATGGATGGAGAAGTGACCCACCGGGTGGCGGTCAGGCCCCTGGGCGTCGAGCTCGAAGTCCTCGACGGCGAGGACCTGTTCACCGCCGCCCGGCGGCTCGGCTACCGCTGGCCCACCGTCTGCGGCGGCAAGGGCACCTGCCGTACCTGCTTCGTCCAGGTGGAGGAGGGCGCCGAGAACTGTTCCCCGGTGGGCGCGCTGGAACGCGAGGGCATCGAGGCCCTGCGCAGGCCGGTGGACGGCCTGACCCGGCTCGCCTGCCGGCTCCGGGTCGAGGGCCCGGTGACCGTGACCAAGCGCGGCGTGCGCCGCCGAGTGCAGGAGTGAGGCCCTCCATGGCCAAGCAAGTGATCCACCCACTGACCGGGCATGTGTACCGGCTCACCGAGGACGGACTGGTCGAGGTGACCGACCCCAGGACCGGGGCACAGGGCGTCTTCGACTTCCAGGCCCGGTGGCAGTCGGGCGAACTGCGCCACGCCGACCTCCAGATGGCCGGCTGGGTCGGCCGCCTCGCCCAGCGGCGTACGCCCCCGCAGCCGGAGCAGTGACCCCGTGACGCCCCGTACCACCCGGGTGGTCTGTCTGGTACGCCGACCCGACGGCGAACCGCTCCCCGGTGACTTCGCCGTCGAGGAACGCCCCCTGCCTCCCCTGGAGGAGGGGCAACTGCTCGTGCGGAACCTCTACATGAGCGTCGACCCGTCCATGCGCGGGCGCCTGGAGAGCACCGAGAAGCACTACACGCACAACTTCACCCCCGGATCACCGCTCGACGGCCGGGCCCTCGGCGTGGTGGAGGAGAGCCGCTGTGCCTCGGTGCCGCCGGGCACGTACGTACGCCATCAGCTCGGCTGGCGGGAGCGGGCCGTGCTGGACGCGGCGCACACCGACGGCGCGGGGCGCATCGACCCGCGGCTCGCCCCGCTGCCTACCTGGCTGGGCCTGCTCGGCCAGACCGGATTCACCGCGTACGTGGGCCTGACCCGGATCGCTGAGCTGCGTCCGGGCGACACCGTCCTCGTGTCGGCGGCGGCCGGCGCGGTCGGCACCGCCGCCGGCCAGTTCGCGCGCCTGCTGGGCGCGGACCGCGTCCTCGGGACCGCCGGAGGGCCGGACAAGTGCGCCCTGCTGGTGAAGGAGTTCGGCTACGACGCCGCCGCGGACTACCGTGCCGAGCCGGTGCGCGACGCGCTGGCCCGGCTGGCGCCCGAAGGCATCGACGTGTACTTCGACAACGTCGGCGGTGAACAGCTCGCCGCCGCCCTGCACGCGCTGCGGACCGGTGGCCGGGTCGCCCTGTGCGGCATGATGTCGCAGTTCGGCGGCGCCCGACGCTCCGCCGACATCAACCAGTTGATCCAGGCGGTCCTCAAGCGGCTGACGCTGCGCGGTTTCATCGTCCGCGACCACGACGACCTGCGGCCGGAGTTCGAGCAGCGGGTCGCGGGCTGGCTCGCCGAGGGCCGGATCGCCGCGCGCGAGACGGTCGTGGACGGTCTGGAGAACGCCGCGGGAGCGCTGCTGTCCCTGCTCGGCGGCGGCAACGTCGGCAAGATGCTGGTGCGGCTCGGAGAGTCAGCGCATGGCTCGTGACGAGGTCACGGTATGGGCCCGCAAGGAGACCCCGACCCGCGTCAGCCCGGCCACGGCCGCCCGGAAGTCCTTGATGTGCGGGGTGGCGAAGTGCTCGTCGAGGGCTTCCTGCGAGGCCCACCGCTCGAACACACGGATCCGCTGTTCGTTGCCGGGGTCCGCGGTCATCGCGTAGTCCAGGCAGCCCGGCTCCTCCTCACGGGTCCGGTGTCCCAGTGCGACCAGGTTTTCCAGCATCCTGTCGCGGTCGCCGGGCTCGTAGTCCATCCAGCCGGCGACGATGATTTCCTCTGCGGTTTTCTCTTCCATGGCGCGTCACCCGTTCCTTTCGTGGT